>CAVIES010000009.1:8433-31111 GCA_963641675.1 Anaerovoracaceae bacterium
GGGCCTCAACGAGCTCTGCCCATTCGAGGGGCTTTTCGTTAATGTCCGGCGCGCACGCTAGACTGGTGTGGCTATGAGAGGCCGGCTGAGTTCCGGCACCGACCACAGGGAGTGGCGCGCATGACGCAGGGACCGCAGAGAAAGACAGCCGCAGACCTCACGCTGCCCAGCTTTTTGACGGGCGCGCAGCCTGCCGCCACGCCGGCGCCTGCCGCGATGGACCAGCTCTTCTCCACCGGCGATGCGCCGACCCAGGCGCCTGCATCTTCTGCGACTGCTGCCGTACCGGCCGCGGCTGCCGCACCGGCCCCGCGCAAGAGGTGGGAGCCGCCCGCGGTCTCCATCGACCTCTCCGGCCTCAACCCCGCCCAGCGCGAGGCAGCCGAGTGCACGCACGGCCCTCTGCTGGTGCTCGCGGGCGCCGGCTCGGGCAAGACGCGCGTGCTCACCTACCGCATCGCCCACATGATCGCCGACGAGGGCGTGCGTCCCTGGCAGGTGCTGGCCATCACGTTCACCAACAAGGCCGCGGCCGAGATGCGCGAGCGTCTGAACGCGCTCCTGCCCGGCAGCACGCGCGGCATGTGGGTCTGCACCTTCCACGCCATGTGCGTGAGGATCCTGCGCGAGGACGCGGACAAGCTCGGCTACAAGCCCAACTTCACCATCTATGACGACGATGACTCCAAGCGCCTCGTGAAGCAGATCATGAGCGATCTGGAGATTGAGCCCAAGCAGTACCCGCTGAACGGCATCCGCTCGCGCATCTCGAGTGCGAAGAACGCGCTGGTGGACGCCGACGAGTTCCAGGCCGCCGCCAACACGCCGCCGCTCCAGGCCGCCGCGCGCGTCTACCGCGAGCTCACCGCAAGGCTCGAGCGCGCCAACGCCATGGACTTCGACGACCTCTTGGTGAACGCCCACAAGCTCCTGCGCGAGCACCCCGAGGTCTTGAAGAAGTACCACGACCGCTTCGTGCAGATCAGCGTGGACGAGTACCAGGACACCAACCACGTCCAGTACGAGATCACGAACATGCTTGCCGCCAGCCAGCGAAACCTCATGGTCGTGGGCGACGACGACCAGTCCATTTACTCCTGGCGTGGCGCCGACATCCAGAACATCCTCGACTTTGAGAAGGACTACCCCGACGCCAAGGTCGTGAAGCTGGAGGAGAACTACCGCTCCTACGGCCACATCCTGAACGCTGCCAACGCCGTGGTTGCCAACAACAGCCGCCGCAAGGCCAAGCGCCTCTTCACCTCGCGCGGCGATGGCGAGCTGGTGAGCGCCTACCAGGCAAGCGACGAGCGCGACGAGGGCCGCTGGATCGGCGCCCAGATCGAGAAGCTGCATAACGCTGGCACGAGCTACGACGACGTGGCCGTGTTCTACCGCACCAACGCACAGAGCCGAATCCTGGAAGACATGCTGCTGCGCGCGGGCGTGCCCTACAAGATCGTCGGCGGCACGCGCTTCTTCGACCGCGCGGAGATCCGCGACGTCACGGCCTACCTCAAGCTCGTGGTGAACCCGGCCGACGACGTGAGCGCCCTGCGCGTGGTGAACACCCCGAGGCGTGGCATCGGCTCCACGAGCGTGGCGAAGATCCAGAGCTACGCCCTTATGAACGGCGTGCCGTTCCTGGCGGCCTGCCAGGCCTGCATCGCCGAGGAGAGCCTGCTCACAGCCAAGGTCCGCACGGCGCTCGCGCAGTTTACGGGCGTGATCGAGCGTGCGCGCACCAAGAGCGGCGAGCTTGCCCGCGTGATTGAGTCCATCGTTGACGATGCCGGGCTCATCGGCGCGCTCGAGGCCGAGCACACGGTGGAGGCCGACGGTCGCATCGAGAACATCCGAGAGTTCCTCGGCGTGGCCCAGGAGTTTGACGAGACCCATAACGACGTGGCCGAGACGCTCGAGAGCCTGGCGCAGCTGCGCGAGGCCGGCATGCTCGATGCCATGCCCGGCGCGGAGGCGGAGGCCATCGCCCCCGCCCAGCCGGTGGACCCAAACGTGCAGGTTGCCTCCGAGAAGCTTCCTGCCTTCATGGAGTGGCTGGCCCTTCGCAGCGACCTCGACGCGCTTGCCGGCTCCACTAGCGCAGTGACGATGATGACGGTGCACTCGGCCAAGGGCCTGGAGTTCCCCGTCGTGTTCGTGGCCGGCATGGAGGAGTCGATCTTCCCGCATGGCGGCCACGAGGACAGCCCCGCCGGCGTGGAGGAGGAGAGGCGCCTGGCCTACGTCGCCATCACGCGCGCCGAGCGCAAGCTCTATCTCACCTACGCCGCCACGCGTCGCACCTACGGCGCCACCACGGCCAACCCGCCGAGCCGCTTCTTGCGAGAGATCCCCAGCGAGGACATCCAGCTCGTGGGCGTTGGATCGGAGGGCTTCTCGGGCGTTGGCTGGGAGAAGAGGGGAGACCGCCGCGGCACCTACGGCAGCGGCACCGAGGCCTACGGCGGCGCCGTCTTTGGCTCGGCCACCCGTTCCGCCGGCGGCAACGCGCAGGGCCGCGCAGGCGGCGTGAGCTTCCGCGCGGCAAGCGAGGGCAACTACGGTAAGGCCTCGGGCGTTCCTGCCGGCTCCGGCATGCCGCTCTCTGCCCTGGGCGGCCGCGGGCGCGGCGGCGCCACCTTTGGCTTCGGCCGCGCGTTTGAGGACGATGGCCCGGCCATCGGCTCTGGCTACAGGCGAGACGAGGACCCGTTTGCCAACAACCCCAAGACGGGCATCCGCCGCGACGAGGCCAAGGCCTCCGAGGGCTTTGCCAAGGGCGACCAGGTCTCGCACAAGACGTTTGGCCCGGGCGTGGTGCTTTCTGCCCAGGGCGACGTCATCGAGGTGAAGTTCACCCGTACGGGTAAGATTAAGAAGCTTATGAAGGGCTTTGCACCGATCGTGAAGGTGGGTAACTAGATGACCGAATTCGCAAAGATGACCTTTTTGGGCATTACCGTGGGCGACCTCTTCCAGAGACTTTGCCTGCTCTTTATCGCGCTGCTCATTACGGTGACGGTCTCGCACTACGTGAGGAAGGTGCTCTCGTACTTCCTCGAGAGGAGCAACTTCCCCAACGCGAGCATCTTCATCAACCTCGTGCGCTTCTTTATCGACCTCTTCGGCCTACTTGCCGTGCTCGACCCGGTCTTTGGCATCAAGCCCACGGCCTTCGTCGCGGCCCTCGGCGTCGGCTCGCTCGTCTTCTCGCTCGGCATGCAAGACTCGGTCTCTAACGTCATCGGCGGCCTCGGCCTCATGATGTTCCAGGTGGTAAAGCCCGGCGACTACATCGAGGTGGGCGAGTACTCGGGTACGGTCACCGACGTGAACTGGCGAAACACCACCATCATCGACCGCCTGGGCAACAAGCACGTCATTCCTAACTCGGTGCTCAACAAGACCACCGTCTCGCGTACGGACGACATGTACTGCTCCCGCTGCGAGGTCGACCTCGTCGTGAGGCACGATGCCGACCTCGACGCCGTGACGGAACAGATTAGGGCCGCCGGCAAACGCGCCCTTGGTGACAGGCTCGTCGAGGGCATGCCCATCGAGGTGCTGTTTGTCGGCGCTACGGCCTTTGGTTATGAGTGCGTGATTTACCTGCACGTCATCAACGAGGTTACGCTTGGCTCTTCGGCCGACGCGTTCATGCGCGAGCTCGGCCACGCCAGCTGGATGTCGAGCGCCATTCCTAACTAGCCGTACCTCCGCCTCGCGGCCACGGCTGCTGGCTAGTCCTTGAACGTGAGGGTGTTCGTATCGTCGCCGGCGGTGACGGTGAACACGTTGTTCTCGTCCTTGGTCCAGGTGAAGTCGGTCTTGGTGCCGTACTTCTCGGGGTTGTAGAGCGGCGAGTAGGGGGTTGCCACGTAGGAGTTGCTCTCGGCCACGTCGCTTACCGTAACGGTGTCATAGCTGCCGTCGCCGTCGAGCGAGAGGTTGAGGGTCGTGCTCTTCGCGTAGTACTTGCCCTTGCTGGAGTTATAGGCGTAGACGACCATCGACCAGGTGCCATAGGGGTTCTCCGCGCCGGCGCCCTTGGGGATGATGAGCTCGATCCTCCTGGCGCTCATGTTGTCAGACTTGAAGGTGTCGTCGCCCCAGTCACCCCAGTCCACGTCGGTGAGGGTGTAGACGTCGCCGTAGCTCGTCTCTTCCGTGGTTGCGAGCGTGCCGGTGATCTTGTAGCCGGAGTCCTCGATAGTGAACTTGTTGATGTCGGAGCTGATGCTGAAGATGGTCTGCGTCTTGCTGCCGTAGGCCATCGTGCCGTTCCAGGAATCCCCGGTGAGCAGCTGCGGCAGGACGAAGACCGCGATGGCGAGCGCGGCGATGACGATGCCGCCGACGACGGCGAGCGCAAGTTGGCTCTTCCTCATCGGTTCGCGCTTGCCCTGTTCGGCCCCGTCGGCCTCTGCCTTGGCCTGGGCCTCCAGCGGGTTGGCGCCGCACTTGGGGCAGACCTTGACGCCGTAGGGGAGCTCGCTTCCGCACTCGTGGCACTTCATCGTGTGTCCTTTGTCGCAATTTATTTCGACACACTATAAGCCGACCGGCATAAATCTTTGGGCGGAAACCGCCCGTACTGCCAAGCGGCTTACATTCACGCGCAAGCGCCACCGGGCAAGGTGGTCGCACGTCGGCGTACGTAATGCGCCTATTGAGTTGCGCTCTCGCCCAGCTGGGCGTCTTTTGCCTAGAGCTCGTTCACGCGGCCGCTCGGGCGCTCGCCGGCGATTGCGGCCAGCGCGTCTTGCAGGGCGTTCCTGCGCGCGGACTTCGCGGGGTTCTGGCTGGGGACGAAGGGAAGGCGCGAGAGGAACGACCCCTTCGTCGCGCGGGTGACCCAGACGTCTGCCTTGGTGGCCGCCGCGACGTCGACGTTGGCGTTCTCGTCGTCCAGGATCACGACGGCCGCGAGGTCGGGGTGGGCGGCGAGAGCCTCGGCGCCAAGCTCGCCGTACTCAAGCACCACGGCGGAGACGCCGACGAGCGGGTCGGGGCCGGAGACGACAGCGCCGTCCGTGCCGGTGGCCTCGAGCTCGGTCGCAAGCTCAGTGCAGGAGGCAAGCTGCACATCGCGCTTGCCCCACTCCTCCAAAAGCTCGCGCTCGTAGGAAAGGTCTGTGGAAGAGCCTACGTAAAGGATGGTGTGCATGGGTTCTTCTCCGCTCAGAAGTGGCATCGTGTGCCTAAAGGGTAGGCGGCTTTCATTGCCCAGCCGTTACGTCTGCAACAAGCAGGCGTTACGATATTGATGAATGTCTGCCGGCGAGGGCTTGTGGAAGGGGAGGTGCGGCACGTGGCAAAGGTCACGCTCAGAGACATCGCCGCGGAGGTGGGCCTCTCCGTCACCTCGGTCTCGCTCGTGCTCAACAACCGCCCCTGCAAGATCAGCGAGGCGAGCCGCCAGCGCATCATGGAGGTGGCGCGCCGCCGCGGCTACATCCCCAACCAGATCGCCCGCAGCCTCGTGATGCAGCACACGAGCACCATCGGCCTCATCATCCCCAACATCGAGAGCCGCTTCTTTGCCTCGCTTGCCAAGAACATCGAGCTCAAGTGCCGCGAGCGCGGCTACGCCCTCATCATCACCAACTCAGATGACAACCCCGCAAACGACGCCGCGCTCGTGCGCCTGCTCGTGAACCGTGGGGTGGACGGTCTGCTCATCGTCGTCTCCGACGAGTTCGCCACCGACTCGCAGCTCCTGGCCGACCTCAGCCACCTGCCCACGCCCTTCGTGATGGTCGACCGCTTCATCGAGGGCCTCTTCTGCGACAAGGTGCGCTTCAACAACGAGCTTGGCGGCTATCTGGCCACGAACTACCTGCTGGAGCAGGGCCACGAGAAGATCGCCTGCATCGTGAACCCCAACTCCAACACGGGCCGTGAGCGCCTGGACGGCTACGCCCGCGCCATTGGCCAGGCGGGCCTTGCCATGAACATGGACTACGTGCTCAACAGCGAGTACTACATCGAGAGCGCCTACGAGGCGGCGGCCAAGCTCGCGAGCCTAGACGTCACGGCGGTCTTTGCCAGCTCAGACAACATCGCCCTCGGCCTCCTCAAGCGCCTCTATGCCAACAACCTGCGAGTCCCGCGCGACATCAGTGTGGTGAGCTACGACAACTCCGCCGCAGATGTCCTCTTTGAGCCGGCACTCACCTCCATCGAGCAGAACGTGCCCGAACTCTCGCAAGCGGCGCTCGAGCTGCTGTTCCAGCGCATCGCTGAGTCAGATTCCGGCGAGCTTGGGGGCCCCGACGAGGTCGTGCTCAACCCTAAGCTCGTCATCAAGGACAGCGTCCGCAGACTCTAGCGGCGTGCATGCGTGGTTATGCGCTCGGCGCTCGGTGTTTAACCTTGCCGATGGCGTGTAGCTCGGGTTACGCGCGGCGTTAAAAACCTCACATGGGCGCGTGCGTTCAAGCTCCATATAACCGCAGCGTAAAGGCAATGAAAGCCGATAAGCGCATCATTAAGAATCTAGTTAAATGAGCACGCCCCTGGCGTCGCCAAACCGCCCGCCCGCATTCCAAAAACTACCGTTCGCGGGGTTAAACGGTTAGGCGCCGTGTAAGCGCTTCGGATTTTCGTTAGGTAAAACGATTTACCCGAATATACTCCGGTCTCGGTCAGTCAAAGAGCGTGCGCTGGCACGGCCAAGAAAGCGGGGCGTCACCCCTATGACGAACCCGTTGGGGCTTGCAACCGGCCAAGGCACGCAAGCGTCCCGGCAACGGGGCACGAGACGCGCGGAAACCCGCGCAGAAAGAGGAGAGGCACATGGCACATCCCGTCATTGGTACCCCCTGGCAGAAGATGGACGGCCCGGTCCCCACGAAGGAGCTCGAGGGCGTCGACCTGTACTGGCGTGCCGCCAACTACCTGTCCGTTGGTCAGATCTACCTCCGTTCCAACCCGCTCATGCGCTCCGATTGGACCGATGAGAAGACCGGCGAGACCCGCGACTTCGGTCGTCCCGACGTCAAGCACCGCCTCGTTGGCCACTGGGGCACCACGCCCGGCGTGAACTTCCTGTTCGGCCACGTGAACCGCCTCATCGCCGACCACAAGCAGAACGCCGTGTTCCTCATGGGCCCTGGTCACGGTGGCCCTGCCGGCACCGCTCAGTCCCTGCTTGACGGCACCTACTACGACATCCGTCCGGACATCACCAACGACGAGGCTGGCCTGCAGAAGTTCTTCCGTCAGTTCTCCTACCCCGGCGGCATCCCCAGCCACTACGCCCCTGAGACCCCCGGCTCCATCCACGAGGGCGGCGAGCTCGGCTACACGCTCTCCCACGCCTACGGCGCCATCATGGACAACCCGAGCCTGCTCTGCGTCGCCGTGGTCGGCGACGGCGAGTCCGAGACCGGCCCGCTTGCCACCTCTTGGCAGTCCAACAAGCTCGTGAACCCCAAGACCGACGGCATCGTGCTCCCGATCCTGCACCTCAACGGCTACAAGATCGCCAACCCCACGATTCTCTCCCGCATCTCCGACGAGGAGCTCACCAGCTTCTTCGAGGGCATGGGCTATGACCCGCACTTCTTCGTTGCCGGCTTCGACAACGAGTCCCACGCCTCCATCCACGCCCGTTTCGCGGCGCTGCTCGAGGAGGTCTTCGACCAGATCTGCGACATCAAGGCCAACGCCATGGCCGGCGACGAGACCCGTCCCGTCTACCCGATGATCGTCTTCCGCACCCCCAAGGGTTGGACCTGCCCGAAGCACATCGACGGCAAGAAGACCGAGGACTCCTGGCGTGCCCACCAGGTGCCGCTGGCGTCCGCCAAGGACACCCACGAGCACTTCCGCGTGCTGCGCGGCTGGCTGCAGAGCTACAAGCCTGCCGAGCTCTTCGACGAGAAGGGCGCCATCCGTCCCGAGGTGACCGCCTTCATGCCCGAGGGTGACCTCCGTATCGGCGCCAACCCCAACGCCAACGGCGGCGTCGTCCGCGAGGACCTCGTCCTGCCCGACATCCACGCTCACGAGGTGCCGGTTGCCGAGAAGGGCCACGGCTGGGGCTCCACCGAGGCCGCCCGCGTCTTCGGTGCCTACACCGCCGACGTGCTCGCCAACAACATGGAGAACTTCCGCATCTTCGGCCCCGACGAGACCGCTTCCAACCGTCTCCAGGACGCCTACAAGTACACCGTTAAGCAGTGGGAGGGCGGCTACTACGCCGACGGCGACAACGACGAGCTCCTCGCCCCGCAGGGCAAGGTCGTCGAGCAGCTCTCCGAGCACCAGTGCGAGGGCTTCCTCGAGGCCTACGTGCTCACCGGCCGTCACGGCGTCTGGAGCTCCTACGAGTCCTTCATCCACGTCGTCGACTCCATGGTGAACCAGCACTGCAAGTGGCTTGAGGCCACCGTCCGCGAGATCCCTTGGCGCAAGCCCATCGCCGGCCTCAACATCCTGCTCTCCAGCCACGTCTGGCGTCAGGACCACAACGGCTTCTCCCACCAGGACCCGGGCTTCATCGACGTCCTGCTCAACAAGGCCAACGACACCCACGTCGTCAACGCCTACTACCCCTGCGACGCCAACATGGCCCTCGCCGTTGCCGAGCGTTGCTACCAGTCCACGAACTGCGTGAACGCCATCTTCTGCGGCAAGCAGCCCGCCCCGACCTTCCTCACGGTCGACGAGGCCAAGGCCGAGCTCGAGAAGGGCGCTGCCGAGTGGAAGTGGGCCAGCTCCGCTGAGTCCACCGCCGACGCCGACATCGTCCTCGGCACCTGCGGCGACGTGCCGGCCCTCGAGGCCCTCGCTGCCCTCGACATGCTCAAGGGCGAGGGTGTCAAGGCCAAGTACGTCAACGTCGTTGACCTGCTGAAGATCCAGAACGTCTGCGAGAACGACCTCGCTCTCTCCGACGAGGAGTTCACCGAGCTCTTCGGCGCCGGCGAGAAGCCCGTCCTCTTCGCCTTCCACGCCTACGCCGGCACCGTCCGTCGTCTCGTCTGGAACCGTCCGGGCCACGACGCCTGGAACGTCCACGGCTACGAGGAGAAGGGTTCCACCACGACCCCGTTCGACATGCTCCGCCTCAACAACATGGACCGTTGGGCCCTCGCTGCTGACGCCCTGCGCATGATCGACGCCGACAAGTACGCCGACAAGATCGCCGAGTGGGAGCAGTTCCGCACCGACGCCTTCCAGTTCGCCGTTGACGAGGGCTACGACGTGCCCGAGTTCACCAGCTGGGTCTGGCCGGACGCCGCCGCTGCCACCGAGGGTGAGCTCTCCGCCACCCAGATGACCGCCGGCGACAACGAGTAAGCGCTCGTTAGCTAGTGATCTTCCGGACGGAGCCGCCTCGCCTGCGGCTCCGTCCACTCCATAAGGCAACGCGCCCGCAGGCTCAGGGGGGAGCCTGTGGGCGCGTCCTTTTTTGTAGAATGCTGTAGCTGCAATTTCTTACGTTAGGAAGCTCATGCGCGGTCTGCACATTCGCCTGCCCAAGAACTTCGTGCTGGAGGAGCGCCTCGAGCGCTATGCCGACGCGATGGAGACCAACCCCTATGCCTGGCGCGGCATGTGGGCCTGGGCGTGCGCGCCGGTGGGGGAGAGGCCCTTCCGTGAGGTTCGGCTCGACCTCGGCTGCGGCCGCGGTGCCTTTACGGTTGAGATGGCTCGCCGCGAACCAGAGGTGCTCTTCATCGGCATGGACGCCGAGCCCATCTGCATGGCGCATGCCGCGCAGGCTGGCTGCGAGTGCGGGCTTAACAACGTAATCTTCGTGCCGGGCAGCGGCATGCGCATCAAGGAGATGTTTGAGCCCGACGAGCTCTCCTGCATCTATCTCAACTTCCCCACGCCGTTCCCGCGCAAGAAGGACTCGGCCAAGCGACTCGTTAACTTCGAGCGCCTCATGGACTACCGCGAGGTGCTTTGCGAGGGCGGCGAGGTGCGTCTGCGCACCGACAGCCAGCCGCTCTTCGATTTCGCCCTTACGCAGGTAGATATCGCTGGCTACAACCTCACGTGGGAGAGTCGCGACGCCCGCGCCGATCACCCAGGCGACCCCACGAGCGAGTACGAGGTGAAGCTTGGCGCCCAGGGCGCCAAGGTAAACGCCTACGTCGCCGTGCCTGGCCCTGCGCCGGAAAACCCGCAGCAGACGGCCGAGATGAGCCTTGCTGCCTACATCCCGGAGGATCTCTCCACCTTTGACGGCTACGCCCCGCACGGCATGGAGGCCACCGTCCAAAACCTCCGCAACCACGCCGCCAAAAACAACGGCGACTGGAAGGGCGGAATCACGTTCTAAAACAAGAGGGTCGAGGTAAGGCGCCTCGACCCTCTTGCATATCTTTGTGTTTCGGCTACGCCCAGAGATTTGCGTACTGCTTGGAAGTAACGCCGTTGTATGTGTAGTAGAGAGTAAAACGGTAGTACTTCCCGCCGTTCATCTTCTGGTATGACCAGGATGGCGACTTAACGTCGGACGGGCAGTAGTATGTGCTCGTGCTGCGGATGTTGGTGATGATTCCGTAGCCATCGTTTGTCGTATAGCTGACTTTGAGTTTAAAGCCGCAGCTAAAGCTAATGACTTCAGTTAGATTCAGCAGCGATTTCGTTGTTATATCGGTTGCCGCGCTTGCATCTTCGGCCGCAGCCGATTCTGCTGCGATTGCCGGGACGACTGTAGAGCTCCAAATGATGAGTGAGGCCAGACCAAGTGCAATTGCCTTCTTTAGAGTCTTCATTTTATCCCTCTCCTTTGCCGCCATTGTCGTGTCCTGTTGGTGTCGATTCACCACCTCCTTTAATTTAGAGTTATTGAAACACGTTCTAGAATTAACGTGCTACGATAACAACAAGTCGTAACAATTGTTTACCATGGAGGTAAAGATGAACTCACTAGGATTTAGACGCAAGGCAGCGGCGTGGGCCTGCTGGGTTTCTGTGGCTCTGATGGCCGTTATTGCGCTGTATATGCTATACATTGCGTTTGATGTTGCAGCTTATACCGTGTCTAGCTGGGATATTAAGAACGCTCGAGCCGCTATGGCATACAAGACAGGCATGGCGATAGCTCGTGCTGTTGTCTTTTTGCTCTTGGCAGCATTCTTCTTTCACTTCGGCAGGGGTGTGGCACCCTTTGGTATCGGCCAAAGCATCCGCCTGGCTCTCGTTGGCCTAATTATGGGCATCTATGGTGTTGTTGGCGAGTTCGTCCCGAACTGGATCAACCACTTGCCCAAGGTCATGTTCACGATTGAGTCCATTTCCACAGACTTTGAGTATCCGGGCAGCTGGCTGTTGTTTGTCGCGTTCGGCATCTTTCTCATCTGCCTCTCCGCAGTCTTCCGCTATGGCGACGCCCTGCTTGAGGACTCTGATAACATCCTTTAGGCCAGCTGGTTTGGCTTTTGATATAGAAACGTGAGTGACATGCCCATCGTAATCAACCTCGACCGTGTGATGGTCGAACGCAAAATTACCTCCGTCGAGCTTGCCGAGAAGATCGGCATCTCCACCGTTAACCTCTCCCGCATTAAGACCGGTAAAGTCCGCGGCGTGCGCTTCTCCACGCTCGAGGCGATGTGTCAGGTTCTCCGCTGCAAACCAGGAGACATCATCGACTACGTGAGCACCGACGAGAAAGACGACGAGACCCGTTTGGGTGAGATAGTCGAGCGCAACTATGAGTAGTGTTCGCGAAGCGTTCTTGTAAGGAGTAGCCCAAGAATCTTCCCGAACGGGAAGATTCTTTTGTTTTGAGCAGAATCTTCCCGTTCGGGAAGATTCTTGAAAAATGGCTATAATCTTCCCGTTCGGGAAGATTTTGGTTTGGAGTTTCGTATGGCTGGTATGCGGAAGATTGGCATGCTTGAAGTCTCACTCGGGAACGGAGTCCACCTCAAGGAGGGTGAGCGCCCTCTTCAGAGCTCTGTTGCGAGGACGCCTAAGCAGATGGGCGAGATGCTTCGCCGTAGACGCCGCGAGCTTGGCTATACGCAGCAGACCGCAGCTGATCTTTGCGCGCACAGTGCCCGCATCATTGGCGACATTGAACGTGGCCGTGGCTCTGTTGGCATGGGCGTCGTGCTCGACTATGCCATGGTACTGGGCGTTGACCTGATTTTGAGCGTGGGGGAGGCGCAACGATGACGCTGTACGTCTTTCGCGAGAACCGGGGCTCGTACGAGCGAGTGGGCATGCTGGAGGGCGAGTCTCGCGAGGCGCGCTTTGCCTATGACGAGGCCTTCCTGGGCACTTCGGAGGCTGTCCCCATCTCCGTTCGTCTTCCTCTGGGCGAGGGCGCCTTTGATGCAAAGGCTACGGCAGCCTTCTTTGACGGACTCGTTCCGGAAGGCTCGCTTCGCCAAGACGTCGCAGATGTGGCGAGATCTGACAAGCGCGATTATCTTGCGATTCTCGACCAGGTACGGAACGAACCGATAGGTGCGCTTCTCTTCTCTGAGGAGCCGGAGGTCGATGGCCTTAGGAAAACGTACGAGTCCCTAACGTTTGAGCAGGTGTCTGCTTTGGCATCCGCACCGGCAAAGGTGGCGCTCGATCTGTCGCTCAGGAGTCGTATTTCGCTTGCGGGCGCACAGTCTAAGGTGGGCCTCTACCATGAGGCGGGCGCGGCGCCAACGCAAGGTTGGTTCCTGCCCAAGGATGGCGCACCCTCGACGCATATCCTCAAGGCATGCTCTGACGCCTTTCCGGGCGAGACCCTCTGCGAAGCCCTGCTTGTACGCACGGCGGCATTGATGGATCTTCCTGCGGAGAAGTGCTTCCTCATTCCCGTTGAGGGGCGCAACCCCATTCTTGCGGTGGAACGCTATGACCGCACCTTTGAGGGCGCAACCTTGCAGGATACCGGAGGGCGTCCAATACCTCAGCGTCTTCACCAGGAGGACATGTGCCAGGCCTGTGGCTATGACTCTGGTCTCAAGTACGAGCCCACGGGCGTCCACTATCTTGCAGAGATGGCTGAGGCCGTAAACAAGTACTCGGCAAGTCCCTTTGAAGACCGCCTTGCTCTCGCATATTTTCAGCTCTTCGATTTCCTTGTTGGTAACTGCGACAACCACCTCAAGAACTGGTCGCTGCTATACAACGCCAATTGGAAGCAAATCAGGCTGGCGCCGCTCTATGACGTTGTCTGCACAACAAGGTACGAGAGCCTCAAGCGCGAAATGGGCGTCTCTTTTGGCGGTTCACGCGTGATTGACGAGGCTACGGGGGAGATGCTTCGCGAGAGGCTCCTGACGATCGGCATCGCCCGTAGCGTTGCCAAGGGGATGTACGAGGCGTTTGAGCAGGAGCTCCTCCCTGCCATGCAGACGGCTGCAAACGACCTTTGCTTCGAGGGGTTTCCCGAAGCGGAAGAGCTGCTGGAAGAGCTGTCTCCCGAGGTAAGGGCAAGGCTTGCCATCTTTGCCGAGGGATTGTAGCCGGTTCGTTCCAAGCGCTGTTTGTCTGATTGGTTTACAGGTGTCTTGTCAGGTGTAAAGACTGGTGCCATACTGCTAGCCGTTAATTTGGCGCACGGGTTTTGTTGGGCAACGCGCCCGTGCTGGCAAAGGGGATGGCATGGCAGAGGATTGTTTGGTGCGCGCTGGGGCCGAGGCGCAGGAGCTGGCGTCTGGCGCGGCCGAGGCGCAGGAGTTGGCGCAGCTTGTGGCCGATGGCGTGGGTTCGTGCACGACGGCCGCGGAGCGTGCGGCGCTCGTTCCGGCGGAGCTTGCAGAAGCGATTGAGAAGCTCAAGCGCGAGCGCAACGCCGTGATACTTGCCCACTACTACGTTGCACCCGAGGTCCAGGCCGTGGCCGACTATGTGGGCGACTCGTTCTACCTGGCAAAGCTTGCCAAGAGTCTGCCGCAAGAGACCATCGTCCTCTGCGGCGTGGAGTTCATGGGCGAGAGCGCAAAGCTCTTGAACCCAGAGAAGACTGTCCTTCTGCCCGAGCCTGCGGCCGACTGCCCCATGGCGCACATGGTGAAGCGCGAGACGGTGGATGCCGCCCGCGCGGAGTACGGCGACGACCTCGCGGTCGTCTGCTACGTGAACTCCACGGTGGAGATAAAGAGCTGGAGCGACGTCTGCGTCACGAGCTCCAACGCCGTGAAGATCGTCTCTGAGCTGCCGCAGAAGCACATCCTCTTCATCCCCGACCAGAACCTCGGCCGCTTTGTGGCCGAGCAGGTGCCTGAGAAGCACGTCATCCTCAACAACGGCTACTGCCCACGCCACCACGTCATCACGGCCGAGCAGATAGAAGAGGCCGTGTTGGCACACCCTAACGCGCTCGTGCTTGCGCATCCCGAGTGCAAGGCCGAGGTGCTGGCCGAGGCAGACTACGTGGGCTCCACCGCAGGCATCATCAAGTACGCCGAGGAGTCTGATGCGACTGAGTTCATTATCGTGACGGTTGCCGGCGTGCTCTATGAGCTGGAGCGCCGCACCCAGGGTGCAAACAAGCGCTTCTACTTCCCTGCAACGCGCCCCACCTGCGTGAACATGGACATGATCTCCCTCAAGAAGCTCGTGGCATGCCTGGCGACGGGCACGGGTGAGGTGGAGATTGGCGTGGATGCGGAAGCTGCCGAGCAGGCCAAACTCACGCTCGACCGCATGCTCGAGTACGCGGGGAGGTAGGCCATGGACGAATACGAGGACATGAACTGCGACGTCGTCATCGCTGGCTGCGGCGTGGCCGGGCTCTACGCGGCGCTCAACCTGCCGCAGAGCATGAGCGTGGTGATGCTCAGCAAGGGCAAGGTGGACGAGTGCGACTCCATGCTCGCCCAGGGCGGCATCTGCGTGCTGCCTGAGGCCGGCGACTACGACTCGTTCTTTGAGGACACACTGCGCGCCGGCCATTACGAGAACCGCCGCGAGAGCGTGGACACGATGATTCGCTCCAGCCGCTCGGTCATCAACGACCTCATCGCGCTTGGCGTGGACTTTGAGCGCAAGCCGGACGGCTCGCTCGACTTCACGCGCGAGGGCGCGCATGCCCGCCCGCGCATCGCCTACCACGCCGACATCACGGGCAAGGAGATAACGACCAAGCTCCTGGCCGCGGTGCGTAAGCTCGAGAACGTGCGCATCCTCAAGCACGTGGCCATGGTGGACATCCTCGAGAAGGAGGGCACCTGTGCGGGCGTCCTAGCGCTGCCGGTAAGCGAGGATGGTTCCTGCGTCCCGGCCGACGAGCTCGAGGGCGAGGCGGGCAGCGCCCGCAATGCCTTCGAGATTCGCGCAGCCAACACCATCTGGGCCACGGGCGGCATCGGGGGCGTCTACGCGCACTCCACCAACTACCCGCAGCTCACGGGTGATGCCTGCTACATCGCCACCAAGCACGGCATTCGCCTGGAGCACCTGGACTACGTGCAGATCCACCCCACGGGGCTCTTCTCCGAGCGGCCCGGCCGCACCTTCCTCATCTCGGAGAGCTGCCGCGGTGAGGGCGCCGTGCTCCTGAATGCCGCAGGCGAGCGCTTCACCGACGAGCTGCAGCCTCGCGACGTCGTGGCGGCTGCGATCTCTGAGCAGATGAAGGCGGACGGCGCCGAGCACGAGTGGCTGAGCTTTGAGCCGGTGCCGCGCGAGGTCGTGCGTGGCCACTTCGCCAACATTCGTGAGCGCTGCCTGGAGGATGGCCGCGACATCCTGGAGGAGCCCATTCCTGTGGTGCCCACGCAGCACTACTTCATGGGCGGCGTTTGGGTGGACGGAGACTCCGCCACGACTATGCCCAACCTCTATGCCGCGGGCGAGACGAGCTGTAACGGCGTGCATGGCAGGAACCGCCTCGCCTCCAACAGCCTGCTGGAGTCGCTCGTGTTCGCGCGCCGTGCCGCCTACAAGCTGCTTACCGGCAAGAGCTTGCCCGTGGAGGAGGCCGGCGAGCCGGCGCTCGACGGGCATCACCGCCCTTGCGGCGCAACCACGCTCGCAATCGACACGCTCTGCAAGGAGGACTAGCCATGAACCCAATCACCATGAGGCTTAACGCCGACGACATCATCTTGCAGGCGCTTCGCGAGGACATCACCTTCGAGGATGTGAGCTGCGCCTCCGTGTGCCCCACGCGCCGCGAGGCCACGGTGGAGCTTATCGCCAAGGCAGACGGTGTCATCGCCGGCCTCGACGTCTTTGCGCGCACCTTTGAGCTGCTCGACCCCTCCACACGCGTGGAGGCCGAGGTGGCAGACGGCGACGAGGTCACGACCGGCCAGCATCTCGCCACCGTGTACGGCGACGCTCGCGTGCTGCTCTCCGGCGAGCGCGTGGCGCTTAACTTCCTCCAGCGCATGAGCGGCATCGCCACCTACACGCGAAGAATGGCCGCGGCGCTCGCGGGCACGAACACCGTCCTCGTGGACACGCGCAAGACCACGCCGTGCCTGCGCGTCTTTGAGAAGGAGGCCGTGCGCATCGGCGGCGGCAAGAACCATCGCTACAACCTATCCACTGCCGTGATGCTCAAGGACAATCACATCGACGCGGCTGGTGGCGTGGCCGAGGCCGTTGCCGCGGCGCGTTCCCATGCCTCGTTCACGGCGACCGTCGAGGTGGAGTGCGAGAGCCTCGAGATGGTACGTGAGGCGGTTGCGGCCGGCGCCGACATCATCATGCTCGACAACATGGGATACGATGAGATGCGTGCGGCAATCGAGCTCATCGACGGCCGTGCCAAGACCGAATGCTCGGGAAACGTGGATGCGGAAAACATCCGGGCCCTCGCGGGGCTGGGCGTCGACTACATCAGCTCGGGTGCGCTTACGCACTCCGCGCCGATCCTCGATCTCTCGCTCAAGCACCTGCGTCTGCGTGCCGCGTCTCCCGAATCGTGCGACGAGGGGTGCTAGATGACGGGTAGTGAGCGCAGGGATGCCATAGTCGCCGAGCTCAAGGGTGCCTCGGCGCCCGTCTCTGGCAGCGAGCTCGCCAAGGCCGTGGGCGTGAGCCGCCAGGTCGTGGTGCAAGACATCGCCCTCCTGCGTGCCGACGGCCACGACATCGTTGCCACGAGCCGCGGCTACGTGCTGCTCGAGGGCGCGAGCGAGCCTGCCGTCCCCACGCGCCTCTTCAAGGTCCACCATACGCCCGAGCAGCTGGAAGACGAGCTCACCTGCATCGTCGACCTCGGAGGCTCGGTGCTGAACGTCATGGTGAACCACCGCGTCTACGGAAAGATTACGGCTGACCTCGACATCCGCAGCCGCAAGGGCGTGGAGCGCTATCTAGAGAGCATACGCACGGGCAAGAGCTTCCCGCTCATGACGGTGACGAGTGGCTACCACTTCCACCGTGTGGCGGCCGACACCGAGGCCGAGCTGGACGAGATCGAGGCGGCCCTGCGCGAGCGCGGCTACCTCGCCGAGCTGCTCCCGTATGAGGACGGCCTGGAGTAGGCTTCCTCACGGGTGCGAGTTAGCAGCCATGAATTAGGCGCCGAGGGCATCTGCCTCCGGCGCCTTTTGCGTTCCGTATATCTGCAGGCTAAACCTGCCGTGTCGCCTTAGGCGAGCGCGCCGCCGAGTGCCTTGCAGGAGGCAAGGGCGTCGTCATCGGGCTCGAGGTTGGCGATGACGGTCTCGACGACCTCGGCGCCGGTGCCCTCGGTGCGCTCCTTCCAGGTCTCCATCCAGTCGCCGGTGCCCCAGTCGTAGGAGCCAAAGAGGGCGACCTTCTTGCCGGCGAGGGCGCCCTCGACGGACTCGAACATCGGCTCGAACTCGCCGTCCTCGAGCTCCTCGTCGCCCATGGCGGGGCAGCCGAAGGCGATGCCGTCATAGCTCGCCACGGCGTCGGCGCCGAAGTCGGCGGCCTGGAACTCGTCAACCTCGGCGCCGGCCGCGCGTGCGCCCTCGGCCACGGCGCCGGCCATGGTCTCGGTGTTGCCAGTGCCGCTCCAGAAAACCACTGCTACCTTGCTCATGTTCAATCCCTTTCTCTCCTAACCCGCCAATCGGGTCTGGTCTGTGATGTGTGGCGCCTGGCCTAGGCCGCCTTCGCCGCAAGTTCGGCCACCGCGACGCCTCGCTCGAGCAGGGCCTCAAAGGCGCGCGTGCAGCGCTTGTAGCGCTCAAAGCAGGCCTCGGCGCGCTCTTGGTTGCCATAGACCTTCCAGCAGCCGCAGCAGATGAAGTCGCGGCCCTCGTGTTCGATGAAGCCCATGACGTCCTCGTAGGGGTAGCCGAGGAAGAACCCCACCTCGTGCGGAAACTCGCCCTTGTGGCAGCTCCCCAGGCGCTTTCCGAGCCGTGCGAGCGCAAGCTCGAGCCAGCCGGTGCCTTGGGTGCGGTAGCCCCACTCGGCCAGGCGCGCGGCCACGCGCCCGTCGCGGAGCTCCGCGCCGAGGAGCCCAGGCCGGTAGACGTAGACGAGCGCACCGCACTCGCGCCAGGCGAGCACGCGCACGTGCACGCCGGTGGGCGCAAGCGACGCCTCTGCTTGCGCTACGAGCGCCTCGAGCGTCTCGCAGCGACGCCTGGCCTCGCTCCAAGCGGCCAGACGCGCCGGCTCCTCACCGGCATTGGCGGCAAAGGCGCCGGGGACGTTGAACAGGCATCCCGGCTTCATCCCCGCCAGGGTGGGGGAGCAGTGCCTCACGATGGCGTGCTCGAGCCCAGAGATGTCCAGCGTCATGGTGCCTCCCGCGTGCCTATGGCCGGCAGCTCTCTGCTGTCGAATAGTTAGCCATAGGTAACTCAGCACACACTAACACGAGAATGCCCTGCGTGGGACGAAAAGTTGCAATTGGTAAACTTTTTGTGGGCAGAGCGGGCGCGGGCCTTTGGCAGCCGTGTGCGTCCGTGCTGGGGGTGAGGCATACACTGCGGAGGCCGAGCTGCGGTGATGTGCCGCGACGGTTGCTTTTTGCACGCGCTCGCACCTCTGCGAGCCAAAGCAAAGGCGCCACCCGTCACGAAGACGAGCGGCGCCCGGCGCGATCTATGGATGAGGAACTACGAGGTCGCGGCCTCGGTGCTTGCCGCGGCGGTTGCCGCCTCACCTGTGGTCGCGGCCTCGCCGGTGGCGGTGTCCGTGCTGCCGGCCGCGTCGCCTGCGGGGCTCACGCGCGCGGAATCCTCGGGCGTGATGGTCATGCTCTCAAAGCGGTGCCCCATCCACTCGTTGCCGTAGTAGGTGGCAAAGAACTGCTCCACCGGCGTGTTGGCGGCCTTTCCGCTCACACGCTCGTACCAGCAGTCGAGCGACATCATCGTCATCGCGGTATTTATCACCATCAGCGCGGCGCAGACGGCGGTGAGCCCGTAGCGGAGCTTCCAGGGGATGCGGTTCACCACCTTGAGCAGGAGCGGCAGGAACGCCTTGATCCACACGAGGCCCAGGATGCCCCAGATGATGAGGAAGAACGTTGAGGTGCGCCCGCCCATGAGCACGGCCACCGGGTCGGGCGTGCCAAAGATCTTGTAGTTGCTGTAGTCCCAGGCCACGGCGCCAAAGGCAAGCTGCATGAAGAAGCTCACCCAAGCCTCAAAGAGCCCTCCCACAACGGCGCTCACGGCAAATACCACGCCGATGTTCTTGTTGTAGAGGCGGTTCAGGGCAATGGTGATGAGCACCGCGCCGTAGCCGTAGATGGGCGAGAAGGGCCCGTAGAGCAGGCCGGCGCGGTCCTGGTAGTGGCCGGGGTCAACCACGACCATGTGCCAGATGATCTCCAGGATGAGGCCCAAGACCGAGCAGATGACGAACTCCCAGAACAGGTTGAAGAAGTTGAGGTCGAGATATCCCTTGCCGGTGCGGTCGCGGCCCTCGATGCCCTCCTCGACGTCCTCTGCGTTTTCGAACTCGTCAATCTTACGCTCGAGCTTGCGCTCGGCCCGCAGGGACGGGTCGATGCGCACGGAGAGCGCGGCAAGCACGCCAAGCTCGACGATATCGGGAATGAGCACGGTGGAGATGCCGTTGAGCATCATGCTGATCAGAAGCGACGCCACGCTGAAGCAGAAGAGCACGCGCACGCGCAGGGCCACCTTGCGGCGGCGGCTGTGCAGAAGCGAGTTGCCCACGCGAAGCGAGAGCACGGCCACGATGAGCGAGACCACGATCTGCGCGGCCATGAGGCCCATGGAGAGGGTGGTCTGCTGGCTGGCGATGCCGCTTATGAGCTCCTTGCTGGTGGCAAGCGCCGTGGGGTCGTCCATGACGGCGAGCGCGAGGACGGTGAGGCCCGCCGCCGCGGCAAAGAAGACGATGAGGGAGAGGAGCGCCGAGATGATGAGCAGCACGGCGTAGGCGCGCACGATGAGAGGGACCTTCTTGTCGGTTGTGCCCTTCTTGGCCTTGAGGTTTGCGCCCTTGCCGCCCGTGGTGGCCGCCGCCCCGTTCTTCTCGGTCTTGGGCGTCTCTGCGTTCTCGCTCATCTGTCCTCCGGTATATGCCTGCCGGCCATGCGGCCCGCTGCGTTTGCTTAAAAACCATTATGCAGGTATCTTGCGCATCCGCAGGGCTTCAACCTCTCGCTTGGACGGCGGGGCTCCAGGAGCTGGCCCCGTCCGCAAGCTGCAAGGGGTTTAACCCCTACGCTCATTTGGCGAGGCTTTGGCTTTGCAACCCATACTTAGCAGGCGGCGCCTGGGCGGCCTCGCTCGTGGCGCGCATCATCGCCGCCAAGATGGACGGCTACTCGCTCGTGATGTTCAACGCTTGGGCCACCGGCACGCGCATCATGAGCGAGGCGGAAATCGAGGCCGTTACCGCCACGCAATGACGGTGCGGTACAATTGCCCGAATTTCCGCACCCACTCAAGAATTGCGAGGAACCCATGAGCGACGAGAACAAGACCGCAGAGGCCACGAGCGACCGTGCCATCATCTCCGTCCTTGGTGCCGACCGCTCCGGCATCGTTGCCGCCGTCGCGGGCCTTCTGGCCGAGCGCAACGTCAACATCCTCGACATCTCGCAGACCATTCTGCAGGGTCTCTTCACGATGACCACGCTGGTGGACCTCAACGGCGCCGACTTCGCAGAGATCCACGACGGCCTCGAGGCGCTCTCTGGCGAGCTGGGCGTGCAGATCACGATCCAGCGCGAGGACGTCTTCAAGTTCATGTACCGCCTCTAGGCGCCCGCCATGTCCACCTTTGCCTCGCGCCCGCGCCCCACGGCTGCCGACCGCCTGCGCGCCCACATGGTACGCCGCATCCTCACACCTAAGGACACCTCGGCGCTCCTGCACGCCACCGACGTCACACCCATGCCCTCCTCCGAGGCCTCGCTCGGCCTGCCCGATGAGAGCGCCGGCCTTTATGAGGGCTTCAAGAGCGTCGACGCCGTGGACGAGGGGCTCTACCGCGAGCTCGACGTCAAACGCGGCCTGCGCAACGCCGACGGTTCGGGCGTGCTCGTGGGCCTCACCACCATCTCCAACGTCCACGGCTACAACAAGGACGGCGGCGTCGTGGTGCCCGACGAGGGCGAGCTCATCATCCGCGGCTACCGTCTGGACGACCTCGTGAACAAGACGCATGAGGCCGGCCGCTTCGGCTACGAGGAGATGGCCTACCTCATCGTGAGCGGTCACCTGCCCAACGCGGCCGAGCTCGCGGACTTCAACGCCCGCATAGACTCCCGCCGCGAGCTGCCCACGGGCTACCTCAGCCTCTTCCCGCGCACCACCGAGTCGAGCTCCATCATGAACGTGCTCGCCCGCTCGACGCTTCTGCTCTACGCCTTTGACGAGAACCCCGACGACACGAGCGCCCAGCACGAGGTGGACGTCTCCATCTCCATGCTCGCGCGCCTGCCGCGCATCGCCGCCATTGCCCATGCCGCCTCCATCGCGGTGCAGGAGGGCACCGAGCTTGCCGTGCCGCCCGTGCGCCAGGGAAACTCCATGGCCGAGACGGTGCTCGACGTGCTGCGCGGCGACGAGGGCTTCACGCGCGAGGAAGCCATGATGCTCGACGTCATGCTCATGCTCCACGCAGAGCACGGCGGCGGTAACAACTCCACTTTCACCTGCAGGGTCCTCTCCAGCTCGGGCACCGACGCCTACTCGGCCTACGCCGCCGCCATGGGCTCGCTCAAGGGTCCCAAGCACGGCGGTGCCAATGCCAAGGTGGGTGCCATGATCGCCGACGTGGCAGAGCACGTCTCCGATTGGTCCAACGAGGACGAGCTTGCGAGCTACCTCGAGCAGATCGCCCGAGGCGAGGCCTTCGACCGTACCGGCCTTGTCTACGGCATGGGCCACGCCGTCTACACCAAGAGCGACCCGCGTGCCCGCGTGGTGCGTGGTTATGCCCGCCGCCTGGCCGAGCTCAAGGGCTGTGAGGAGAAGCTTGCCCTCATCGAGGGCATCGAACGCCTAAGCCCCGACATCGTGCGCGGCGTGCGCGGCACCAACAAGCCCATCTGCGCCAACATCGACCTCTACACCGGCTTCGTGTACTCCATGCTCGGCATCTCCGAGGACCTCTACACGCCGATTTTCGCCATGGCCCGCATGGCCGGCTGGACGGCCCACCGCATGGAGGAGCTCTACGGAAGCGGCCGCATCATCCGCCCCGCCTACAACTCCGTCATCGAGAACCACACCTACGTCCCGCTGGAAGAGCGCTAGTCGGCAACGTTAGCCGGGGGCAAGGGGGTGCCGCGCCGCGCGAGATTCCGCATGAGCCGGAGGTGACTTAATGT
>CAVIES010000010.1:0-29541 GCA_963641675.1 Anaerovoracaceae bacterium
CCCAAGGGCGCTCCCAAACCCGGTGATTAGCCTTGCGGGCCGCCAGGCCCCTAGGCACTCGCATAGAAAATTCTGTCTGTAAGTCAGCTGAACGAAAGGAAAGACCATGTCCATCAAGCAGCACCTCAAGCACGGCGCCGGCGTCATCGCCGTGGCCGGCCTCGCCCTGGCCCTCACCGCCTGCGGCAGCTCCAGCTCCTCCACTTCCGCCACCACCGAGTCCTCCTCCGAGGACAACGTCATCACCGTCGGCGCCTCCCCCTCCCCGCACGCCGAGATCCTCGAGGCCGTGCGCGACGAGCTCGAGAACGAGGGCTATGAGCTCAAGATCGTCGAGTACAACGACTACGTGCAGCCCAACGTCGCCCTCGCCGACGGCGACCTCGATGCCAACTACTTCCAGCACCTCCCCTACCTCGAGAACTACAACGAGGAGAACGGCACCGACCTCGTGAGCGCCGCCGCCATCCACTTTGAGCCGATGGGCATCTACGCCGGCAAGAGCTCCGACCTCTCCAACGTGCCCGACGGCGCCACCATCGCCGTGCCCTCCGACGCCACCAACGAGGCCCGCGCGCTTCTCCTGCTCCAGGAGCAGGGCGTCATCACCCTCAAGGACGGCGTGGGCCTCGAGGCTACCGCCAACGACATCCAGGACAACCCCCACAACATCCAGCTCGTCGAGGTTGAGGCCGCTTCCGTGGCCCGCTCCCTCGAGGACTGCGACTTCGGCGTCGTGAACGGCAACTACGCCCTCTCCGCCGGCCTTGACACCTCCGCCACGCTCGCCAGCGAGTCCGCCGACTCCGAGGCTGGCCAGACCTACGCCAACATCGTGGCCGTCCGCAACGGCGACGAGGAGTCCGACAAGACCAAGGCCCTCGTGAAGGCCCTCACCTCCGCCACCGCCAAGACCTTCATCGACGAGACCTACCAGGGCTCCGTCATCACCGTCTTCTAAGACACGCCAAACAGCGCGCCTTTGGGGCAGCCGGCACTCGCTGGCTGCCCTTTCTTTTTGTCTCGCGTGCATGCGGGGCCGCGTTGCTGCATACTTTTTGTTATGACTACTTCATTTGCCGAGCTCGGGCTTAACGAGCAGATCCTCGCCGGGGTCAATTCCCTCGGCTTCTCAGAACCCACCCCCGTCCAGGCGGCCGCTATCCCGGCGGTGCTCGATGGCCGCGACGTGCTCGCGAGCGCGCAGACCGGCACGGGTAAGACCTGCGCCTTTACCCTGCCGACGCTCCAGCGCATCGCCGCCTCCGGCAAGCCCGCAAAGGCCAAGCGCCCGCTGGCCCTCGTCATCACGCCCACGCGCGAGCTGGCGAGCCAGATCGAGGACGTCACCAAGGTCGTCTGCGCCGAGACCGGCCAGTCCACCGTCGTGGTCATGGGCGGCACCAAGTTCGACAAGCAGATCAAGGCGCTCGAGCGCGGTTGCGACCTGCTCGTGGCCACCCCCGGCCGCCTCATCGACCTCATGGAGCACAACCACGTCGACCTCGGCGCCGTTCAGGTGCTTGTGCTCGACGAGGCCGACCGCATGCTCGACATGGGCTTTTGGCCGAGCGTCCGCCGCATCGTCAAGGCCTGCCCGACCGAGCGCCAGACGCTGCTCTTCTCCGCAACCATCCCGCCCAGCATCAAGGGCACGGTGGACGCGATGCTTCCCGACCCCTATGTGGTTGAGATTGCCCGCGTGGGCGAGACGGCCGCCACGGTCGACGAGCACCTCTGCCCCGTCACCCAGGGCGATAAGCTCGGCCTTCTCCAGGCGCTTATTCAGAAGGAGGGCTACGAGCGCGTGCTCGTCTTCTGCCGCACCAAGATGCGCGTCGACGGCGTGTGCAAGAGCCTCAAGAACGCCGGCGTAAAGGTCGACGTCATGCACGCTGACCGCCCGCAGAAGGCCCGCGAGAAGGCGCTCGAGAAGTTCCGCGAGGGCAAGCTCCAGGTGCTCGTGGCCACCGACGTCATGAGCCGCGGCATCGACATCTCGGGCATCGACGCCGTCGTGAACTTCGACGTGCCGATGGACCCCGAGGACTACGTCCACCGCATCGGCCGCACCGGCCGCGCGGGCGCGGCCGGCCAGGCCTACACCTTCATGGCACCCGACGAGGTGAGCCCGCTTCGCGAGATTGAGTACTTCACCAAGAAGCTCGTTCCGCTCTTCGACCTCGAGGGCTTCAGCTACTCCGAGGGCCGCATCGTTCCCAGCGAGCGCCGCAGCACGACCAAGCCCACGCGCAGCCTCTTCAGCGGCTCGCGCAGCCGCGGTCGCGGCCCGCGCGGCGGCCGCTACGGCAGGCACACGTAAGGCGTTCGCCTAACGGCTACGCAAACGAAACGGGACGCTGGCCCAAGCCGGCGTCCCGTTTTGGTTGGTTGAATTGGTGAGGCACCAGCGGGCCGCCAAATTCCAACGCATGCCTCGTGACAAACGCCAGCGCTGGGTCCGTCCGCATATGAAGCGAAGCCGCCCCCCGTGCCAGCCCGCCGCCTAGCAGCAGCCGCAGCCGGCCTCGCCTTCCGCCGCAGCCTTCTTCTTCGCGCGCCTCGCGCGGAAGAAGTCACGCAACACCTGCGCGCACTCCTCCCCCAGCACGCCGGGGGTCACCTCAAACTCATGGTTGAGGCGCTCGTCGTGGCTCACGTCATAGAGCGTGCCGAGGGCGCCGCCCTTGGGGTCGGCCGCGCCAAAGACGCAGCGGTCGATGCGACCGTTCACCATAAGGCCCGCGCACATGAGGCAGGGCTCGAGCGTGACGTAGACGGTGCAGCCCGTAAGGCGCCAGCGGTCGAGCGCCCGGGCCGCCTCGCACATGGCGGCGAACTCGGCATGGGCGCTCGGGTCCTTGTCGGTCTCGCGCCTGTTGTGGGCACGCGCCACCACCTCGCCGCCGACGAGCTCGACGCCGCCATCGGTCTCCACGCGCTCCGCGCCATGCACGACGACGGCGCCGATGGGCACCTCGCCCTCCTCGGCAGCCAGGCGCGCCTCCTCAAGCGCCATGCGCATGTAGTCCTCGTCCGTCATGGCGCCTCCCCGCGCTCGCAGCTTGCTCCGCCCACGCAAGGGCGGGCCAATCGTCAGGCCGCACCCCCGCAAGGGGCATGCCCGAACGTTCAGGCGCAAACCGTCAACTCACGGCCGCGCCGCCCCCCAGCATACACAAATGCACCCGGAGCCAGTGGAAGGGGGAGCTGGCTCCGGGTGCGAGCTTGCAGCCCGTGGTGCAACGTCTGGGCTGCAATATGCGCTTATCTACGTGCGGCAACCTAGGGCAGCCGCGCGCCCGCTAGCGGCAACTAGTGGATGAGGTCCTGGTACATCTCCCAAGCCTCGACGTCGGTCGCGCCCTCGTGCACGATCTTGTTGACGCACTTGGCCATCTCGATGGGGTGCGGCGACTGGAAGATGTTGCGGCCCATGTCGACGCCGTGGGCACCCTTGCGGATGACGTCGTAGGCGAGGTGCAGGGCGTCCTTCTCGGGAAGCTTCTTGCCGCCGGCAACGACGATGGGCACCGGGCAGGCAGCGACGACCTCCTCGAAGTTCTCGCAGTCATAGGTCTTCACGATCTGGACACCCATCTCGGCGATGATGCGGGTGGCCAGCTTAAAGAACTTGTCGGTGCGCTCCATGTCCTTGCCCACGGCGCAGACGCCCAGCGTCGGGATGCTGTAGCGCATGCCGGCGTTGATAATCTGGTTGAGGTTCTCCAGAGAGGAGAGCTGGCCGTCGGCGCCGATGAAGACCTGGGAGGCCATGCAGTCGGCGTTCATGCGGATGGCGTCCTCGATGTCGACGGCGACGATCTCGTGAGAGAGGTCGGCCTGGAGCATGGAGGAGCCGGAGGTGGTGCGCAGGGCCACCGACTTCACGATCTCGGGCTTGGCGCAGGTGCGGATGGCGCCACGGGTGCCCATGAAGCAGTCGACGTAGGGGGCGAGCTTGGGGAGCAGCAGGTCGAGACGCTCGAGGCCGGAGGTCGAACCCATGAAGTAGCCGTGGTCGAAGGCAAACATCACGGTGTTGCCGCTCTTGGGGTTGAAGATGTTGGAGAGGTGCTTCTTCATGCCCCAGTCGAGGCTGTTGGCACCCTTGACGTAAAAGCCCTGGTTGTTGGCGAACGGCTCGTCGACGTGGTAGTCGTGAGCAACCTTGAGTCCATCGAGATCTGCCATTGGTGAGGATCCTTTCCCTTTGTTTGCCCGGCAGGCAGCCGAGCCACCAGCATGGTACCGAGATTGATGACGGCCGCGGCACGGGAAGAGCCACGCGCGCCAAAGCCGTTTCGCGGAGCCGGCGCCCCGGGCAGCTGCCCGCCCGCATGCGCCTTGGGTCTGCCCCGTGCATCGACGTGCCTCGCGGAACGGCGATGCACGGGGCAAAACGGGGTGCCGCGCGTGGCGGCACCCCGCGAGCGAACTAGAACTTAGAAGTTATAGTCGTTCATGTTGTCCTTGGTGAAGACGAGACGCTCGGGCAGGAGCACGACGCCGTTGTTCTCGTCACCGGTCTCGGCGCCCTCGGAGATGGAGTCGTTGGACTCAACCGTGACGTCGCCGATGCTCGGGATGGAGATGGTGTCGCCAACCTTAACGGTGTTGCCAGCGGCGAGGTAGGCGGCAACGTAGCAGCCCATGGCGCCCTGGACGGCGCAGTCCCAGAGGCCCCAGTTGTAGATGGTGCCGTTCTCGCAGTAGCTCTTGATGGACTGCGGGGAGGCGAAGCCGGTGATGGTGACCTTGGTGGCGTCGTAGCCCTTGTTCTCGGCAGCCTGGAGCTGGCCCGGGAGGGCGGTGGAGTCGTTGCAGATGATCAGGTCGATGTCGGGGAACGCGTCAAGGACGGCCTCGCCGGTGGTAATGGCGAGCTCGGCGTCCTGGTTGCTGTAGTAGTTCTCGTGGACGTTGTTCCAGTTCGGGTAATCCGACTTGATGATGGCCTCAGCGGCGACCTGCCAGGAGTTCTGGTCGGTAACGGTGGCCTGAGAGTAGTGCCAGACGTAGGTGATGGTGTCGGAAGACGGGTCCTTGCCGCGCTCCTTCAGACCGTCGACGGCCATGTCGACGAGCATCTGGCCGAGGATCTCGGGCGTGCCCTGGGAGACCATGAGGGTACGGTCCTCGGGCTGGGCGTCGGAATCCCACGTGGCGACGACGATGCCAGCATCGGTGGCCTTCTTGAGGGCGTCGGAGACGCCGGCGGCGTCAACCGTGGAGATGCAGAGGGCGTCAACGCCGTTGGCGACGGCCTGGTTGATGACGGTGACCTGGTCGGCGGCGGAGGCGGAGCTGGAGCCGATGTAGTCGACCGTGAAGCCCCACTCCTCGGCGTACTTCTGGGCGCCGTCGTTGGCGGACTCGAAGAAGGCGTTGCCGGTGACCTTCGGGATGAAGGCGACGGTCATGCCACCGAAGTCGCCGGCGGAGCTCTCGTCGGTGGAGGCGGAATCGGAGCTGGAGGAGCTACCGCAGCCAGCGAGGCCAAGGCCCGCGACAGCAGCGCTGACGCCCGCTACCTCAAGGAAACCGCGACGAGTCATGTTCTTCATAACAAAAACCTCCCTTATCTTTGCCCCTTACTGGGCACTTACCTCAGAACTACCCTTCCTCGCGAACCGCGAGCGAATCCAAGGGACTATACCCGTATTGGTGGCTGCGGAACGCCCTACGATAACCGCGACAAGCAGGATGCCCACCGGGATATCCAGATACTGGGTGCCGATCTTGAAGCAGAGCGGCAGGCCGAAGCGCAGAAGCGCGATGGCCACGGAAGCCAGGGCCGTACCAATGATGGAGCCCTTGCCGCCGGTGGAAAGCGTACCGCCGAGGACGACGGCCGTGATGATGTCCATGGTGATGTCGCCACCGAGGTCGGACTTAGCGGTGCCAAGGTACGCGGTGAGCACGGTGCCGGCGATGGCGGCGGCCAGCGCGCTCAGAATGTAGGTCGACATTATCACGCGGCGCGTGTTGATGCCGGAGTACTCGGCGGCGGACGGGTTGACGCCGGTGAGGATGATCTTGCGGCCGTACTTGGTCTTGTGCAGCAGGATAAAGGCCACGATGAGCATGGCGACGTACACGAGGATCTGGAACGGGATCACGCCGCCCACCGAGTAGGTGCCGATGAAGCGGAACTCCTCGGGGAAGCCGCCGATGGACTCGTACGAGGCGGTGCTGGAGAGCGTGGAGACCAGAAGCGCCAGGCCGGAGTACAGGAAGCTGCCGCCCAGGGTGATGACCATGGCCTGCACGCCGCAGTAGCCGATGAGGAAGCCCGAGAGCGCGCCGCACAGGCACACCACAACGACCGCGAGGCCCACGGCGCCCCAGATGGGCAGGCCGAAGTCTTGCCACGAGACGCCGATGATGATCGACGTGAGGCCCACGAGCGAGGCCACCTGGATGTCCATGCCGCCCGTGCACATGACGAGCGTGACGAAGAGCGCCAGCATGAAGACGGCAAGGTTGTCGCTGATGCTGGTGAGCAGCAGCTGCGGGCGCAGGAACTTGGCGTTGGTGCCGCCAAAGACCGCGAACTCAAGGACGATCAGGACGATGAGGAGCAGGTTCCAGCCAGCCTGGCCGCGGGAGAGCATCTTCTTGATCTTCTCCATTACGCCTCACCACCCTTCTCGGGCTTGGCATCCGTTGCCGGGGCCGAGGCCGCGACGCGGGCGGAGAGCCTTGCGTGGCGGTTGTTCACGAGCGAGCGGTGCTGCACCACGGCGTCCACGACCACGATGGCCAGCAGGATGATGCCGGTGATGGCGTTGTCGTAGTTGGAGGAGAAGCCCATGAAGACGAGCAGGTAGGAGATGGAGGCCATGATGACGGCGCCGATGGCGGAGCCGATGACGGTGCCGACGCCGCCGGCGAGTGAGATGCCGCCGAGGACGCAGGCCGCGATGGCCTTCATCTCGTAGCCGTTGCCGGAGCTCGGGGTGACGAAGCCGATGCGGCTGCAGAAGATGACGCCGCCGATGGAGGCCATGACGGCGCAGATGACGTAGGCGAGCATCTTGGTCTGCAGGGTCGGCAGGCCGACGAGCGTGGCGCCCTGGGCGTTGTCGCCCACGGCCACGAAGTAGCGGCCGCGACGGGTGCGGGTGAGCACGAGGTGGATCACGATGACGAGCGCGATCACGGCGCAGTAGTACACGGTGAGCGGCCCCACGAGCGTGACGGACGAGAAGTCCTTAAAGCTCTTGGGCAGGTTCTCGACCCAGGCACCATTGGTGTAGAGGTAGAGGATGCCGCGCAGGATGCCGTTGACGCCGAGCGTGAAGATCAGCGACGGCGCGCCCATGATGCAGACGCCCCAGCCGTTGATGAGGCCGATGACGACGCCGATGGCGATGGCGACGAGGACGGCGAGCGCGATAGACTGGCCATCGCGCAGCATCGTGCCGACGATGGCCGCGACGAGGCCGAGGTTCGAGCCGATCGAAACGTCAATCTCGCCGATGAACAACACGAACGCCATACCCACGGCGATGATCGTGTAGACGACGGACGTGTTGAAGCATGCCGCGATGTTGGAGGAATTCACGAACAGCGGGTTCATGATGCCCACGATGACGAACAGCGCGATAAGGAACACGAGGCTGGTGAGCTCGCGCGCCTTGAGAAGCTCCTTGACCTTCTCCATCGGTTACACCTCTTCCCTCTGGTCGTTGTCGACAACGCCGAAGGCCGCGGACATCAGGGCGTCCTGCGAAATCTCGGCCTTCTTAAACTCCTTGTTGATGCGCCCCTGGAACATGACCACCGCGCGGTCGGCCAGGGAGACGACCTCCTCCATGTCGGAGGAGATGAGCAGGATCGAGACGCCGGTCTTGCGGAGCTCCTGGAGCACCGCGTAGACGTCGCCACGGGCCGCGGCGTCGATGCCGCGGGTGGGCTCGTCGAGGATGACGAGGCGCGGGTCGGTCGCGAAGATGCGGCCGATGATGATCTTCTGCTGGTTGCCGCCGGAAAGGCCGCCGACCTCCTGGTCGAGGCCCGTGACCTTGGTGCGGAAGTCGTCCACGTAGGTCTGCGAGATCTTGTCCTGCTCCTTGAAGCTGAGCATGAACTTGCCGATCTTCTTGCCGCAGAGAAGCGAGCTGGTGGTGTTCTCCGAGACGTCGCGGATGCGGAAGAGCGCGTCGGCGAAGCGGTCCTCGGGCAGGTAGTTGACGCCGGCGTTGATGACGTCGGCCGTCTTCATGCCAGTGATGTCACGGCCGTCGAGCAGGACCTGGCCGCCGAGTACCTTGTCGCGCCCGAAGATGGTGGTGGCCATCTCGGTGCGGCCGGCACCGATGACACCCGCCATGCCCACGATCTCGCCGGGGTAGACCTTGAGGTTCACGTCGGCGAAGCCGTAGCCGCTGAAGTTCTTGAGCTCGAGCACGGGATCGGCCGTGTAGTCGATGGGGGTCTCGGCCTCGACGCTGTCGGGCTTGATGTTGCCTGCGTCGGGCGGGAGCAGGCCGCGCACGAGGTCCTCGCGCGTGAAGTCCTTGACGCTACCCTGCATGGCCACGATGCCGTCGCGCAGGATGGCGACCGTGTCGGCCAGCTCGAAGACCTCGGCCAGGCGATGGGTGATGTAGACGATGCCGATGCCCTTCTTCTGCAGCTCGCGCACGCAGTTGAAGAGGCTCTGCACCTCGTCGAAGGTGAGGGCGGAGGTGGGCTCGTCGAGGATTAGCACCTCGGGATTGCGCATGAGGCCGCGCAGGATCTCAACCATGCCCTGCTCGGCAATGGAGAGCGTGAGGGCCTTGCGGTCGAGCTCCATGTGCCAGCCGGTGGTCTCCAAGACCTTGTCGAGGCGCTCGGCGAGCACGGCGGGCTTCTCCTCGAAGCCGATGGTGATGTTCTCGCGAACGCTCATGTTCGGGAAGAGCATGGGCTCCTGCGGCACCATATAGATGCTATGTGCCAGGGCGGCCTTGGGGTTTGAGATGTCTACCTTGTCGCCACCGATGATGATCTCGCCGCTGTCGGCCGAGTAGATGCCCATGATGATCTTCATGAGCGTCGACTTGCCGGCGCCGTTGCCACCAATAAGGGCGAGGACCTCGCCCGGGCGCACCTCGAGGCTGATGCCCTTAAGCACCGCGTTCGTACCGAAGGACTTATAGATGTCGTGCACGGAAAGGAGCGTGTCACGGCTCTTGATGTCCTCGACAACCTCGCGGAGGGCGTCTGCGGTGCCCGTGGCGGGCGTCGTCTGGGTATCGTTTGTCATTCGATTCCCTCCCCTTTAGGACAGATACACAGGTGTGACTGTGATCGTCGATACGACTTTACGGTATCCATTGAAAGGTTCGCGCCAAACGTTCGAGAGAGCGAACGGTAGCTTTTGACCAACAAACGGCGATTTGCTCACTGGTTGGACGATTGTCCGCCAAATGAACACTGATTGCAAGTCAACTTTTGATGGGTATTTCTGACCACCGCAGCAACCCCGCCAAGCCCACTTCACATGCTAAGTTGCACCTGCCGCACGCTGCGAGGCTAGGTTAAGGGCGCGTTAAGTCGCACCTAGATGCCCTGCTTTTGAGTACGTTAACATTCTCGTGCTGTTCACCTAGCTTCTTCGACCTCTCACCGCTTCGAGAGCGCCGCTCAATTGACGGCATCAAATCTGAGCGGTATAGAAAAACCGTACTTTTGTTGGCACCGCTGACAATTGTTCGCCAAAGTCACGTGAGGGGAGGTCATATGGCAGAGGCAGACTACCAGCTCATGCTCAAGGCCACCTGGTACTACTACATGGAGAGCTACACCCAGCAGCAGATCTCGCAGCTCATGGGCATCAGCAGGGCCAAGGTCATTCGACTTCTTGACGAGGCCCGCACCGAGGGCGTCATTCGCTTCCTCTTCCGCGAGGAGGACAAGCAGCGCATGGAGGTGGAACGCCAGCTCATCGACCGCTTTGGCCTGGAGGACGCCTTCGTGGTCCCCACGCCCGCGCATCCCTCAGACCTCGCGAACAGCATCGCGCGCGCGGCGAGCATGTACATCGCCGACCACCTGCGCGCCGACGGCTACCTCAACATCGGCTACGGCGACATGACCGGCATGATCTTGAACAACCTCGCCGCCAGCCGCCGCTCGGACATCAACGTCACGAGCCTCACCGGCGGCGTGAGCTACTACCTGCCCAAGGCGAGCTCCGACGTGTTCGCCATGCACCTCTACCTCACGCCGGCGCCTCTCATCCTCTCCTCGGCGGAGCTGCGCGAGGCACTGCTCAAAGAGCCCGCCATCCAGGACGTCTACCGCATGACGAGCCATGCCGACATGACGGTGGTGGGCATCGGCAGCATGGACGAGGACGCCACGATCATCCGCAACGGAATCCTTTCCAAGACCGACTTTGCTCTGCTCAAGATGCAGGGCGCGGTGGGAGACGTGCTCAACCACTTCATCGACGCCGAGGGCGAGCCGCTCGCGACCAGCATCGAGGACCGCATCGTCTCCACCAGCCTGGAGAAGCTCCAGGAGATGCGCAACGTCGTGGGCGTGGCCGGTGGCGAGGTAAAGATTCCGGCGATGAGCGCCGTCCTCAAGCATGGCTACCTCAATATCCTTGTGACCGACGAAGACACGGCGCAGGGGCTTCTCGACTATTCACCAGAGAGCTAGGAGATGAACGTCATGGACAAGTACCTTCTCGCGATGGATGCCGGAACCGGCAGCGTGCGCGCCGTGATCTTCTCGGTTGACGGCGAGCAGGTGGGCGTGGCCCAGAGGGAGTGGACCCATAACGAAGATCCCCGCTGGCCCGGATCCATGGACTTTGACTGGGTCACCAACTGGGACCTCGCCCGCACCTGCGTTAAGGAGGTGCTGGAGAAGACCGGCATCGCGCCGGAGGCCATCGCCGCAGTCTCCACCACCTGCATGCGCGAGGGCATCCTGCTCTACGACGCCGACGGCAACGAGATCTGGGCCTGCGCCAACGTCGACGCCCGCTCAAACGACGAGGTGGGCGAGCTCATCGCCATGGACCCGAGCCTCGAGGCCGAGCTCTACCGCGAGAGCGGCCAGACCTACGCCCTGGGTGCCCTGCCGCGCCTGCTCTGGGTAAAGAACAAGATGCCTGAGGTCTGGGAGAAGACCGCGCGCATAGGCATGTTCAACGACTGGCTCATCTACAAGCTCACCGGCGTGCTGGCCGTCGAGCCCTCCAACGGCTCCACCACCGGCATCATGGACCTCAAGACCCGCACCTGGGACCCGACCATCGCCGAGCGCTGCGGCCTGCGCACCGACATCTTTGGCGAGGTGAAGGAATGCGGCGAGATTGCCGGCACCGTCAACGCCAAGGGCGCGGCCGACACCGGCCTTGCCGAGGGCACGCCCGTGGTCGTGGGCGGCGGCGACTGCCAGCTTGGCATGATCGGCGTCAACGCCTGCCTGCCCGGCCAGGCCGGCGTCTTTGGCGGCAGCTTCTGGCAGTACGAGTTCAACACCGACAACGGCGCCACCGACCCGGATTGCCGCGTGCGCGTGAACTGCCACGCCGCCCCCGGCGTCTGGCAGTACGAGGCGCTCGCCTTCAAGCCGGGCCTCGTGATGCGCTGGTACCGCGACGGCTTCTGCCAAGCCGAGAAGGAGCAGGCGGCCGCCGAGGGTCGCGACGTCTACGACGTCATGAACGAGAAGGCCAAAGACATCCCCGCCGGCTCCTACGGCATGGTGTGCTGCTTCAGCGACGTGATGAACTACATCCACTGGACGCACTCCTCGCCCACCTTCACCAACTTCGAGCTGGAGCCCGAGAAGTACAACAAGTACACCTTCTACCGCGCCATCCTCGAGAACACGGCGCTGCTCGTGCGCGCCCACATCGAGCTTGTGCGCGAGGGCACGGGCAACGAGCCCGAAGAGCTCGTGTTCGCAGGCGGTGCCTCCAAGAGCCCGCTCTGGGCCCAGATCGTGGCCGACGTCACGGGCAAGCCGGTAAAGGTGCCGGTGGTGAAGGAGGCCACCGCCCTTGGCGCGGCCGTGCTCGCGGGCTACGGCGTCGGCATCTACCCGAGCATCGCCGAGGGCGCCGCGCACGTGGTCAAGTGGGACACCACCTACCAGCCCAACCCCGAGAACAAGGATGTCTACGAGGAGCTTTACGCCACGTGGAAGCAGGTCTACAAGGCACAGTTTGCCCTGAGCGAGGCCGGCACCACCAAGAGCATGTGGCGTGCCCCCGGCCTGTAAGACGTATGATTTGCCCCGGTCGCTCGCAGGCGGCCGGGCTTTACTTGCAGCAACTTCGCCCGAACCCCCATCGGGCGGGAAAAGGAGAGGACCATGGCAGAGACCTTCGTCGTCAACGAGAATGACTTTGAGTACCGCTTTGGCGATTCCGGCCCCAAGTACCTCATGAAGGGCCCGCGCATGAACTATGCCCTCGTGCAGTTCCAGCCCGGCCAGAACTTCCAGGCGCACCACCACAACGTCATGGAGGAGAACTTCTTCATCCTCGAGGGCAAGGTCGACATCGTGGTCGATGGCGTGGTGCACACCCTCTCCGAGGGCGACTTCATTCACATCGGCCCGGGCGAGGTCCACTTCGTGAACAACCCCTACGACAAGCCCATCAAGATGGTCTCCACCCTCGCTCCCTTCCAGGAGGTAGACAAGGTGGAGGACCCGAACCCGGAGTACTAGGCGCAAGCTGACGTCACAGCCGCCCCCAAGGGCCATACCTCCGATCGAGGACATATTTGCTTCGCAAATCTCCCTTAGCCTCTCACTCCGGCATGGCCCTTGGGGGCTAATGATGCCGCGGCTCGAAGGGACGCCTCAACACGGTTTGCCCCTCTGGGCTAATGGTGCCGCTGCTTGAATGGGCGCCTTAACACGGTTTGGCCCCTCTGGGCTAATGATGCCGTGGCTTGAAGGGACGCCAAAACACGGATTTACCTTGCCGCAAGCCACGGGCGCTTCCTAGGTGTTTCGGGTAAGATGGGATAGCTCTTTTTGGAGGAGTGGCAGAGCGGTTGAATGCGGCGGTCTTGAAAACCGTTGGGCGGCTCGTCCGTCTCGAGAGTTCGAATCTCTCCTCCTCCGCCAGATAACACGAAGCGGGACCACCCCAAGGTGGCCCCGCTTTTTGTTTGACGTCCCGCAGCCGCGGCGCGCTATTCGCAACGCACGCCTTACGGATGGACCCTTGCGACGATCTGATTCTTGCCGGCCTCGGTGTAGCGGTAGTCCAGGTCGGTCGTGGCGAAGGCCGAGAGGTCACGCGAAAGCTTGTCCATTCCCGGCAGCGGGTCTTGCGCCTCGCCCTCCCAGGCAAAGGTGATCTCGCAGCTCGCGTCCTTCTCCGAGTAGTCCAGACGGATGCTTGCCTCGGCATCCTGCGCAAGCACGGGGAGGACCGTCTGCAGGTAGACCTCCTCGATGGTCATCTGGATGTTGTTCACGAGACTCGGCGTAAAAAGCTTCTTCAGGGCGAATGCGTTCACCTCGCTGATGTAACCAAGGTAGTCGAACGTGTCGCGGTGGAAGGTCTTCTCAAAGCCGTCCATGCCGTTCACGAAACGCCTCGTGCGCTCCTGCCTGGGAGCGCCAAAGATCTGCTCGGGCGTGCCATCCTCGTAGACGATTCCCTGGTCGAGGTAGAGAACACGAGTAGAGAGGTTGCGGGCAAGGTTCATCTCGTGCGTGACGATGAGCATCGTCATCCCATCCTTGGAGAGACGCTTGATGACCGAGGCCACCTCGCCAACCATCGTGGGGTCGAGTGCGCTCGTGGGCTCGTCGAAGAGGATGGCCTTGCAGTCCATGGCAAGCGTTCGGGCGATGGCGATACGCTGCTTCTGCCCACCCGAGAGCTCGTCCACGCGGGCCAGCTCCTTGTCGGCCAGGCCCACCGCACGCAAGAGCCTCATGGCCCGCTCATAAGCCTCGGCCTTGGAGAGGCCGAGCGCCTTCACGGGGGCGTAGGCGACGTTTTCCACCACGTTCATATGGTGGTAGAGGTTGAAGTTCTGGAACACCATGCCCATCTTCTGGCGCATGCGCGCCAAATCGCAGTCCTTGGCGCCCATGTCCTGTCCCTCAAAGAAGACGGTGCCGCTCGTGGGCTCCTCAAGCCGGTTCATACAACGCAAGAGCGTCGACTTGCCACAGCCGGAGGGGCCGATGATGGAGATGCACTCCCCGCTCTCCACCTCAAAGTTCATGTCCTTGAGAGGCGTCGCCGCCTCGTATTCCTTACGCAGGTGGGAAACGCTGATCATGCGAGGCCTCCCTTTGTGGGCGTGCCAGCCAGGCGCGCAGGCCTGCGGCGAGAATCGAGCCTTCTCTGCACGAGCTGCAGAACGAGCAGCAAGAGGCCCGCGATGGCAAGGTAGATAAGGGCAACGGCAAAGAGCGGAACGAACGCCTCGTAGGTGTTGCTGCGGATGATGTCGCCGGCGCGCGTGAGGTCGAGCACGGCGATGTAGCCAACGATGGACGTGCCCTTTAGCAGGCTGATGAGGTTGGAGAAGTAGCCGGGAAGAATCGAGCGCACGACCTGCGGCAGCACTATGCCGAGGAAGGCCTGACGCTCGGTGAGGCCGGAGGCTAGGGCGGCCTCCCTCTGGCCCGTCTCCACGCCTTCAATGCCACCCTTGAAGAGCTGTGCGAGGTAGGCGCCAAAAACCAAGCCAAAGCCCGCCGCCGAAACGACGACGTTGTTGACCTTGGACCTGCCAAAGACCACGTAGTAGAGAATCATGAGGATCACGACGATGGGCAGGCCCTGCATGAGGGCGGAATACGCCGTGGCGAGCGCGCGCAAGACCTTGCTCTTAGAAAGCGAGGCGGCACAGAAGAGGGCGCCAAGCACGTTGGCCAGGGCAAAGCCGCCGATGGTAATGGCAAGCGTCACGGCAAGCCCGGAGAGAATCTGCTGCCAGCGATTCTCCTCCACGATGGTGCGGCGAATCTTTCCCATAAGGCTGTTGTCCACCGACGAGATCTGCTCCGCCGAGACAAGGGCGGGAGAAAGGTCGTCGGCCGTGACGAGCTCGCTGGAGTCGTACTCATCGGCACGGACGAACGCCACGATCTCGTTAAGGAAGTACGAGTCAGAGAAGTTGACGCTCTTCATGCGCTCCTCGGTCTTTGCGATCATGCATGCCGCGATGTCGTACTTGCCCGAGGCGATTCCGCTGAGGACACCGGCGAACTCGACGTTCTCAATTTGGAGGCCATAGCCCGCGTCCCTGCAGAAGCCGGCGACCACCGCAATGTCGTAGCCCACAGGCTTGCCGTCCTTCATGAACGAGAGGGGCTTCAGCGTAGTGGAGGTCGCCATGGTGAGGACGCCCTTTTCGCCGGTCTCGGGGACCTCGATGTCCTCGAAGTCGCTTGAGTTGAGCCAGACGTCCTTCAGGCGGTCGAGCTCGCCAGACTCCTCGATCTTGGCGAGATAGGCGTTGAACTCCTCACGCAGGGCATCGGCCTCGGAAGTCTTTGGGAAGATCGCGCCAGACTCAAAGACTTGCATTGGCTCCTTGATGTAGGCAAAGTCCGGATACTGTTCAACAAAGCTCGCATAGTTCGTGGAAGAGAGCGAGAAGAAATCAATCTTGTGCGATTCGAGCGCGAGCGTCATATCGGAGGCGCTGCTGAAGTAGAGGACATCCGTATCGGAGACCTTGCTCCTGATGACCTCGTCTTGAGGGGTGCCGGTAACCGCACCTGCGGTCTTTCCCTCAAGCACGCTGAACGCGCTCTCGGAGCTCGCCTCCGCAGCCTCTGCAAGCGCCGGCGCCGCACTCACGACAAGTGCCACCGCAAGCAGCAACGCCGCCAAGCAACCAAGCGCCTTAGGTCTATTGCGCATGTCTCCCCTTCGTTCCAATACGTTCAGGCAACATAAGGATTTTAACCTCACGATGGCAGATGCCGCCACGACGCAAAGCGAGGGCGCCCCGAGATGGGACGCCCTCGCATGTTCAACGCTTTTTGGAGCCGCTAACAGCCACTCACGATCTGGATGCCGGCGGAGGCGCCCAGGCGGTCGGCCCCGGCCTCAACCATGGCCTTTGCCTCCTCGGTGGTGTGGATGCCGCCGGCAGCCTTGACCTTGCACTTGTCGCCCACAATCTTGCGCATGAGGGCGACGTCTTCCACCGTGGCGCCGCCGGTGGAGAAGCCCGTGGAAGTCTTCACGAAGGTAGCGCCGGCCTCAACGCTAAGCTCGCAGGCCTTGACCTTCTGCTCGTCGGTGAGCAGGCACGCCTCGATGATGACCTTCACGCACTTGCCGTTGGCGGCCGCAACCACGGCGGCGATGTCCTCGCGCACGGCGTCGTAGTCGCCGTCGAGCAGCCAGCCCACGTTGATGACCATGTCCACCTCGTCGGTGCCGGCCTCAACTGCCAAGCGAGTCTCTGCGGCCTTGGCCTCGGTGAGCATGGCGCCCAGGGGGAAGCCCACCACGCAGCAGGTGTTGACGTCGCTGCCGGCGAGCTTCTCGTGGGCAAGCGGCACCCAGCAGGTGTTCACGCAGACGGAGGCGAAGTGGTACTCGAGAGCCTCATCGCAGAGCTTCTCGATCTGCGCGCGCGTGGCGTTGGCCTTGAGCAGGGTGTGGTCGATCATGCGGTTAAGTTCCATGGGTCCTCCCCCATTTGTGTGCCCGGTGGCACGTTTGTCCGTAAGCGTTCGCGCGCGGGCCGCGTGCGCCAAGGCTTGCGGGCAAAGAAAGGGCCCGGCGCCGTGCGGGAAGCACTTACGCCAGGCCCTCGTCCCTCTGGAAAAGGATGCCGCACATGGCGGCCGACGCGCCTTAGGGCGCGGGTTCGAACTTAGCGCTCGAAGGCCTCGGTGAGCTTCTGCTCGAGCTCGTTCTTGTCAACGATGTTCGTGAGGACGACCTTGGACTCCTCGGGAACGTCCTTGATGAAGTCAGCGAGGTCGCGGCCGACGACAAAGAGGTCAGCGGCGCCAGGACGGACGTCGGAGGTGGTGGAGTGGGTGACGGTGATGCCGCTCTTGCCCATCTTCTTCAGGACGTCATTGATGTTCATCTCGACCATAAGGCTGGAACCAAGGCCAGAACCGCAGGCGCACATAATGCTGTGGACTTCCATGAATCCTCTTTTCGATCTGCGGCGATGGCGCGTGCCGGCCGCGAATTTTACAAGCGTGGAGTGTTCCGCGCTTCTTACCTACTTTACCCAATTGCGGGGCCGGTGCCGCAGCCCCGACCCCGCAATCTGTAAGTGACGCAAAGTTGCGGGTTAGGGTGACGCAAAGGCTTTGCCTAAGCTCTAGCCGCTAACCCACCGCAGCAATTGCTACTCGGCAACGGCAGCCTTGGGCTTCGGCGCAACGTAGTTGTAGACGATGGGCACGATGACGCAAAGCAGGCAGATGACGAACAGCGGCATGCCAGGGGTGGCCTGGGCGAGGTTGCCGAACACGATGCCGAGCCAGGAGAAGTCGGCGTCGGAGAAGGTGGCCGCGGTGAAGCCAAGGTTGGTGAAGACGGGCATGCAGATGGCCGGGAGGAAGGTGATGAGCAGGCCGTGGACGAAGGCGCCCGCGACGCAGCCCTTCACGCCGCCCTCGGCGTTGCCGAAGACACCAGCGGAGGCGCCGCAGAAGAAGTGCGGGACAACGCCGGGGAGGATGAGGGCAACGGGAGCGAGGTTGTCGTTGATGGCGACCAGGATGAGCAGGCCGACGATGCCGCCCACGAAGGAGACCAGGAAGCCGATGATGACGGCGTTAGGAGCATAGGGGAAGCAGACCGGGCAGTCGATCGCGGGGATGGCGCCGGGGACGAGCTTCTCGGAGATGCCCTTGAAGGCGGGGACGATCTCGCCGACGATCAGACGGACGCCGGAGAGGACGATGTAGACGCCGCCAGCGAAGGCCATACCAGAGGTGAGGGCCCAGACGAGCCAGTTGGTGGTCGTCTCGGTGCCGACGTTGAGCAGCTCGTTGAGGTAGCTGAACTGCGTGGGATCCTCGCCGAGGAGGCCCTTGGCGACGGCGATGCCGGTCACGATGATGAAGAGGATCATCATGGTGATGGAGATGGACACGGTGGTGTCACGCAGGAAGATGAGGCGCTTCGGGAAGTTAATCTCCTCGGTGGACTTGCCACCCTTGAAGAGCTTGCCCACCTGGCCGGCGATGGCGTAGCCGATGCCGCCGAAGTGGCCGAAGCCGACACCGTCAGAGCCGGTGATCTTGCGGAACGTGGGCTGGCAGTAAGCCGGGGAGAGAACCATGATCAGAGCCAGGACGCAGCCGCCGGCGATGATGAGCATGGGGCCCTCGAGGCCACCGATGCTGAGCACGACGGCGAGCATGCAGGCCATGTACAGCGTGTGGTGACCGGTGAGGAAGATGTAGTGCATGCGCGAGAAGCGGGCAAGCACGATATTCAGCACCATGCCGACGCACATGATGAGGGCGGAGTCAGAGCCGAACTGGTTGAGGGCCATGGAGACGACGGCCTCGTTGTTCGGGACGACACCCTGCATGTCGAAGGCATAGTTGAAGACCTCGCCGAAGGCGAGAAGCGAGCCGGACTGCAGGTAGCTAGAACCGGCGGAGAGCACCAGGAAGCCGACGATGGTCTTGATGGTGCCCTGGACAACGTCCTCGATGGGCTTGCCCTGAAGGACAAGTCCGAGGAGCGAGAGAAGGCCGACTAGGATAGCCGGGGTGGACAGAATGTTGACGATAAAGTCAATAACAGCCATTTTCCTTCCTTCCTTTCCTTTTCTTTACCTCTACTTACCGCGCCTTGTGGCTGCGGACACGCAGCGCGGCGGATTCGCCAATATCGCCAATTACTCCTCGACCGGAGCGGTGAACTCGGCATAAACCTCGTCCGCGCTCTCAGCCTCGCAGATCTTAGCGATGTTGGCGGGATCACTGAACATAACGGCCAGCTTGCGCATGACGTCGATGTGGGAGTCGGCGTCCTCGGCGGCGAGCGTCACGAGCAGACGCACGTCGGGGCCCTCCTCCTTGAAGCGAACCGGCTCGCGGAGCACGGTGACGGCAAGCTGGCGCTTAATGACGCCCTGCTCGGGGCGGGCGTGGAGAAGTGCCAGGTCGGGGCAGATGACGAAGTAGGGGCCAAACTCCTTGGCGTTGGAGATGATGCCGTCGATGTAGTCGGACTTGACGAAGCCCTGGTCGACGAGCGGCTGGACCGCGACGTGGACGGACTCCTCCCAGTCGGAGACCTTCTCGATGATCTGAACGTTCTCGCGCTTGAGCATGTCCTCCATGCCTGCCATATGGTGGCCCCTTTCACAGAGTCGTACACATTTCCTTCACGGATTGTAGCGAAAGCGTCCTGTTTTGAGACTCGATTTCCTGTTTTTTCCTGTTTTGCCCAGTTTTCTTCCCGTTTGCGGTAGATATTCAACTGTGAGCGGTAGTTCCGCGACGCGAACGACCGTTCAGGTAAACTTGTCTGGTTAACGGACATTTGTTCAATGGGTGAACGCCGTGCTCACGCGCGGCGTCTTTGGCTGCCGGGGCTATGCGGCCATGCGCACCTTGGGCAAACCCGCCCCCCTGCCGCACCACCTTAGACGGAGAGAACGTTGTTCCCGAAAGAGCGCCGAAAAGAGATCGTCAGCATCGTGAACGCCACGGGCTTTGCCACCGTGGAGGACCTCGCGAAGCGTTTCGGCGTCAGCGTGGACAGTATCCGTAAGGACCTCAAGACCCTCCAGAAGGAGGGAAAGATCCAGCGTGAGTACGGCGGCGCCCTCAGGATTGGCGGGCAGGCCGAAGAGCAGACCCCGCACGCGCCGGTGGCCGAGTCGGTCGCCCGTCAGAAGAGCTCCGAGGAGGAGGGCCGCAAGAACGTGGCCCTGCGCGCCTACATGGAGATCAACGATGGCGACGCCATCTTCCTCGGCGTCTCGCGCACCAACGTCTACCTCGCAGACATCATCGCCAAGGGCGACAAGCACCTCGTGGTCACCACCAACATGATCGAGGTCATGCCCCGTTTGGCAGGCAACCCCAAGGTGACGACGCTTGCCACGGGCGGCTACCTCAACGTGCAGCTCAACGGCTTTACCGGCCCCGCCGCCATCAGCATGCTCGAGCCGCTGCTCTTCTCCAAGGCGTTCGTAGGCACCTGCGGCGTAGACTTGGAGACGAGCGCCGTGCTGGCAGACTCCGTGGACGACGGCCGCGTGAACGAGCGCGTGCTGCAGAACGCCTCCTACTGCTTCCTGCTGGCGGACGAGATGAAGTTCTCGCAGCACAAGGGCTACCGCTTCGCCTCTGTCTCTGACTTTGCCGCCGTCATCACAGACTCAAACGACCGCGAGCTGCAGAGGCGCATCGCCTCCACCGGCGTGCCCGTTCTCTGCTAGGAGCTGCGCGGCGGCAGGCCCGCCGCCAGCACATACATATAAGTAGGCCCCGACGAGCTCAAGCTTGCCGGGGCCTTTCGTTTTGGATTGGTTGCGTGCCGCTAGTAGCCAAGCGCCTGGAGCACGAACATCACCACGGTAAGTATTGCCACGACCACCACGATGAACCAGGTGAGGGCCGTCCAGAGGCGGCTGTTGGCGTAGGCGCCCATGACGTGGCGATCGTCTGCGATGCGCACCATGAAGACGAGCAGCACCGGCAGAAGCACGCCGTTGATGACCTGCGCCACCATCATGATGCCGAAGAGGTCGACGTTGGGCATGACGACCACAAGGGCGCTGAGCAGGGTAATCGCAGTAACCATGCCGCGGTAGGCCGGCGCCTCCGCCCAGCTCTTGTCCTGGCCGCGCTCCCAGCCAAAGGCCTCGCAGACGGCGCTGGAGGTGATGCCCGGCAGCACGCAGGCGGCCAAGAAGCTCGCGCCCACGAGGCCGGCTCCGAAGAGCACCTCGGCATACTTGCCGGCGAGCGGCGCCAGCGCTTGTGCCGCGGCCTGGGCGGAATCCACCTCGATGCCCGCCGGGTGCAGGACGCTACCCGTGCAGACCACGATGAAGAAGGCGATGAGCTGGGCCACGATGGCGCCGGAGACGGTGTCGATGCGCTGGTAGGGCAGGTCGTCCACGTCGCAGTTCTTCTCCACGATGTTGCCCTGGGCCATGAAGATCATGTAGGGCGAGATGGTGGTGCCGATGTTTGCCACGAGCAGGCTCACGTAGCTGGGCGTGATGTTGACGCTCGGCAGGAAGGTGGCGTGGAGCACCTCGCCCCAGTCGGGGCTCACCAGGAAGCTCGCCGCCACGTAGGTGACGAAGACGCAGGCGATGGCGAGCAGGATCTTCTCGATGCGCTTGTAGGACCCGCTCATGCCAAGCAGCCACACGGCGATGGCCGCGATGGGCACGCTCACGATGGTGGGCACGCCAAAGAGCTGCATGCCAGAGGCGATGCCGGCGAACTCAGAGAGCGTGACGGTGGTGTTGCTCACGATGAGGGCGAGCATGGCGAAGGCCGAGAGGCGCACGCCGTACTGCTCGCGGATGAGCGCCGCGAAGCCCTTGCCCGTGACGCAGCCCATGCGAGCCGCGGTCTCCTGCACCACGATGAGCAGGAAGCACATGACGGGGATGGACCAAAGCTGCTGGTAGCCAAAGACGGCGCCGGCGTTTGAGAACGTGGCGACGCCGCCGGCGTCCATGCCGGCGAGGGCCGTGAGCAGGCCAGGGCCCATGGCACCCAGGACGAGGGCGGCCTTGAGCTTGGTGTGCTTGCGCTCGCCGGTTGCGGCCTCAGAGGTGTCGGCGCCCACGGCACGCACACCGCGCAGGTTCTTCCAGGTCTTGAAGCTTCTCATCGGGCGTCACCGCCCGCGTTGCAAGTGCGCGTCAAGCCGGCCACCTACCCAAGCCACGGGGTCGCGAGGAAGTACGCCACGGCGACGAAGACCACGAGGGCCACGGCGAGCGCCGCCACGTGCAGTGCGAAGCCGTTCGTCTCGGCACCAGCCTCGTCACGCTTGCGAAGAATCGCGAGGTAGACGGGGGCGGTGACGAAGCTTGCGATGACGCCCACGGCCGCAGCCTCAAAGCCGCGGGTGAGCTGGAACACCACGGCGCCCAGACCCTCGCTCGAGGCGGAGATGACGCCGTTGGCGCCAAGGGCCACGAGCATCACCACGGCCGCCCAGAGGATGCCGGTGGCGATGCCCTTCACGGCAAAGCCGCCCACGGAGGGCGCGTCTTCGTCGTCGGCGTCAAACTCGAGGAAGAAGCCGATGACGTAGTTGACCATCTCGCTGGCGGCGACGAGCACCACCGGTGCGGCGAAGGCGACAGAGACGCCGGTGTCGGGGCCGAGCATAAGGGCGAGCACCACGATGGCGGCCGCCCAGAAGAAGAACCACATCTGGTGGCGCAAGAACCGCAGGAGCTCGCCGGAGGTGTCGCCCGCGTCGCTCGTGTCGGCGGGGCCGCCCGCGATGCGCAGGTCCTCCTCGTGCTCCTCCTCCAGGACGTCGAGGGCGTCGTCGACCGTGACGATGCCGAGCACCTTGCCGGTGTTCTCGTCCACGACGGGCATGGCGAGCAGGTTGTACTTGGCGATGTTCTCGGCGACGTCCTCCTGGTCGTCGTCGGGCTTCACGGTGAGGACGTCGTCGTCGCCCGCAAGCTTGCCAATGGTGTCGTCGGCGTCGGAGACGAAGAGGCGGCGGACAGAGACGACACCGGCGAGCTTGCCTTCGTCGTCGGTGACGTAGATGTAGTTCACCGGCTCGAAGTCCTCGGGCAGGCCCTGCATGCGCTCGCGGGCCTCGGCCACGGTGGACTCGCGCGGCATGGCCACGAACTCCGAGGTCATGATGCGGCCGGCGGTGTTGTCCTTGTAACCGAGGAGCTGGCGGATGGCGCGCTGCTCCTTGATGCCCATGAGGCGCAGGAGCTTCTCGGCGCGCTCGTAGTCGAGCTCGCCCACGAGCTCGGCGGCGTCGTCGGGGTCCATCTCGGAGAGCATGCGCGAGGCGTCGGCGTCCTCCATGTCGTCCATGATCTTGGCGGCCATCTCGTCGTCGTCGAGCTCGGCCATGGCCTCGGCGGCCTGGGCGTCGTCAAGCTGGGCAAAGACCTGGCCGCGCAGGCGCGGGTCGAGCTGCTCGATGATGTCGGCGACGTCTGCGGGGTGCAGGTCGTCGAGCGTCTGGTGCGAGACCGAGAGCTTCACGTTGGAGAGGTCGCGGTCGATGAGGTCCATGTAGTTCCACGCGATGATCTTCTCGGGAATGTCATGGCCGAGCGCGCGGGCGCCCTTCATCACGAGCTTCTCCAGGCCGGGCGACAGCGCGCGGAGGATGCCGCGGGCGCCCACCTCGGCGCCAAGCAGGCGCAGCTGGCTGGAGGAGGTATCTGAGAGCTTGAGGTCGTTTACGCGCACGACGCGCATGCCGCGCGTGTCCACGATCTGCTTGTTCAGCAGGTCGCGCGCGATGAGCACCTCGTCGGGCTGCAGGTAGGAGAAGCGGATGTCGGTGGCAGGCACCGCGAGGCGAACCTCGTTCTCGTCAAAGGTCTCGACGTACTTGCGCCAAGAGATCATGAACGGGGTCTTGCCGGGCCCGCGGAACGCCAGCGAGGTAACGCGGGGAAAGACCTCGCGCGTGGCAATGCCGAGGTCGTTCACGACGCCGATCTTCTCGCCGTTGGCGTCAATAACGGGATTTCCCAAAAGCTGGGAGAGATAAATCATTTGTGCTCCTTCGCGCATGCGCCGCTCGCGGCGGCTACAGCCTTAGACGCTCGCGGGCTTTCGCTGCCGCGGCGGCTCGGACACCCCGTGCGGCGTGTCCGGAAGAGCACGTCACACAGGGTCATCGACTCACAGGTCGGGGTTTCATCAATGGCCCTTCTCTTAAAACCAGCGCGGTGTGTGGGCCGCGCGCCGCCAAAAACGGAAGGCGGCACCTTGAGGCTCGTGCCCAAGGCGCCGCTCATTGTAGTCGAAAAATATAAGGCGTGCGTAAGGAAACAGGCATTTAGCGGCCGCTTTACCGCAATCAGCACAACAGCGGCAACTTCTGCGACAGCCCCAGGCTTGCCGCCGCGCGCGAAAGGTGCGGCGAGCGGGTGCCCCCCCTACTTGCTCGCGTCCTTGAACTCCTTCATGAAGCCCGAGAACATGCCCTTGGTCTTGCCGATCTGCTCGCCCACGGCGCGCGCGGCCTTCTCGCCCGTGCCCTGCGCGGGCTTGGCGGCCGCGGCGGGCTTGTCCGCACTCGCGGGCTCTGTGCCGGAGGCCTCCTGGAAGTCGGCCGCCGCCTGCTGCACGCCCACCTTGGCCTTGCCGATCACCTTGCCAAGGCCGTGGCTTCCCTTGTCCACCGCCACGCTCGCGGCTTCGCCGGCCTTGTGGGCGGCCTTCTTGGCAGCGTCGCCGGCAGCAGCGGTAGCCTCGCCGGCCTTGGCGGCCAAGCCACCGGAAAGCTCGAGGTTGGCGGCCGAATCCTTTACGATCATGCGGCCCTTGCTGTAGCCCACGACCCACGCGGCCGGGATGTCGAAGTTGCCCACGAGCGAGCTTGCGGTGGAGCCCTCCTGCGCGGAGAAGCAGTCCACCACGCCCGTGGCCACGTCAAAGCTCGCGTCGAGCACGTAGCCCAGGAACTTGCCGTTCTCGCACTTGACGTCGGCGCCGCTCCAGACGATGCAATTGTCGAGGTCGATCCCCAGCCTCTTGCAGGCGGCATCGTCAAAGTCGTCATTGTTGCCGCGGCAGACCACGCCGGCGTCCAGGAACTTCAGCGCGTCGAGCGGGACGAAGCGGTCGTCCTGCTTCACCATGCCAGCGATGTCGGGACGCTTCACCATGATGCCCACCACCACGCGGCTGTTGGGAGAAAAGACGAGGTTATGCACCTTGCCAAGCTTTTTGGGGGAGGCCGGCTCGCCAGCCTTCGCCTGCTTCTTGGACTGCTTGCCGGGCACGTATACGCGCGTGCCCTGGAGCTTGCTCATCGTCTGCTTGGCCATCGTCATTTCCCTTCGCGCAACTGCGCATCATGCAAAGCGGGACGCCGGCGATTCAAACGCTGGCGCCCCGCAACTTAAGATCACTCGGGCGAGGAGCTACTCCTCGGTGGTCTCCTCCACGGTCTCCTCCACGTGGACGTCCTCGGCCTCGGCGGCAGGGGCCTGCGGCACGGCGGCGCCGACCTTCTCGGCCACGCCGGAGACGGCGTCGGTGACGGAGTCGGCGGCGACGGCGACGTTGTCAGAGATGGAGTCGCGGAGCTGGTCCATGCGCTCGCGGGCGAGGTCGATCTTGGCGCGGAGCTCGTCGGTGGTAGCGTCGACGGTGGGGCGCAGGCCGCTCAGCTGCTCGTTGACGACGGCGCCGCCCTTCTCGTAGGCGTCGGCGGCGGCATCCCAGGCGTCGTTCATGACGTCGGCGGCCATGGCGCGGCTCTCCGCGCCAGAGCGCGGGGCGAGAAGAACGCCAGCGGCCACACCAGCCGCGGCACCGACCGTGGCACCCAGGACAAATCCAGCTACACCCTTGCTCATTGTTGCCTCCTTATGCGCGCGCCCTGTGGCAGCGCGTGGTCTTCGGTCGAACGTTATGGGCGATTATACCCACGCGTTTCCTTAGAATTCGTCCGTCTCGGCAGGCGTAACAACACCGTCTTCCACCTCGGAAGACGCCTCGTCCTCAGCGGCGGGGGCGTCGTCTTCGGCAGCCTCATCGGCAGCCTCGGGCTCGTCGCTAGCCTCGGGCTCCTCCTCAAGCGCGGGCTCGGCGGCGAAGGCGTCGGCGTTCTCCACCAGGCTCTTGATGCCGGCAACGATGGCATCCACGTCGGGCGCGGGGTCCTCGGCGCCGGAGTAGGCCCACTCCAAGATCCAGGCGGCGCTGGAGATGGCGGAGGCCACCAGCACGTCGTCGGGGCACGAGAGCTGCACGTCGTAGGTGCGGTCCTCACCCGCCACCTCCCAGGTACGCCCGCACGAGATGTCGCCGGCAAGGCCGGTGCGGCAGATGAGCTCGATCGTCACGTGCTCCAGCAGGTGGGCGAGCTCGGTGGCGCCCATGGCGTCCTTGAAGGTCTCGCCCTCGTCACCGAGGCACGCGTGGTCGATGATGTCGGGCAGGAGGTTGTAGACGTGGGTGGTGCCCACGAGGTCCTGGTCGGTGGTGATGGGGCCGCCCGGCGCGATGGTGACGCGGGCGGTGAAGTGCTGCGGCGCAACGGCGACGCGCTTGATCTCAATAAGCTGGGCCATGGCTTGGTTCCCTCCGGTTGTGCGCCGCAAGCGGGCGGCGCCTATTAGTGCAATGGTAGCGAAAAACGCCCCGCACCAAAGGCGCGAGGCGTCATAAACGGTCCGTTTAGAGGGAGCGGCAGCTCACCGTGCGGCCAAGTTACTCGTCCGCGGGCTCCTCTTCGCTCTCCTCGGCAGGCTTTTCGGGGGCCGTTACGCGCAAAAGCGCGATGCGGCGGCTGCGCATGGACTGCACGCGGAAGGTATAGCCCTGCTCCTCGTAGACCTCGCCCGGCTTGGGCACGGAGTCGGCAAGCTCCAGCACAAAGCCGGCCACCGTCTCGTACTCGCCCGAATCCGGAATGGGCCAGCCGAGCTCGCGCGCGTCGTCGATGGAGAAGCGGCCATCCACCAGCCATTCGCGGTCGGAGAGGCGCGTGAGGTACTTGTTGTCGGGGTCGAACTCGTCCTCGATCTCGCCCACGACCTCCTCCACGATGTCCTCGATGGAGATGATGCCGGCCGTTCCGCCGTACTCGTCCACGACGATGGCCATCTGGTCGTGGCTGCTCTGCATCTCGGAGAGCAGCGGGATGATGTCCTTGGTGTCGGGCACGAACATGGCCACGCGCACGTAGCCGGCCACAGGCTTGGCCGATGCGCCCTCGTCGACGATGGGGCCGATGAGGTCCTTGATGTGGGCCACGCCCACGATGCGGTCGATGTCCTCGTGGTAGACCGGGATGCGCGAGAAGCCCGTGCGGCGCATGAGGGCAAGCACCTCGCCCAGGGTCTCGGTGTCCTCGACGGCCGTGAGGTCCACGCGCGGGACCATGACCTCGCGGGCGATGGTGTCGCCCAGGTCAAAGATCTCGTGGATCATCGACTTCTCCTTCTCGGAGAGGTCGTCGGTGTCGGTGACCATGTAGCGGATCTCTTCCTCAGAGACGTCCTGGCGGTCATCGGCGCTCTTGATGCCGAGGAGCTTGGAGAGACCGTCGGAGGACTTGGCGGTGATCCACACGAGCGGGGCCACCACCTTGGAGAAGCTCCTGAGGAAGGGGGCGACGCTCTTGGAGACGCTCTCGGCGTTGGCAAGGGCGATGCGCTTGGGGATGAGCTCGCCCAAAACCACCGAGACGTACGAGACGAGCACCGTGATGACGATGGGCGCGAGCGCGGTGCAGATGCCAGCCGGCGCACCGAGGCCGATGAGCCATGCGGCAAGCGGGTCGGAGAGCGTGGTGGAGGCGACGGTTGCCGAGAAGAAGCCCACCAGCGTGATGGCCACCTGGATGGCGGCGAGGAACTGGCTTGAGTCGCTCGAGAGCTCGAGGGCGATCTTTGCCTTCTTGTCGCCCTCGTCGGCATCGTGCTCGAGAATGGCGCGCTTGGCCGCGACGAGCGCCGACTCCGACATGGAGAAGTACCCGTTCGCAAGCGTGAGCAGGAAGGTTAGGACGATGCTAAGCGCTACACCCATGACGCCACCCCCTCACGCGTATCGTTGGCGGCGGAAATGCCGCACGTGTTGTAAGGGGCTTTGGGGGAGCTCGCGGCTACCCTCTTGGCGGAGCTGCAACTGTGACAGTCTCCGTTGTCACTCCTGGCGTTCATGGTCTCCTCGCTATGCGGTGCCGGACGCCTCCGGCGGGTGCCGGGCCCTTCCCGGCAAGCGTGCCCTGGCGGGCACAATACCCTTAAGTATACCCAGCATCGCCCCACAGGTGCTTCGCGCAGGATAACGATGGCGTAAGGGATGAGGCCGCAGACGCCCGGGCGGCCCGCTCGCCTAGGCACGGACGTGATGGCGTGGCACGCACCGGCGCGGTTGCCGCGCGCATCCCGGCCACAAGAAAGGGGCCCGGCGCGCGAACGCGTCGGGCCCCGTAGGCGCTAGCTATGTGCGAGCAGCCTACCTGCCGCCGTTGCGGCGGGCCTGGTACTCCTCGGCAAGCTTTGCCTGGACGTCGCGCGGGACCTGCTCATAAGAGTCAATCTCAAGCGTGAACTCGCCCGTGCCGCGCGAGAGCGAGCGCAAGCGGGTGGCGTAGTCAACGACCTCGGCATACGGGATGCGAGCCTGGATCACGGTGGTGCCGCGCTCGCCGGCCTCCATGCCCTCAACGCGGCCGCGGCTGGCGCTGACGTCGCCCATGATGGAGCCGGCGTAGTCCTCGGGCACGGTGATCATGAGCTTGGCCATGGGCTCGAGCACCACGGGCTCGGCCTGCTCGGCGGCCTTCTGGAAGCCGATGCGTGCCGCCGTCTTGAAGGCCATCTCGTTGGAGTCGACGGAGTGGTAGGAGCCGTCATAGCAGGCAACGCGGACGTCGATGAGCGGGTAGCCCGCGACGATGCCCTCACGCATGGTCTCCTGCACGCCCTTGTCCACCGCCGGGATAAGGCCCTTGGGGATCTTGCCACCCACCACCTCGTCAACGAACTCGTAGCCGCCACCCGGGTTGGGCTCGAGGCGCAGCCAGCAGTCGCCGTACTGGCCGGCGCCGCCCGTCTGCTTCTTGTGGCGGCCCTGGGCGCTCGCCGTGCGGCGGATGGTCTCGCGGTAGGGCACGCGCATGGGTACGGTATGGGCCGTAACGCCGGCACGCGCCGCCATGCGGTCGAGCAGCACCGATACCTGCGCCTCGCCGATGGCAGAGATGATGGTCTGGCCGGTGTCCTCGTTACGGGTGACGGACATGGTCGGGTCGGCGTCGCAGCTCTTCTCGAGGAAGCTGTAGAGCTTGTCCTCGCTGCCGCGGCTGTCGGGCTCGATGGCCACCTGGTAGAGCGAGTTGGGGAAGCGGAAGGCCGCGGCCTCCACCTTGCCGGTGACAGAGAGCGTGTCGCCCGCCATGGCGACGAGCTTGGGCACGACCACGATGTCGCCGGCGACGGCCGTCTGCACCTCGCTCATCTCGCGGCCGACCATGTGGTAGAGGTGCGTGAGGCGCTCGGGCTTGCGGGTGCGCGCGCAAGTGAGCTCAAGGCCGGGTGCAAGCGTGCCGGCAAGCACCTTCATAAGGGCGAGACGGCCGTTCTGCGGATCGTTGAGGACCTTGAAGACGAAGCCCACTGGGCGGTCGTCTCCCTCGTCGATGTCGAGGTAGTCGCCGTTTACCAACGGGATGGAGCCAAAGTCTGCGGCGCCCGGGAAGTAGGTCTCGATGTCGTTCATGAGGCTCGTGACGCCCTCCTCCTGCGTGCAGGAGCCCACGAACACAGGCACGAAGATGCGCCCGGCGATGGCCTTGGCAAGAAGCCCCTCGAGCTCCTCCTGGGTGATCTGCTCGCCCTCGAGGTACTTCTCCATGAGGTCGTCGTCGGCCTCGGCGATGAG
>CAVIES010000011.1:0-28519 GCA_963641675.1 Anaerovoracaceae bacterium
GCCTACGGCAGAGAGCACGAGCCAGGCGACGCACAGGTAGTACATCACGAGCTCCACCGTAAAGGCGTGCGCCAAGAAGCTCATCGCCGGGCGCGCGGAGCTAGAGAGCAGCATGCCCACGAACGCCACGGCAGAGGTGCCGAGCAGCACGTAGCGGTGGTTCGTGGCCACGAACGCGCGGAGGCGTTCCAACTTTTGTTGCATACGGGTTCCTTCGTTCAAATCGCCAAAGGGGCAGGGTGTTACCCCTGCCCCCACTAGCACGTGTTTTATGCGGACGCGCGCCCCTTAGGCCGGCTGGCGATCCATGCAGTCCTGCCAGATGGAGAGGCGGTCTTCCTGGGAGATGCCGGCGATGATCTCGTTGAGCTTCTCAACCATGTCGTCCTGGCCCTTGGCGATGGCGGCGTTGTCGGGGTTGCCCGGGTCGGAGAAGCCCTCGCCATCGGCCAGCTCGACCTTCTGGAGGTCGGGGTAGTTCTCGAGCAGGTTCGGCAGCGACATGGACGAGAAGGTGATGGCGTCGCAGGTGCCGTTCTCAATGCCGTCGACGACGAGCGGCACGGTGGCAACCGGCGTGAGGTGGTTGACGTCGGGAATCTCGTCGATGAGGTCGTCGTAGAAGGTGTCCTTCTGGCCGAGGACCGAGGCGCCGGTGAAGTCGGAGAGCTTGGTGGCACTGGCGAAAGCGGAGTCCTTCTTCACGACCATGACGACCTCGTCGTCGATGTAGGAGTCGGTGAAGTCGACGGACTGGGCGCGCTCCTCGGTGACGGACATGCCGGCGCAGATGATGTCGATCTGGCCGCTCACGAGCGAGTCCACGAGCGAGCCGAACTCCATCTTCACGGCAACGGGCTCCATGCCGAGTGCCTCGGCGATCTTCTTGGCGATCTGGACGTCATAGCCGTCGGCGTAGGCGCCAGAGACGTTCTCGATGGGGATGGTGGTGTCAGACTCGCTCTCGGCCTGCCAGTTGTAGGGGGCATAGGCCGCCTCCATGCCGATGCGGAGGGTCTTGCCGTCGCCCAGCGTGCCAGAGGCGGCGGTGGTTGCCTCGGTGGTGGCGGCTTCGGTGGTGGAGGACTCAGAGGCCGGGCCGCAGGCGGTGAGGAACGTCGAACCAGCGACGGTAAAGGCGGCGAGGCCAGAGAGCTTCAGGAAACTACGGCGAGAGAGGTCGGTCATGACAATATCCTTCCCTTTGGAATGAACCCCTTCCATGCCGCGCAACCGGAGGGGACCCATTCCCCTCCCCCTTGCAACCTAATGCGAGAAAGTTACGCGCACGGGCATAACAATACGCGCGCTGCGGGCCGCCTCCCCTATTTGGAGGCGACCCGCAACCTTGGGGTAACGCGTATGTAACAGGTGAGGTTCAGGAAGCGCCCGCGAGCGCGCCGGAAAGGCGGGCGGTCGCGGGCCGGGCTGGCGCAGCGGCGGCGCCACGCGGGACTAGCGCTCCCAGGTGGGAGGCACCGGGGCGTCCGGCGTGGACCACGTGCCAAGGGGCGCGTTCGGGTCGGCGTCGAGCGTGAGCGGGGCGAAGTTGCCCGCCTTGTAGCTGCGAAGCGCCGGGATGCCGATCATGGCCGCGTTGTCGCCGCAGGCGGCGAGCGGCGGCACCGTCACGCGCACGCCCATGCGCCCGAACTTGCGCTTGTAGGCCTCGCGCAGGGCCGGGTTGGCAGAGACGCCGCCACCGATGCAGACGTCGCTCACGCCCGTCTCCTCCACGGCGGTTGCGGCCTTGGCCACCTGCACGTCCACCACCGCGGCCTGGAAGCTCGCGGCGACGTCGGGCAGGTTGATGGCGCGCCCGGCGCGGTTCTCGTTGTTGATATAGGTGATGACGCTGGTCTTGAGGCCCGAGAGGCTGAAGGAGTAGTCGCCGCTGTGCATCATCGCGCGGGGGAAGTGCACCGCCTTGCGGTTGCCCTTCTCGGCAAGGCGGCTGATGATGGGGCCGCCCGGGTAACCCAGGCCAAGCGCCTTGGCCACCTTGTCGAAGGCCTCGCCCACGGCGTCGTCGATGGTGCCGCCGAGGACCTCGTAGTCGCCCCAGGCCTTCACGTGCACGAGCATGGTGTTGCCGCCCGAGACGAGGCTCGCCACGAAGGGCGGCTCCAAATCCGGCGTCTCGAAGAGGTTGGCCATGAGGTGGCCCTCAAGGTGGTGCACGGCAATTAACGGCAGGTCGGCGGCCATGCAGAGGCCCTTCGCAAAGGCCACGCCCACCACGAGTGCGCCCACGAGGCCGGGGCCTGCGGTAACGCCAACGGCCGCGAGGTCGGAAGGCACGAGCGTGTCCACGCCGAGCTTGGCGCCGGCGGCTGCCATGGCCTCCTCATAGACGCCCACCACGGCCTCGGTGTGCTTGCGGCTCGCAATCTCTGGCACCACACCGCCAAAGCGGGCATGGAAGTCGATCTGGGTGGCGACGATGCTCGCGAGCACCTCGCCGGTACCGCTGGTGACGGCCATGGCCGTCTCGTCGCAGGAGCTCTCGATGGAGAGGATGAGCGGGCCGGCAGCCGTGACGGCGGCCTGATGCTGCTCGCTGCGCTCGGCGGCCACGATGGGCCAGGGGCGCACGGAAGCGTGCGGGTCGGGAAGCGCATTGCTTACGGGAGTTGCCAGCGGCAGCTCGGCCACCATGACGATGGCGTCGTGGCCTGCGCCGTAGTAGTTGGGCCGGCGGCCCACCTCTGCATAGCCCAGGCGCTCGTAGAGGGCGCGGGCGGCGGCGTTGTCCACGTCAACCTCCAGCTCGGAGGTGGCGGCGCTGAGCATCTGGCCGTCGTAGGTCACGCGCGCCAGCAGGCGCGCAGCAATGCCCTCGCGGCGGCGCTCGGCCGCCACGGCAACGTTAGAGATCTGCACCTCGCCGCCGGCAACGACGCCGCCGGCATAGCCCACGATCTTCTCCTCGTCATGGGCCACCCACCAGATGTGGCCGGCCTCGGCGAGGTCTTCCGCAAAGAGCTTCTCGCTCCAGGGCTCGTGGTTGGAGGGGGCAAAAACTTCCTGCTCAAGGGCTGCGACCTGCGAGAGGTCGTTCACGCTCATGGGACGCAGCTGCAGGTGGCGGTTGGCAAGGGCGTCGTCGCATCCGGTGGTCTCGACCGTGGCGGGCTTCGCGAGGCCCAGGCGCTTGGCCTCGTTCTCCTCCGCGTCGGAGAGGCGCGTGTAGACGGGCAGCACCAGCGCCGGGTCGCCGCTCTCCGTGGCGGGGGCATCGTCGCCGGGCACGAGCGTGCCGGCAGCGGCCGCGGCCATAAGCAGGCCTTCTCCCGTGGGATGCCAGGCGTCCTCGGGTGCAAACTTAGCCATGCCTGCAGCCTCGTACTGGGCCTGGTACTTCTTGAGGCCATCACCTGCGAGCGTGATCTCTGCGGCATCGGCGCGGCTCGCCCAAAGCTCAACGGCCTCGGGCACCTTCATCACGCTCTCCGCCTCAAAGAGGCGCACGGGGCCGCTCTCGCCCACCTGGTAGAGGCCGGGGTAGACCTCGCGTCGCATGGCGTCTCCCACCACGCCCACAAGGCCGCGCACGCCGGCGCGCCACACGCCCCAGGCAACGGAATCCAGCGTGGAGGCGCCAAAGAGTGGGCGCTCCAGACCGCAGGCAAGGCCCTTGGCCGTGGCGATGCCAATGCGCACGCCGGTAAACGAGCCCGGGCCGCGGCCGACGAGCACGGCATCCACGCCGGTACGCGCAACGCCGGCGCGTTCGAGCGCCTCGGCGCAGGTGCTCACCAGCTCCTCGTTGGCATGGCGGCGGCAGAGGTGGTCGCCCTGGGCCAGCACCTCAACATGCGAGCCCTCCACGCGGCCAACGGCGCACGCGAGCATATCGGTGGAGGTATCAACGGCAAGGACGATCATGGCGCAACTTTCGACGCAGGTTTAACCCACTCAGTTTAGCGCCACGGGGCACAAGCGCCCAACGGCAGGGCAAGCCTATGCAGAGGCAAGGGCACAGACGACCTCGTCGCCGCGCCAGTCGTGGGAGACCACGCGAATCTCTCGCTGGGGCTCCTCGCCGTGGGCGGCCTCGGTCTCAAGGCGCGTCACGTAGACGTCCAGGCGCTCCTCGCCCAGCTCCTCGGCAAACTGCTCGCCCCACTCGATGACGCACACGCCGTCGCCGCCGAGCACGTCCCACACGCCGGCGTCTCCCAGCTCGTCTGCGCTCGTAAGGCGGTAGAGGTCGAAGTGGTAGAGCGGCATCTCGGTGCCCTCGTGCACGGCCTCGAGCGCAAAGGTGGGGCTCGTGACGTCGTCGGCCACGCCCATGGCGGCAGCGATACCCTTGGTGAGCTGCGTCTTTCCGGCACCAAGGTCGCCCGTGAGCACAAGCACGTCGCCCTCTTGGAGAAGCGCCCCCAGGCGCTCGCCATAGGCGCGGGTCTCGTCCGCGGAATTGCTAAGGTAGCGAGCCTCCATTACGCCCACCTTCCCTGATTTGCGCCCTGCGTGCCCGCGCCCATAGCACCAGCGCCGGCCGCGCCCGCAGGCGGGTTGGCCGCGAGCCAGGCGCCCACGCGCGCGAGGTCCTCGCGCAGAAGCGGCTCCCAATCCTCGTGGTAGAGGCAGGCCGCCGGGTGGAAGGTCGGCGCCACCACAAAGTGCCCCTGCTGGTAGAGCTGGCCGCGCAAAGACATCACACCCTTGTCGGTCTTGAGCACCCACTGCGAGGCAAAGTTGCCTAGGCACACGATCACGTCGGGCCAGACGGAGCGGATCTGCTCACGCAGGAAGGGTGAGCAGGCCTGGATCTCCTCCGGCTTGGGGTTGCGGTTTGCGGGCGGGCGGCACTTCACCACGTTGGCGATGTAGACCTCGCCGCGGGTAAGGCCCGCCACGCTAAGAAGCTCGTCAAGCTTATGGCCGGCGGCGCCCACGAAGGGCTCGCCCTTGATGTCCTCGTTCTTGCCCGGGCCCTCGCCCACGAACATCACGCGCGCGTGGGGGTTGCCGGTGCCAAAGACGATGTGCGAGCGGGTCTGCCCCAGCTCGCAGCGCTTGCACTCGCCCAGGATGTTCTCGATCTCCTCGAGCATGACCTCGCCGGGGCGCTGGTTCACGTGCCCGGGAATCTTCATTACCGCCACGGGGCCGCCCTACACATAGACCTTCTCGAGGCGCGCGCCAAAGTTGCACGTGACCTCGTAGTTGATGGTTCCGCGCTTCTCGGCGAGCTCCTCGGCGCTGATGCGCTCGTTGCCGTCCGCGCCCATCACGGTCACGAGGTCGCCGTAGCTCACCTCGTCCATGGGGCGCACGGCGCGGCGGGTGTTCACGTCAACCGCAAACATGCACTGGTCCATGCAGATGTTTCCCACCTGCGGGCAGCGCGTACCGTGCACGAGCACGTCCATCTTGCCCGAGAGGGTGCGCGAAAGTCCGTCGGCGTAGCCCACGGGGATGGTCGCCACCTGCACGTTCTGGCGGGCGACGGTGTAGTTCTGGCCGTAGCTCACGCCGGCGCCCGTGGGCGGGTAGACCACGCGCGTCACGCGGGCGCGCACGCTCATCACCGGGTCGAGCGAGATGTGCGGGCGGGTGGACTCTGCCGGCTGCATGCCATAGAGGCCCACGCCCACGCGGCACATGTCAAAGTGGGTCTGGGGGTAGAGCACCGTGGCCGGCGTGTTGTCGCAGTGTACGAGGCCAAGCTCGCAGCCCGCGTCATGCATGGCGCTCACCGCGTCGGTGAAGCGGCGGAGCTGCATGCCAAACGTCCAGTCGCCGGGAACGTCGGCCGTGGCGAAGTGCGTGAAGACGCCGGCACAGCTAAGGCCACGGTGGAAGTCAATGCCGCGGCGGAACTCCAGCGCGTCGCTCCAGCCCACGCCGATGCGCGTCATGCCCGTCTCGATGGCCATGTGGTACTTGCCCACCGTGCCCATGGCAGCGGCGCACTCGCCATAGGCAAGCGCAAACTCCTGGGTGTAGACGCTCGGCATGAGGTCGTTCTCGATGAGGGTCTGCACGCACTCCATCGGCGGCTCGGAGAGGATGAGGATGGGCCAGGTGATGCCCGCGGCACGCAGGGCCAGGCCCTCGGCCACGGTGGCAACGGCAAACTGGTCGGCGCCGGAGGCATGCATGACCTTGGCGCACTCAACAGCGCCATGGCCGTAGGCGTCGGCCTTCACGACGGCCATCATGCGCACGCCGGGCTCGAGCTTGTCCTTGAAGGCACGCGTGTTGCGACGCAGCGCGCCCTTGTCAATCTCAACCCAAGACCAACGCGTGTCAGGACACCTGTGCTGAACCATGGGAACGCTCCCCCGTCGCCTCCGGCAATGCCGGCACGTCGCGCCGGGCAGGCCGGCGCACCTTTCCTTCTTACTCCTCGCCCTCGGGCTCGGAGCCCATGTCGGCGCCGCTAAAGGCCGCGCGGTCCTCAACCGCGTCGACCGCAAGGCCCACAGAGTCGATTATATCCGCAGCCATGACGCCCCTCGTGCCGTAGCGCTCCTGGGCGATGCTGGCGGCGCAGCCGTGCACCTCGCAGGCAAAGGCCGTGAGGGTGGGCAGGCTCTCGGCCGCGGTCCCGCGGGCGAGAAGGCCCACCATGATGCCGGCGAGTACGTCGCCGGAGCCAGCGGTGGCAAGGCAGGCCGGGCCGGGCTTGGGCAGAAGCGCGGCGTCAACGCCCACACAGGCGGTGGCGGTGCCCTTGGCAACAACCACGAGCTCGCTGCCGCCGTCTGCCCACACGATGCGACGGGCGGCCTCGAGCGCCGAGGTGAGCGAGTTGGGGCTGGCGTCGCCCTTGAGGCCCACGAGCCTGCCGAGCTCGCGGCGGTGCGGGGTGAGCACGAGCGGGCTCTCGCGGCGCAGCAGCTCGGGGAACTCGTCAAGCGCGCTGTTGGTGAGGCGCGAGAGGCTGTTGAGGCCATCGGCGTCGATCACGAGCGGCACCTTGGCCTCGAGCAGCGTGGAGACCACGCCCACGGTGCCGGTGGTCACGCACATGCCGGGGCCCACGAGCACGGCGCTGCGGCGGGCGGCAAGCTCGGCGACCTGGGCGCGGGCCTCGGGCGAGAAGGTGCCGTCGGCGTCGGCCGGCAGGCCTATAACGGGAATCTCGAGCAGATGGGTGCGGCAGAGGTTGGCCACGGGCTCCGGCACGGCAAGCGTCACGTAGCCGGCGCCGGCGCGGGCCGCGGCCTTGGCGGCCATGATGGCAGCGCCCGGGAAACGGGTGGAGCCACCCACCACGAGCACGCTGCCGCGAGTGTACTTGTCCACCACGCAGGTGGGAGGCTGCAGCACGTCGATGTAGTCGGCCGCCTCGCAGCGCCAGGCCACGGGGTCTGCCTCAAAGACGAGCTTGGCGGTCTGCTCGGCCAGGGGCGCCACGACGATGGAGCCGCAGACGTCGCGGCCGTCGTCGGCCAGAAGGCCGGGCTTGAGAGCGAGCATGGTGATGGTGACGTCGGCCACGACCACCGCGCCCGGCGCGTGGCCGGTCTGGGCGGAAAGGCCGCTCGGGACGTCGACGGAGACCACGCGGGCGCCAGAGGCGTTGAGCGCGTCGATCCAGATGGAGAAGGGGGCCACCGGCGCGTCGTGGAAGCCCGTGCCGAGCATGGCGTCGAGCACGGCGTCGGCACCGGCGATGAGCTGGTCGAGCTCGTCGCGCGAGGGACCCACGAGGTACTTCACGCCGCCCTCGATGGCGGCACGCGCCACCATGGGCGCGAGGTCGCCGTGGAGCTGGTCGGGCTCGCAGGGGGTCACCACGCGCACGTCGACGCCGGCGCCCTTGAGCGTCTCGGCGGCCACCCAGCCGTCGCCGCCGTTGTTGCCAAAGCCAGCGAGCACCACCACGCGCGAGACGTCGCCCAGGCGCAGGACCTCCTGCGCGGCGGCGTCGCCCGCACGGTGCATAAGCTCAGAGACGCTTACGCCCACCTCTGCAAGGCGGCTCTCGACGTTCCTGATGTCCTCAACGTTCAGTACCGGCTGCATGCGTACTCACTTTCCGTCCGAGACGCGCTCGAGCTCGTCGATGATTGAGCGCGCCTCCCTAAACGACTCCGCCAGCTCGCGGCGGGGGTCGCGGGTCTCATCCTGCTTTGGAGCGGTCTCGGCCGTGGTGGCCACGGCGTTGGCGACGGCCATGTCGCGCGTGAACGAGAGCGAAATGGCAACGGAGAGCACGCCCTTCTCCTGGGCGAGCTCGGCCACGCGGCCACTGAGCTGCACTTGCGGGCGGCCAGAGGCGTCGGCCGTGACGCTCACGTCGCTATAGCTCACGCCCTTGCCAAAGCCGCAGCCCAGGGCCTTCAACGTGGCCTCGCGGGCGGCAAAGCGGCAGGCGTAGTGGGCCGCCGGGCGCGCGGAGTGCTCGCAGTACTCGCGCTCCTCGTCGGTGAACACGCGACGGGCAAAGCGCGGGGTGCGCGCAAGGATCTTCTCCATACGGGCGATCTCTACGATGTCGACGCCAACTCCGGCCAGTGCCACGGGCCCTCCTCTCGGCTCCAAATAACTCTTCTAGTCTAGCGCGAGAGGTGCCCTTCCACCTCGCAGGATGGCAGGCTACATCTGCTTTGCGCGGTCTTGCTCGCCCTCGGGGATGAGGATGTTCAGCAAGAACGCAAAGATGAAGGAAACCGCAAGGGAGCTGCCAAAGACGTCCTGCACCAGCTCGGGCAAAAACTGCAGGATCTCTGGCACCGAGCCGATGCCCATGCCAAGCGCGAGCGAGAGGCCCACGATGATCTTGTTGCGGTAGGTGAGTGGCTGCTCGCAGATGGTCTCGATACCCGAGACGGCAATGACGGCAAATACCGTCACCGTGGCGCCGCCCACCACAGAGAGCGGGATGCACGAGACGAGCGCAGAGAACTTGGGGCAGAGGCCGGCCAAGATCATGATGGCCGATGCCGCCACGAAGACGCGGCGCGCGACGATCTTTGAGGTGCAGATGAGGCCCGTGTTCTGGTTGAAGACCGAGGTGGGAAGCCCGCCAAAGAGCGCGCCCAGCATGGAGGCTACGCCCTGGCCCCTGATGGCGCCACCAAGCTCGTCGGCCGTGGCCTCGCGCCCGTAGGCACCCACGGTGGTGGAGGAGGTGCCGCCGATCATCTGTACCGCCTGCACCACGTTCAGAAGCGCCATGAGCAGGATGGAATCGGGGTAGAACTCGATGCCAAGCCCGAGGGGGCGCGGCAGCGAGAGCCAGGAGGAGCTGCCAAGCGAGCTAAAGTCCACGAGGCCGTTGCCCATGACGATGGCGAGCACGAAGCCCACGGCAATGCCCACCATCATGCCGCTCACTTTGATGAATCCCTTGCCCAAAAAGCCGCAGAGCAGGGTAACCACGAGCGTCACGCCCGCGAGGACGAGGAACTCCGGCGAGCCAAAGGTGCCGGCCGTCTTTGCCGCGGAGCCGCCGCCCATGTAGTTCACGGCGGTGGAGTAGAGCGAAAGGCCGATGGCGAGCACCACGGTGCCCGTGACGATGGGCGGGAAGAACTTGCGAATCTTCTCTATGAGCGCGCCCAAGACCAGCATGACGACGCCCGCGGCCAGCTGCGCGCCAAAGATGGCGGCGACGCCGTGGTTGAGGCCGATGCTGGTGAGCACTGGGATGTAGGCGAACGAGACGCCCATGACGGTGGGCAGGCCCATGCCGCACTTGAGCACGGGCCAAACCTGCATGAGGGTCGAGATGCCGGCCACGATCATGGACGCCTGCACGAGCGTGGTCTCGTCCGCGGCGGAGAGCCCCAGCGAGGAGGCGATGAGCATCGCAGGGGTGATGTTGCCGATGAGCATGGCGAACACATGGCAAAGCGCGATGGGCAGCGTCGAGCGAACGGAGGGCTTGCCGTCGAACTTCTCGAGCTCGGCTATGTCATCGCGCGAGATCTTCCTCGTGTCGGCGTTGTCCGGGATCTGCGTGGGCGCCTCGCCCTCAGGCGCAGCGGCGGGCTCTCCCATGGCGGCCGCATCCTCGGGCACGATATCGTTTGGCTTCTCGCTCATAAGGCTCCAAAAAAAGCAGGTGCCCCGGAATTGGGGCACCTGCCTATTATCAGCCATTGAACGAGCCGCCGGGCAGCTGAAAGTGCCCCACAAGCGACCGTTTATGCGTGAGCGGAGGGCCGCTAGTGCCCCCCCCGCTCACGGGGACAGGCAACCGCGTCGCCCTACTCCACCGTAACGCTCTTGGCGAGGTTCCTCGGCTGGTCCACGTCGCAGCCGCGAAGGATGGCCACCTCGCGCGCGAGCAGCTGCAGCGGCACCGTGGCCACGATGGGGCTGAAGTCGTCGCGCACGTTGGGCACCCAGATCACGTGGTCGGCGATCTTTTCGATCTCCTCGTCGCCCTCGGTGGCGATGGCGATGATCTTGGCGCCGCGAGCCTCGCACTCCTTGAGGTTCGAGACGGTCTTCTCGTAGGTGGGGCTCTTGGTGGTCACGGCGATGACGGGGAAGCCCGGGTCGATGAGGGCGATGGGGCCGTGCTTCATCTCGCCGGCGGCGTAGGCCTCGGCGTGGAGGTAGCTGACCTCCTTGAGCTTGAGCGCGCCCTCATACGAGATGGCGGCGCCCATGCCGCGGCCCACGAAGAGCGCCGACTGCGCGTCCTTGCAGGCAAGCGCCGCCTCGTGCACGGCATCGGTCTGGGTGTCCAGCACGTGCTGGATCTTCTCGGCGGTGTTGCCGAGCTCGGTAAAGAGCATACGCACCTGGCCCGTGGTGAGGCGGTACTTCACCTGGGCGAGCAAGAGCGCCAGAAGCGAGAGGCTCACCACCTGGCCGATGAAGCTCTTGGTGGAGGCCACCGCGATCTCTTTGTTGGCCTTGGTGTAGATGACGCCGTCGCTCTCGCGCGCCACGGGGCTGCCCACCACGTTGGTGATGCCAAAGACCTTGGCGCCCTTGATGCGCGCGTCACGAATGGCGGCGAGCGTGTCGGCGGTCTCGCCCGACTGCGAGACGGCGACCACGAGCGTCGTGGGCGTGATGATGGGGTTGCGGTAACGGAACTCGCTCGCTGCCTCCACCTCGGTGGGAATGCGAGCCCAACCCTCGATGAGGTTCTTGGCGATGAGACCGGCGTGGTAGCTCGTGCCGCAGGCGATGACGTAGACGCGGTCGATGAGGTTGAGCTCCTCCAAGGAAAGGCCCAGCTCGTCGATGTCGAGCTCGCCCGTGGGGCTCATGCGGCCCACGAGGGTGTCGCGCACGACGCGCGGCTGCTCGCAGATCTCCTTGAGCATGAAGTCTGGGTAGCCCGCCTTCTCGGCCATGTCGACGTCCCAATCGATGTGGGTGACCTTGGGCTCGATGGCGCGGCCCGCCTCATCGGTGTAGGAGACGCCTTCGGGCGTGAGCTTGGCAAACTGGCCGTCCTCCAGCACCACGACGTCGCGCGTGGCGTCGATCATGGCAATGACGTCTGAGGCCACGTAGGCGCCCGTCTTGCCCTGGCCGATGATGATGGGCGAGTCCTTGCGGGCAACGGCGATGACACCCGGCTCGTCGGCGCAAACCGCGGCCAGGCCGTAGGCGCCAACCACGTGCGTGGTGGCCTCGCGCACGGCAGCCATGAGGTCGTGGCTGGCCTCATAGGCCTCCTCGATGAGGTGGGCAAAGACCTCGGTGTCGGTCTCGCTCTTGAACTCGTGGCCGCGGGCCTTGAGCTCCTCGCGCAGCTCCTGGAAGTTCTCGATGATGCCGTTGTGCACGATGGCGATGCGGCCGTCGCAGCTCGTGTGCGGGTGGGCGTTGGCCACGGAGGGCTTGCCGTGCGTGGCCCAGCGCGTGTGGCCGATGCCGCAGGTGGCGCCCTCGTCCATGTTCTCAAGCTCGCTCTCGAGCCCGGCGACCTTGCCCACGCGGCGGATGACATCCAGGCGTGCGCCGCTGCCATCCGCCACCTCCAGCGCCACGCCAGCCGAGTCGTAGCCGCGATACTCCAGGCGCTTGAGGCCGCCTGTCAGGATGTTCTTAGCCACATCGCTTCCGGTGTAGCCTACAATTCCACACATGAGGTGTCTCCCCTCGGTTGCGCGCCGCCTCCGGTACAGCCGGCGCCCGATGCCGCGGGCCGCAAGGCTTGTCCCTGCGAGCTACCCGCGCCCTACCGACCCTAGCAGCCAAGCTCGCAAATCTTCACAACAGGCTGCATTTATAGGGAGTGCCGATATACTAAGTTGCAAAACCGCAGCTACATCTTCCTCACTTGACATAGTAACCACCAAATCTATATAGAGTTGGCGTTTGGTCAAAGCGCGAAATCGAGCGCTCTTTGGTTCCCGTTCGTGCGCTCTCCGCGCGTCCGAAGGCGCCTCGCATCCGCCCGCTCCCACACCTCCTCCGCGCACTCTCCGCGCTCCTCACACGCAAAAGAAGCGGCGCCGGGACTTGCCCAGCGCCGCTCCGAGTCGGTGATATATGCGGGCGCGAAGCGCGCCCAGCCGGGTCGCTACTCCGCAGACTCCTCGGCCTCGGGAGCCTCAGGCGTGGCACGGTCGGCCTCGGTCTCGGGGAAGACGAGGTTCAGGATGAACACCACGAGGAAGGCCACGACGAGCGAGCTGCCAAAGATGTTCTGCACGATCTGCGGGAGGAACTGCAGAATCTCGGGCACGGTGCCAATGCCCACGCCCAGCGCCAGCGAGATGCCAACGATCATCTTGTTGCGGTAGGTAAAGGGCTGCTCGCACAGCAGCTCCACGCCAGAGAGCGTAATGGCCGCAAACACCGTCACCGTGGCGCCGCCGAGGACCGACTGCGGGATGGTGGCCATGAGCGTGGAGAACTTGGGGCAGATGCCGGCCACGATCATCACGATGGCAACCATGCGGAACACGCGCTTGGCAACGACCTTGGTGGTGCAGATGAGGCCCACGTTCTGGCTGTACGGGTCGGTGGGCAGGCCTCCGATGAGGGCGCCGATCATGCCGCAGATGCTCTGGCCCTTGATGGCGCCGCCAAGCTCCTTGTCGGTTGCGTCGCGGCCAAAGCCGCCCATGGCGGTGGAGGAAACGTCGCCGATGGTCTGCACGGCCTGCACCACGTACATGAGGATCATGAGGATGATGGCGTCGGGGTGGAACTCGAGACCAAAGTGCAGCGGCACGGGCAGGCTGAGCCAGTCGGCGGCGAGCACGTTGTCAAAGCTGATGATGTTGCCCATGAAGAGGGCGATGACGTAGCCCACGGCGATGCCGATGATCATGCCGCTGACCTTGATGATGCCCTTGCCAAACATGGAGCAGCCAAGGGTGACGGCCAGGGTGATGAGGGCGAGGATCCAGAACTCGGGCGAGCCGAAGGTGCCGGCAGCCTTGGCCGCGGAGCCGCCGCCCATGTAGTTGATGGCCGTCTCGTACAGCGAGAGGCCGATGGCCACGACCACCGTGCCGCTCACGATGGGCGGGAAGAACTTGCGGATCTTCTCCATGAACATGCCGATGAAGATAGAGGCAAAGCCCGCCACCAGCTGAGAGCCAAAGATGGCGCCGATGCCGTACTGCGTGCCGATCATGGTGAGGATGGGCATGTAGGCAAAGGCGACGCCCATGACGGACGGCAGGCCCATGCCAAAGCCAAACACGGGGTAGAGCTGCAGCAGCGTAGTGAGGCCACCGATGATCATGGCGCTCTGCATAAGCATGGTCTCGTCGGCCGTGGAGAGCCCGAGCGAGGCCGCGATGAGCATGGGCGGCGTGATGTTACCCACCAGCATCGCCAGCACATGCTGCATGGCCTGGGGAAACGTGATGCCAAACGAGGGGTTGCCGTCGAGCTTGTAGAGCTCCTCCTCGCCTCCGGCCTTTACCTGTTCTGCCATGTACTTCTCCTTCTCCCTTATTGGCCCGCACATCCCCGCGAGCGGGCAAGCGGCGATACCCTTCGCCACAAGCTAACTTTTTGTTTGCTCGCCTTACAGTTTGATTGCCATCGCATGCAAGAGCGCATAGAGACTGGCAGACGGTGCATAAACGGACGCGAACGAAAGTAATTCGCCGGCAAGCGGAGCCGGCCCGCCAGCAGGTAAGCCGCAGATTCCGCCCGGCGGCCACCTACAACCGCTTGCCACCGACGCGCCAATATGCAGCGTACCAGCGATTGCGCTGAGCACAGGGCCTTACGGCACAAAAAAGACCCGCCAGCTGGGCTGACGGGTCTGAGCGTGCAAATAAACTCTCGGCTTAGCGCTTGGAGAACTGCGGACGCTTACGGGCCTTCTTGAGGCCGTACTTCTTGCGCTCGACGGCGCGGGCGTCACGAGTAAGGAAGCCAGCCTTCTTGAGGTCGGCACGGTAGTCGCCAGCCTCGAGGAGGGCACGGGAGATGCCGAGGCGAAGAGCGCCGGCCTGGCCGGTGATGCCGCCGCCATCGCAGAGGGCGATGACGTCGAAGTGCTCGACGGTGTCGGTGATCTTGAAGGGCGCGGTGGCGTCGTCGACGAGCTGCTGACGGCCAAAGTAGTTCAGGGCGTCGCGGCCGTTGACGGTGACCTTACCGGTGCCGGGGACGAGACGGACGCGGGCGACAGCCTCCTTGCGGCGGCCGGTGCCATAGTAGACAGCGGTGTTGTCAGCCATGGTTAGGCCCTCCAATCAATCGGGGTGGGGTTCTGAGCAGCGTGCGGGTGCTCGGGACCAGCGTAGACCTTGAGCTTGGTGAACTGCTGGCGACCAAGGGAGCTCTTGGGGAGCATGCCCTTAACGGCGTGCTCGATGACACGCTCGGGGTGCTTCTCCATGGCCTCCTTGAAGCTCTCGAAGTGCATGCCGCCCAGCCAACCGCTGTAGCGCCAATAGCGCTTGCTGTCGGCCTTAACGCCGGTAAGCTGGACCTTATCAGCGTTGATGATGACGACGAAATCGCCCGTGTCAGCGTTGGGGGTGTACTGCGGCTTGTTCTTGCCGCGAAGGATCATAGCGGCCTTCGTGGCGAGGCGGCCGAGCGTGGCGCCCTCAGCGTCGATGAGGACCCAATTACGGGTGACCTCGCCGGGCTTGGCGTACTGAGTCGACTTCATTTGACTCCTCCGTGTGGATACGAATTGCTTTGTTCTTATGAGAGTTTACGGGGCTCTGCAAAAGAAGCTTTCAAATTGTAGCGCACGGATTCCTAAGTTCAAGCTAATTGCACAAGTTTTTGCGATTCACGAGGCGCCCACATGCCGTGGGGCCTCGTGAATTGCCGCAATGCCTCTGTCGCGCGGCCAGCGCCGGCTCGGGCGCTCCGGCCGGAGGGCCCTCCCCTACACGCCGAGGGAGCGGATGGCGTCGAGGTTCTCGGTTGCCAGGCGGCGTCCCTCAAGGTAGAGCGAGAGCAAAGCCTCGCCGGTGACCCCCGTGAGCGTGCTGATGTTCACCGGCTCCTCGGGGGCGATCACCACGATCTTGCCCTCGCGCTCGAGCTCCCAGATGTGCTCGCGCTGCTCGTTGTAGCGCTCGGCGCGGTTACGCAGGGCCTCCAGATAGTAGGGGTAGTCGGCGTAGCGGACATCGGCCAGGGTCTGGAGCTCATAGGCGCCGGTCTTCTCGTAGCCGCGGTCGCGCGTAAGCACCACGAGCGCGCGCTCGGCCCCTTCCTCGAGCGCCTTCTCCACGGGCACGGAGTCTGCGGTGCCGCCGTCCATGTAGCGGCCGCCGCCAATCTCCACGATGGGCGAGAGCACGGCGAGCGAGGCGGAGGCGTGCACCATCTCCACGTCCTCGGGCAGGCTCTTTACCTCGAGGTATGCCGGCGTGCCAAAGACGACGTCGGTGGCAACGGCAAAGAAGCGGCTGCGGCGCGCGGTGTAGGTCTCGTAGTCGAAGGGGTCGATCTCGTTCTGCACCTCGTAGTAGAGGAACTCGCCGCCCGTGAGGTCGCCCGTCTTTGCGAGCGACTTCACGCTCATAAAGCGGTCGTCATCGCGGAAGGCCAGCACCTGGCGCATGAAGCGGCCTTGCTGGTGCGAGAGGTAGCTCGCGGCGTTGATGGCGCCGGCGGAGACGCCCCACACGTTGTCGAAGCCGTAGATGCCCTGCTCCATGAGCACGTCCATGACGCCGGCGGTGAACATGCCACGCAGGCCGCCGCCCTCCAGCACCAGGTCGGCGCCGCTGGCGGGCGCGCCCATGGCGTTGAGCGGCGCGTCGTCGTGCTTGGCAAATATGTTGAGAGCCATGCTTCCTCCCCCAGGCGCGCAGGCGCGCCGTCGATTTCAATGCTCCCCTTATACCCCACGTGCGCGCCCGGGTGCGCCACGCCCGGCGAGCGGCGGGCTCGGGCACATATATGTGCGTGCCGCAGCTGAGGGCAGGCGGCACGGACGCAGACAGGCTGCGATGCCCAGAGCGGCCTCAGCCTTGTATCCATCGTGCATCTTCTGCGCCCCGGCGCGAGATTAACGCCGCCTCTCCCCTATTCTTATGAGCGCAAACCAGGGCCCGGTCCGTGCGCCCGGCACAGAACAGGAGAGAGCATGAGAAAGTTCCTTGAGGAATTCCGCGAGTTCATCAACCGTGGCAGCGTGATGGACATGGCCGTCGGCGTCATCATCGGCAGCGCCTTCACCTCCATCGTGACGGCGCTCACCGACAACATCATCACGCCCATCATCCAGCTCGTCACGGGCGGCACCGACAAGGAGCTCACCGGCCTGGTGGTGCCCGGCACCAACATCGACTTCGGCAAGTTCATCGCCGCGGTCATCAACTTCTTCATCGTCGCGGCCGTGGTCTTTTTGCTCGTGAGGTTCGTCAACCGCGCCAAGCGCCTGGGCGAGAAGCTCTCCCACCGCGAGAAGAAGGCCGAGGCGCCCAAGCCCACCTGCCCCTTCTGCCTGGAGGAGATAAAGCCCGGCGCCACCCGCTGCCCCCACTGCGCCGCCGAGCTCCCAGCCACCGCAACCGTGGTCCCCGCAGAGCCCGCCCCCAAGCCCGAGGCCTAAAGCCAAAACACAACGTTCAAATTGCGCGGCCGATGCAACCAAGCAACGGCCGCGTTTTCGTATCGTCAAAAAGCCGCAGCTCGCTGCCTATGCTCCCCTGGGAGTATAGCCGGCCACTTTTGCCTTTGGCGCTTGCTCAAAGCCGCAGCTAATCCCTACCGAAACGCTAGGTTGAAGGGGTGGGGTTGGCGCGCGTATCGTTTGGGTGTTGGCCCCAGACGAAGGAGAGCTCATGAGCGAGCAGAACATCGGAACCACCTGCGTGCAGGGCGGATACCGCCCCGGCGACGCCGAGCCGCGACAGGTCCCCATCTACCAGTCCACCACGTGGAAGTACGACACCTCCGAGCACATGGGCAAGCTCTTCGACCTCGAGGAGTCCGGCTACTTCTACAGCCGCCTGCAGAACCCCACCTGTGACCTCGTCGCGGCCAAGATCGCCGAGATGGAGGGTGGCTCCGCGGCCATGCTCACCAGCTCTGGCATGGCGGCCAACTTCCTTGCCGTCTTTAACCTCGCCGGCGCCGGCGACCACGTGGTCGCGAGCTCGGCCATCTACGGCGGCACCTACAACCTGCTCGCCCACACCATGGAGCGCATGGGCCTTAGCTGCACCTTCGTTGCGCCGGATTGCACCGACGAGGAGCTCGAGGCCGCCTTTGAGCCCAACACCAAGCTCGTCTTTGGCGAGACCATCGCCAACCCGGCGCTCGCCGTGCTCGACATCGAGCGCTTTGCCAACGCCGCCCACGCCCACGGCGTGCCGCTGGTGATTGACAACACCTTCCCCACGCCCGTCATGTGCCGTCCCATCGAGTGGGGCGCCGACATCGTGACCCACTCCACCACCAAGTACATGGACGGCCACGCGGCCTACATCGGCGGCGCCATCGTTGACGCCGGCAAGTTTGACTGGATGGCCCACGCCGATAAGTTCCCCGGCCTCACCACGCCCGACGAGAGCTACCACGGCGTCACCTACGCGGAGAAGTTCGGCATGGAGGGCGCCTTCATCACCAAGGCAACCGCCCAGCTCATGCGCGACCTCGGCCCCATGCAGAACCCGCAGGCCGCCTTCTTCCTCAACAGCTCGCTCGAGAGCCTGCACGTGCGCATGCCGCGCCACTGCGAGAACGGCATGGCCGTGGCCAAGTTCCTCTCCGAGCACCCCAAGGTGCGCTTCGTGAGCTACCCCGGCCTTCCGGGCGACAAGTACTACGAGGTTGCCAAGAAGTACATGCCCAATGGCACCTGCGGCGTCGTGAGCTTTGGCTTTAACGGCGGTCGCGCCGCGGCTGAGACCTTCATGAAGAACCTCAAGCTCTGCCAGATCGCCACCCACGTGGCCGACGCCCGCACCTGCTGCCTTCACCCGGCCAACGCCACGCACCGCCAGATGAACGACGCCGAGCTCGAGGCCTGCGGCATCAGCCCCGACATGGTGCGCCTCTCCTGCGGCCTGGAGGATGCGGCCGACCTCATCGCCGACATCGAGCAGGCGCTCGCCTGCTGCTAGGGCACACGCCGCAACCGCGGTTGCTTACATAGAACGAAAGGCGCCGGCCGAGGGCTTCTCGACCGGCGCTTCTTTTGTGCGCAGATGTTGGGGCACGGGCGCACGGGCACGCCAGCGGACGCACGGCGGCGCCGCGGGTGCGCGGGCACCGCGAGCACAGGGCATGCGGGTGTCACGCTCCGAGCGCGAACGCTCGGCAGCCTACCCGATCTTGCCGGCAACCGCCAGCTCTACCACCTTATAGGCGCCGTCGTAGATACCGATGCGGTTGGCGTCCTCAATGCGGTCGCACATGGTGGAGATGAGCGTGCGGTCGGCCTGGAACGAGTCGAGCATGCCGAGGACCTCGGCCGTGTCGTCGATCTCATACGTGCCGTCGCCCACCTCGGCCGCGCGGATGGCGCCCCAGGCCTCGTGGCCGCCCACGCGGTGGATCATGAGCTTGGGCACGGGATAGAAGCTGAACTCGCTCGGCTTGGTGATGAGCACGTCGCTTGCGCGCATGAGCAGGTTGGAGCTGTAGACGGCCGCGAAGATGTCGTCGTCGCAGAAGGCGTGCACGCCGCTGACCTCACCGGTAAGGGCGGCTTCGGCAAAGGCACGGGTCTCGGCAAAGTCATCGAAGTGCAGCTCCGCCGCGGCAGCCAGGCCGTCGACCTTCTTGGCGAGCTCCTTCCAGACCTTGCGGTGGTCGCCCACGTTGACGAAGAGCACCGCCTCGCCGCGCTTCACGTAGGGCAGGAGCTTCTCGCAGATGGCGCGGAAGAGGTCGGCCTGGGCGCCGGCACCACCGACGGAGAGCAGGTAGCGCACCGGGCCGCCGCCAAGCACGCGCGCACGGCGCGCGGCACAGTCGGCCTCGATGTTGGCAACGAGCTCGTGGTCGATGTAGTGGCCGGTGTAGGCGATGGCGTCGTCGGGCATGGGCTTGAGGGCATGGCCCGGCCACATGCCGCGCAGCTCCTTGTAGCCCAGGTAGGAGCCAGGCGTCTGTACGGTGTGGATGGAGCCCTCGGCCAGGTGGAGCGCCATGGGCCAGTTGTCGGGGATGGCGTTCACCACGTGCGTCATGCCGGCGTAGACGGCCGCCTGGCTCGGCCAGGCGTGGGTGCCCACATAGGGCGTGTCGCGCGGGAGATCGCGGAAGAGCGGCTCCAGGAGCTCGGCGTTCTTCTGGTCGCCGGCGTTATAGGAGAGCTTCTTGAAGCCCTCGGAGTTGAGCGGCTCCCACACGAGCGAGTTGAAGGGCGGCACCGCCTGCGAGAGGCGCGAGCCCATAGAGTAGAGCTTGTTCTGGTAGGCGATGACCTTGGAGCCGGTGGACTCGCTAAAGCTCGCGAGGTCGAACCAGTAGGGTGTGTAGCCCATGGCGCGCGCGGCGCTCGCCATGGCCATGGAGATGCGGTAGTGGCCAAAGCCCATGCGGATGTTGCCCACGATGAAGGGCCTGCCGGCGGCGCCCTCCACGGTGCGGCTGGTGACGGGGGCGGCAGGCTGGGCCGCAGCGTCGGCCGCGAGGTCGAGCGCAGGGGCGCCCTCGCCCGCAAGCACGAGGTTCCTCACGCCGAGGATGCTGCCGATGGCGGGGGTGTCGGTGGCGGCAAGGTGGTAGACCGTCTGCGAGTCGTCGCCGAACTTCTTGATGAACTTCTCCTTGCCCTGGCACGCCTTCTCGTAGACCTTGGCGTCCTGCTCGTTGCCGAAGACGCTCGCCGCCCTATCCTGACCGTTCGCCATCCTGCGCTCCTTGACCGTGGGGGTAGTGGGTGATAGTTAGACTATCAATCTGATAGACAAGCTATCATCCGCAAGGAGCGAGTCAAGTGACAAAGGTTGAGAAAAACGGTAAGAGGCAGCAGACGGCTCCGGTGAACGGTCAGCCGGTGGCCGCTGGCGAGAAGCGCGCCGACGCCACGGCGAGTGCTGGCACCGCCGCGCCCGCGCTCGACCCGGCCAGCCTCTCCCCGCGCGACGAGGCCATCGTCGCCCGCGCGGCCGAGGTCTTCCTCTCCCGCGGCATCGCCGACGTCAAGATGACCGAGCTTGCCGATGCCGCACAGGTGGGCGTGGCCACGCTCTACCGCCGCTTCTCCACCAAGACCGACCTCGCGATCCTGGCCGTCACGCTGCTCTGGCGCCGCGTGAACGAGAGCCTCGAGGCCATCGTGGCCTCGCCCGAGTTCCTCGCCCAGAACGGCTTCTCCCGCCTGGATACGCTGCTCTGCTCCTACCGCGACACCTATCTCAAGCAGGCCGGCTTCATGCGCCTGCTCGACGAGTTTGACCACGTGGTGCTGGCCGAGCACGTGGAGGCCGGGCGCCTGGCCGCCTACGGCGCCGAGGTCGACTCGTTCTACCCGGTGTTCGAGGGCGCCTACCGCCTGGGACTGGAGGACGGGTCAGTCACCTGCATGGTCGACTTCCCCACCTTCTACCACGCGCTCGCGCACGCCCTCACCAGCACGGCGCAGAAGCTCTCGCGCGGGGAGGTCATCCCCTCAGACGACTTCGCCAACGTCCGCACCGAGCTCAACTACCTCATCCTCATGGCCAAGTGCACGCTCAAGAGCACGCAGCTCGGGGCCTAGGGAGAGCGGCAGGCGCGGCCGCGCCGCAGCAGACGGCGGCCGCGCAACACGGATCCACCCAGGGCATTCGCTCCACGCACATAAGGGAAGAAGGCGGGGCACGCGCCCCGCACAAAGAAAGGGAGACTCTGATGGGCAAGACGAACGGCACGGCCGCCGCCAGCAATGAGCGCAACCTGCGCCTCTTTGCCGTGGGCCAGCTTGGCTGGGCAATTCTTTCCGGCGTGATCAGCAACTGGCTCGTGTACTACTACATGCCGAGCGAGTCGATGCTCTCGCAGGGCATGAAGGTCTTCATCACCCAGGGTGTGGTGTTCGCCGGCCTCACCGTCATCGGCTGCATCACCGCATGCGGCCGCCTGCTCGACGGCTTCATCGACCCGTTCATCGCCTCCAAGTCCGACTCATGCAAGAGCCACCTCGGGCGCCGCATCCCGTTCATGCGCTACGCGGCCATCCCCTTCGGCCTCATGACGGTCATCGTCTTCATCTCGCCGGTTGACGGCGAGTCGGCCATCAACAACGTGGCGCTCTTCGTGAGCCTCATGCTCTTCTACATCACGCTGTCGCTCTACTGCACGCCGTTCAACGCGCTCATCCCCGAGCTCGGCCGCAGCCAGAAGGACCGCATCAACCTCTCCACCTACATCTCTGTCACCTACTTCATCGGCACCGCAATGGCCTACCTCGTCACCACCATCGATGGCATGCTCGAGCCTGCGCTTGGCGCGGTGTGGTCGTTCCGCGCCACGGTGGGCATCCTGGCGCTCATCGCCATCATCTGCATGCTGGTGCCCGCGTTTGGCATCAACGAGCGCGAGGCCTGCGGCGAGCCCGTGCCCTCCTCCACCCCCATGGGCGAGTCTGTGGTGCGCACCTTCAAGAACCGCGACTTCCAGGTCTTCGAGCTCTCCGACGTGCTCTACTGGGTCTCCATCACGATGTTCCAGACGGGCCTTCCCTACTACATCACCGAGCTCATGGGCTTTGACGACTCCATGACCTTCGTCTTCTTCGCCCTCATGACGGTGGTCTCGCTTCTGTTCTACGCGCCGGTGAACATCCTGGCCAAGAAGCTCGGCAAGAAGAAGCTCGTCGTCTTCGCGTTTTTCTTCTTCTGCGTGGCCTTTGCCGTCACCAGCGCCTGCGGCCAGTTTGGCATCCCGGCGATGGTCTGGGGCGTGCTCGTGGCCGTGCTTGCCGCCGTGCCCATGGCAGTCCTCGGCATCCTGCCGCAGGCAGTGCTCGCAGACATCGCCGAGGCGGATGCCATCGAGCAGAACGAGCACCGCGAGGGCATGTTCTACGCCGCGCGCACGTTTAGCATGACGCTCGGCCAGACGCTGGCCATGATCCTCTTCACCTCCATCTCCACCGCCGGCACCCTTGGCTACCGTGCCACCGCGCTCGTGGCCACGGCGTTCTGCCTGGTGGCTGCCGTGGTCTTCACCCGCTACCGCGAGAGCCGCGTACTCGGCGTCATCGGCGGCCCCGGCCACGAGGCCGGCGAGGAGTAAGGGCCTTAAGGCCGCCCGCTGGCCACGTGCCACGGGCGGGCCTTCTTTGCGCACCGGGCCCGCACCAACACGGCGGACGGCCAAGGCGCGCCAATCCCACCACATGCGTCAATAAACCCCAGGGAGAAGCACATGCGAGCAGAGATTTCGCTCAAGATTGAGTACGCCGCCGCAGGCGAGAAGCACACGGTTGAGGTAAACGCCGCAGGCGACGCACGCCCCGCAGACGCCGTGCGCGGCCTCGGTCTCGTGACCCGCCGCGCCGGCAGCACCTGGCGCGTGCTCGCCACGCCCACCCGCGAGCTCAGCGTCACGAACGTCACGGCCACGCTTGCCTGCGACGTCCGCGGCGCCGGCTCCATCTTCATGAACGGCTACCAGTCATGGACCGACAGCCGCGAGCGCGGCGTCTGGGCCAACATGCCCGGCCTTTCCCACGTGCCGGGTAAGCTCGTGCACTCCTACAACATCGACTGGGCGGGCGACTACCGCTTCACCCGCGAGGATCCGCTGCCCGGCCACCAGCACGGATTTGGCTACGCCTATCTCCGTTACGCCAATAAATGCCTGCTAGCAGGCTCGCTTGATGAGAATAGCGGCTTCACCACCATCCGCGAGGATGCCTTTAGGAACGCCCTCACGTTTGAGAAGGAGCCGCCCGCCGCAGCCCTTGCCGTGGGCGAGGAGCGCGAACTCATGGGCCTCTACGTGGATGAGGGCGAGGAGCTGGACGAACTCCTCGATGCCTGGCTCGTCGCCGCAGGCGTCACGCCTCAGCCGGCGCCCAAGCTCATGGGCTACACCAGCTGGTACCGCCACTACGGAGACATCTCGGAGGAGAAGCTCCTGGGCGACTTCGAGGGTCTGAACGCCGTCATGGCCACGACGCCGCATGAGGGCGCTGAGCTCCTCTTCCAGGTTGACGACGGCTACGCCAAGGTGGGCGACTGGCTGCGCCCGGACGAGGCGCGCTTCCCCAACGGCATGGCTCCCATCGCCGCCGCCGCGCACGAGCAGGGCTACCTCGCCGGTATCTGGCTTGCCCCCTTCATCTGTGAGCGCGAGAGCCAGCTTGCCGCCGAGCACCCGGGCTGGATCGTGCCCGAGGCCGCAGGCTCCAACTACAACTGGAGCGGCGCCTGCGCGCTGGACATAACAAACCCCGAGGTGCGCGAGTACGTGCGCACTTGCCTCCGCACCATCACGGCCGAGTGGGGCTATGACCTGCTCAAGCTCGACTTCCTCTTTGCCGCCTGCATGGAGATGCGCGGGAGCCTCAACCGCGGCGAGCTTATGGCCGAAGGCGTGCGCCTCATCCGCGAGTCGGTGGCGCCGGGCACGCGCCTGCTCTTCTGCGGCATTCCGATGACGAGTGCCTTTGGCACCTGCGAGTACTGCCGTGTGGGCTGCGACGTGGGCCTCGACTGGGACGACAAGCCCCACATGCGCCTGCTCCACCGCGAGCGCGTGAGCACGAAGAACAGCCTCGCCAACGCGCGCGGGCGCGCCCACCTGAACGGCCGAGCCTTCGGGTGCGACCCGGACGTCTTCTTCCTGCGCAGGGACGTTGAGCTTACCGAGGAGCAGCGCACGGAGATGTACCAGACCGACGCCACCTGCGGCAGCGTGCTCCTCACCTCAGACGACATGGGCGCCTGGGACGCCGAGCAGCTGGCGGCCTACCACGCGCTCGTAAAGCACTTCCTCGAGAGCTAGGACCGCGACGCACGATGACGCCGCAGCCGCCTAGTGCCAGAACGGAACGCGCGGCCTGGCGGTGCCAACGCCTACCTCGGCGCCGCAGCGGATGGCAAGGATGAGCTCGTCCATAGTCTCGGAGACAGGCCTGCGAGCCCGGCCCATACGGGGCTTGCCCCACACGAGCGGCAAACGTGCCGCGTCGGCAACGACCAAGGCCCCCTGCCAAATAAAGCCCTGCTCAGAGCACCATTCCTCGAGCGCGCTTAGGGCCGGCAGCGCCCCCTCGGGTTCACGAGATTCGCAGGCAACAACGGCGTAGACCTGGCTACCCTCGGCCACGTTCGGCAGAAGCTCCGCAAGCGGCTCAGCGAGTCCCTCGCCAGCACAGGCGCCCAGCACCAGTGCCTCGCAAGCACCAGCCTCCGTTGCGCCGCCAAGCACCTCAAACTCCACCGGCGTAGCCAGCCCGGCCAGGCGCTCGTACACGGCACCAGCCTCAACCAGGTCACCAAGCAGCAGGCTCGCGGCCTCGCCAGCTGCACCATTGCACGCGCCAAGCACCAGCGCGCCTACGCGCGCCGGCCTGTGCCCCATGCCAGAAGGATCCCCAAGCTCCATCGCAGCCCCTATGCCATGCTCGCGCCAAGACGCGCCCCAAGCCAGACAGCAACCAGGCACACGGCCACGTTGGCGGCAAAGGTGCCCAGAGTCAGCGCCGGCGCCACCGAGCGCAGCGCCCCGCCAATCCCCCAGCGGCACACGCTTCCCAGCGCTCCGCCAATGGCAACCGCCAACGCCTCCATCAACACCAGCTCCCTCGCAAGATCTACCTGCGAGAGAGTCTACTTCTTCTTGGCCGCCACGCCGCGCAGCGTCTCCAGCACGCGGGCGTCTTCCAGGGGTTTGGCCAAATGTCCGTTCATGCCGGCGTCCAGGCAGCTCTTCACGTCGTCGGCAAAGGCGTTGGCCGTCATGGCATAGATGGGCATGGTCGCAGCCTCTGGGTGGTCGAGCGCGCGGATGGCACGCGTAGCCTCAAGGCCGTCCATCTCGGGCATCATGACGTCCATGAACACCAGGTCATAGCTGCCGGCAGGCGCGGCGGCAAACATCTCCACCGCCTCGCGGCCGTTATGCGCGCGGGTTATCTCCAACCCGTAGCCCTCCAGCAAGAAGCTCGCAATCTCCGCGTTGAGCTCGTTGTCCTCGGCCAAGAGCACACGCAGGCCGTCAAAGCACACGTCGTCCTCTTCTGCCTCCTCAGCCAGCTTCTCCTTGGAGAGGTCGACCTTAAGCGGCACGGTCACGACGAACTCGGTGCCCTCGTCCTTCACGCTCTCGAAGGTGATGGTGCCGCCCATCTGCTCCACAAGGCCCTTCACGATGGAGAGCCCCAGACCCGTGCCGTCGGCGACGTCCAGCGCCTCTTCCCTGCCCTCCTGGGCAAAGGTCTCGAACACGTGCTCCTGGAACTCCTCTCCCATGCCAATGCCCGTGTCTGCCACGGTAAAGCGATAGACGGAGCGCTCGCCGTCAAACTCCAGTTCCTCGCCGGAGAGCACCACCCGGCCGCCGCGGCGGTTGTACTTCACCGCGTTGGAGGCGAGGTTCATGATGACCTGGCGCAGGTGGAGCGGGCTGCCAATGACGTTCCAGTGCGTCACGGTGCCCTCTGCTCCCGCGTCGGCGTTCACGATCTCAATATCGTAGGTCGCGGCTTGCGACTCGATGACGTTGTTCACCTCGTGCAGTATGTCGCGCAGGGAGAACGGGCGCTCCTCAAAGACCATCTGGCCGCTCTCGAGCTTGTTCATGTCGAGCACGTCGTTGATGAGCGAGAGCAAGTACGTCGAGGCCTCCCACGCCTTATCGCGACATTCCTGCAGCTTGGCAGGGTCGTTTGGAGAGTTGTTGCCAATCTTGATCATGCCGCGGATGCCGTTGATGGGCGTGCGGATGTCGTGGCTCATGCGGCGCAGGAAGTCGGTCTTAGCGAGGTTGGCGCGCTGGGCGTCCTCCATCGCCGCCTCGAGCCCGTGCTGATACTCAAGCTCCTTCACCTTCTGCTCGGTGATGCGGCGAACGCAGTAGAGGGCGTTGGTGCAGCGGCCGGCCTTGTCGCGCTTCTTCACGATGAAGCGCGCCTGGTGCCACTCGCCGTCGTTAGTGACGTAGTCGGTGGCGATGGTCTCGGTGTTGCTCAGGCGCTCCACCAGCGTGGTGAGGTCGGTGAAGTCGCGAATGCTCTCAAAGCTCTCGGGCGCCACGATGGTGCGCTGGTACTCGGCAAAGGCCTTCTCTGCGTTGCCGCGCTTGCCAGTGATGCGATGCATCTCCTCGGCGGAGCCCAGCTCCTCGTACTCGCCGGCCACGAGGTCTACGCGGTAGATGCTCCAGTAGAGCTTACTGATGGCGGCGATGACCTCGTAGTCGATCTGCACCTGGTTGAGCGCGCGCAGCGTCTGGCGGAGGTTTCCGATGTGGCCGCCGACGGAGCGCAGCAGCTGGCGGAACGTCTCGTTCGCCATGATGTTGCTCGGGTTGTCCAGACCGATGGCGCCCACAAAGTCGGCGCCCGCAAAGGCCGGGAACATGGCGCACGAGCTGATGTCCTGCGGCTTCAGGATCTCGTACTCCAAGGGCATCCAGCTGGCGGCAGCCTCAACGTCGTCTACGATGACGGCCTCGCCCGCCATAAGCTTGGAGGCCCATACGGGCACCAGCTCAGTGGGAAGCTCCGCAAGGTTATCAATCTGCGGAGTCACGCCCGGCGCACAGTATTCATAGGTGTTGGCAAAGGCCGTGCGACCCTCGTCCTTCCACTCAAAAATGTAGGCGCGGTCAGAGTGCGAGAGCTCGCAAAGAGACTTCAGAAGTCGAGGGATCTGCTCGTTAAACTCCCGCTCATTGGCGCACTGGTCGAGGTCGGCCAAGCACTCAAGCACGCGGCAGAAGCCCATCTCGGCCAGAGAAAGTTCGGCAGAGGCCGAGGTGAGGTCGTTGTCGGAAGCGCCCATTGCCCCCCTGATTCGAAGACGACACAACGTTGCTAGCACCAGAGTGCGCATGTACGCAGGGAGATGTAGGGCAAGTCGTTGCGATGTTTATATAACCTTTCTTAGTTTAGACCTGTTCGCAGGCCACCGGCCCGCCATCCACTCGTCTACGGCAAACGACTGAGGCCTTGCGTGCGGCCGGCCGCTTCACCCAAACGCCGCCCCCTCGCGCGGGCACTGCGCCGTTGCTCGGGTGCCGTGCGACTCGCCCAAGCGCCGCACGCCCCGCCCACTCGCCACACAGCAAAGGGCCCCCGGCAAAACGCCAGGGGCCCTTCTTGCTAAGCCATATGCGCGGGCGCAGCCGAGTCTTGCATGCGCCTGGGCCAGCCTGCCGGCGGCGCGGCCGAGTCTTGCTCGCGCACCGGCAGAGCCGCTACTCGGCCTGGTCGGTGAGGGCGAGCAGGTCCTCTTCGCCCGTGCGCACCTTCACGACCTTCTCCACGCCGTAGACGAAGATCTTGCCGTCTCCGATGTGGCCGGTGTAGAGGACGCGCTTGATGACGTCGACGATCTTCTCGTACGGAATGTTGCCGACGACGATCTCCACCTTCACCTTGGGCAGCAGACGGGCGTCGACCTCAACGCCGCGGTACTTCTCGCCCGCGCCCTTCTGCAGGCCGTAGCCGGTGACCTGCGTCACCGTCATGCCCGTGATGCCGGCGTTATTGAGGGCGACCTTAAGGCCCTCGAGCTTAGAGGCCTTGCAGCACACGCTGATATTGTGCATGCCGGTGGCAACCGGGGCGGTGACAACGGGCACGGCGGCGTTGATCTTGGCCTCGGAGGCCTTGTCGAAGTCGTCCTCGCCCAGGTCGGTGCCCTCGTTGGGGTCAACGGCCTCAAGGTTGGCATAGGTGGGGTCAGAGATGGCAAAGCCGGAATAGGCCGTGGGCAGGCCATGTTCGGCGTAGTCAAGGCCGGCGATCTCGATCTCTTCGGGAACACGCAGGCCCACGAACTTGTCGATGACCTTGAAGATGACGAACATCGTCACGAGCACCCAAACGGCAACGGAGGCGAGGCCGAGGACCTGGATGCCGAGCTGAGTGAAGCCGCCGCCGTAGAAGAGGCCGCTCTCGGTGGAGAAGAGGCCCACGCACAGGGTGCCGAGGCAGCCGCAGACGCCGTGGACGGAGATGGCGCCGACGGGGTCGTCGATCTTGGCGACGTTGTCGAAGAACTCAACCGCGAGGATAACGATA
>CAVIES010000012.1:0-13215 GCA_963641675.1 Anaerovoracaceae bacterium
GCCGGCGGCTTCCTCGTCATCGCTGGCGGCGCGCAGACGCTCGGTCTGCTCGATGTCCTTGGGCTCGAGCGTGACCAGCGCGAACACGATGGCCAGGCAGACGGCGGCGATGCCGCCGGTGGCGAGCGTGAGCGGCAGGCGCTCGCTCATGAGCTCGCCCTCGGGGCCGGCCACGTAGAGGTAGTAGCTGCCCTGCTCCACGCTGGCGGCATAGTAGGTGGTGCCGTTAATGGTGAGGTAGTCGCTGTAGCCGCCCTTGAGCTGGGCCTCGGTCATGCCGGCCTCGGTGGCCTGCTTGCCTATGAGCTTGGAATCGGGGAAGTAGGCGATGGTGCCGTCATCTGCGTTCACGGCGAAGGCAAAGCCGCTGGTGCCGGCCTTTACGCCGTCGAGCACGTGGTCGATCTGCACGCTCTTGAGCTGGTTCTCAAGGCGGGTGGGGCGAATTCCCAGCTGCACGAAGCCGTTGGCCTCGCCGTCCTCCTTGTAGAGGGCCACGCCGATGTACTGGCGCAGCTCGCCGCTGATTTCGTCGGTGCCGGCGTCCTGCACCACGGAGTCCACGCCCTGCAGGAGCTTGCGGAACTCGTAGGAGCTGTCGTCCGGGTCATCGCTCAGCGAGTAGTGCGAGTAGCTGGAGTTGGTGGCCGTCATCGTGCCGGTGCCGTCAAAGGTGTAGAGGTACTGCACGTCGAGGACGTCGGCGAGCTCCTGGAGCTTGGTGCGGCTCGCGAGCTCGGGGTTGTTCTGGATGGCGTAGGCGGCAACCTTCGCCTTGGAGAGATAGCGCTCGCTGTACTGCTCCTTCAGCTCGTCGGTCTGGTCGGAGGCCTGCTGCATGGACTCGGCCACCTGCTCAGCGCGGGCGGCGTTGGTGATCGACTGGCTGGAGAGCGCGAAGAGCGTCTGCATATAGAACGAGACCACGAGCACGCCGATAAGGCCCACGACGGCGAGCACGGCAGCGCGCTTGCGGATGGTGCGGTTCACCACGAGGCCGCCCACGTGGGCGAACTCGTCGGCGGTGTGGCCGTTCTTCTCGTCGTCTGCCATCACGAAGACGCCGTAGAGCACCACGGCAGCGATGACCACGAAGAACGCGAAGAGGATGACGCCCACGGTGAGGTTGCGCGAGGCGGTCATGTCGTTCTCGGGCACGGCGAAGACGTAGTAGGTGTCGTCCACCACGGAAACGCCGCAGTAGAGGCGCGTGCCGGCGAGTTCGAGCCAGCCGTAGTCGCCGTCTTCAAGCTCGGTGACGTCGATGCCCTGGCCAAGCGCGTCGGTTCCGATGAGGCTCTCGTCGGGGTGATAGGTGATGGAATAGTCCTTGGAAGAAACGGCGAACACGTAGCCGTTCTGGCCCACGGAGATGTCCTCGAGCACGCTTGCGACGGAGCCCGTGCTAGAGAGGAGGCTGGTGAGCTCGGAGGGGTCCTGTTCCACCACGGCCATGGTCTCGTCGTCGATCTTGGCGGCGTAGTAGCGCATGGTCCAGTCCTCGTCGGCGAGGCTGACCTCCACCGCCTCGGAGGGGTCGCCCGTGGTGAGGCAGGTGCGCAGCTGGTTGAAGCGTGCAGCGGAGAAGTCGGCCTTGGTGTCTGCCGCCTGGGCCGCGATGGTGCCGTCCTTCTTCACCACCATGACGTTGGTGACGCCCAGCAGGTCCTGGTACTCCACCATCTTGGCGTGCGTGGCCTCGTAGCCGGTGTTGTTCTGGGCGAGGAAGGCAACGCTCGCGGCCTTGCTCTGGTAGATGGCGTCGTAGGTCTTGGTGTTCTCCGCGCTCTCGTCGGAGGCCTCCTGCAAGAGCTCGGGGAGCTGCGCGGCCTCCTCCTGCATCTCGGTGCGGTAGTCGGCGAGCGAGAGGTTGGCCTGCATCTGGGAGAGGGTGACGCCCATGACCGCCATGCTTGCGATGACGGCGCAGACGAGCAGGGCGACCTTTGCCTTGAGTTTCTTGGACATGAGCTCTCCTAGTCCCACTTGTCGATAAAGCCGGCGATGGTGCCATCGTCGAGCATGGCCTGGATCGCGTCGGCGACCTTGGCCGTGAGGTCAGAATCTTTGTTGGTGGCAACTGCGTAGCCCTGGTCGGCGATGGAGAAGTCCTCCAGCTGGGTGCGGGTGCTGTCGAGATACCCCTTTGCGATGGCCCCGTCGAGCGCCATGGCGTCGATGGTGCCGGCCTCCAGCGCGTCGGAGAGTGCCTGGTAGCTCTCGAACTGGAGGAGGTGCCAGGTGTCGAAGGTGACGTCGGAGTTGTCCTCGTTGGCGGTGACTGCCTCGCCGTTAGTGAAGCCCTTCTCGACCAGGGTGCTCGCGAGCTGCGGGGCGGTGTTGGCGCCGCTCATGGTGCCGATGGTGAGGCCCTTGAGGTCGCTGACCTTGGTGATGAGCGAGGAGGTCTCGGCCACCATCACCACAGAGTCGGTGTAGTAGACGGGCGAGAAGTCGAAGTTCTTCTCGCGGGAGTCCGAGACCGAGTAGCAGGCGACGAGGCAGTCGACCTCACCGTTAAGCAGCGTGTCCTTGCGGTTGTCGGGCGTGACGGCCGTGCACTCGATGTCGGCGTAGCCGATGCGCGTGGCCATCTCGCGGGCGATGTCTATCTCCAAGCCCGAGTAGGTCTGGGTCATCTCGTTGAAGTAGCCAAAGCCGCTGATGTCGTTGCGGACGCCGACCTTGAGCGTGCCGGAGCCGCTCTTGGAGGTGCCGCCAGCGCAGCCGGCGAGCGGGGTCGCCGCGACGAGGCCCACGAGCGAGCCCGCGGCCAGGCGCACGAAGCCCCGGCGAGAGATTGAGCTGGGCATGAAACTCCCTCATGACGCGATAAATCATTAACCCTCTAAATATGGCACGTCATACGTTGTTTTGCATGCTCAACCGCCAAATATTCAGCTGGGTTGAAGGCACGCGCGAACTGTATGTCGCCACCTTGCGACGTCCGCCTCGCCCCGCCTCGTCCCGCGCCGTCCACCTCGCCCCGCCTCGTCCCCCAAACTTGCTCTACGAAAAATGCAGTTGTCGGCTCTTTTGGGGCCGACAACTGCAAATAACGTAGAGTCAGTTTGGATCTGGGGGCGAGGCTAGTTGGTGCGCAGGGCCTTCTCGATGGTGTCCTTGAGCTCGCCGATGCCGGTACCGGCGGTGGAGGAGACGAGCACCCACGGGGTCTCGGGCGCAAGCTCGAGCTGGCGACGGAGGTTGGCCGCCTGGCTAAGGCCCTTGGAGCGGCTGAACTTGTCGGCCTTGGTGAAGGCCACGCAATAGGGAAGCTCCAGGCTGTCGAGGTAGTCGATCATCTGGATGTCGAGCGGGCTGGCGTCGTGGCGGATGTCCACCAGCGCCACCACGAGCTTGAGGTTGCGCTCGCCCTCAAAGTAGCCGTCCATGAGGTTGGCCCAACGCTCCTGCTCGGTGGCGTTCACGCGGGCAAAGCCGTAGCCGGGCAGGTCGACGAAGTCGGTACCGCCGATGGCGAAGAAGTTGATGGTGGTGGTCTTGCCCGGCTTGGACGAGACCTTCACCAGGTCCTTGCGGCCAAAGAGTTTGTTCATGAGCGACGACTTGCCCACGTTGGAGCGGCCGACGAAGGCGATCTCGGGCCTGCCGGGCTCGGGCAGCTGCTTGGCGGTGCCGGCGCTCATGGTGAATTTGACGAGGTTGTAGTTCATGGTTGCTCCGTTTCTGGGGCGGCTGTGGCGCTTTGTCTGCGCTGGCCTCTTTGGGCGCGCGGTGTGCTTGCGTGCTGCGCGTTGTCGGTGCGCGACTGATGGCCGCGGGTTGCGTGGCCGTGTCCGCGCCGGCGCTACTCCGCCAGGTCCTCGGCAGAGCCCGCGCGGTAGTTCTTGAAGACGGCTTCGCCTTCCTCCTGCGAGGCGTCGAGGTCGAGGTCGGCCACGATGCGGAAGTCGTTGTCGCCCTCCGCGTCGTGGAAGATCTGGGTGAGGTGCCAGACGTGGCTGGAGAGCTCGTCGGCCTCGTCCACCAGAAAGTATGCCGTAGAACGGGCATCGGCATCGAGCAGAATCTCCTCGTGCGCGTCCTTGAACTCGGCCAATACCTCGCGCCAGCGGCGCTCGCCCATGCCAAAGGGCTGGTCGAGCTCGCCGAGCGTGGGCATCTCCTCAGCCGCGAAGAGGCGCACACGGCGCCAGAGGGCGTTCCGCGCGAGCACCGTGAGGCCGTGGCGGTCCTTGACCACGACCTCGGCCGCCTCGGGCATCTCGGGCGCGGCGCCCGCGGACTCCCACTCGTCCACGAGGCTGGAGTCGGTCGTGCGCACCACAAAGCCGAGCCAGGCCACCACGTCTTGCAGATGGCCGGTGAGCTTCTCGGGCGGCACGGTCTTGTCGAGCACGCGCCAGGCGTCGGAGAGGTAGCGCAGCAGCGTGCCCTCGCTGCGCGAGAGCTTGTAGCGCTGGATGTAGGTCTTGAAGTCGCTCATGGTCTCGAGCATGTCGCGCAGCACCGACTTGGGGCGCAGGCAGTAGTCGCGCGCCCACGGCACCTCGTCGCAGTAGGTTGCAAAGGCGGCGGCGAGCTCGTCTTCCAGTGGCTTGGGGTAGGTGATCTCCTCCAAGCGCTCCATGCGCTCGTCGTACTCGACTCCCTGCATCTTCATCTCTGCCACGGCGCGGCCCTTGGCCTCGCGCTCCTGTGCGCGCAGCACCTGCCAGGGGTCCTCGAGCGTGGCCTCCACCATAGAGACGAGGTCCATGTCGTAGGTCTCGCTCTCTGGGTCGAGCAGCTCGAGCGCTGCGAGCAAGAAGGGGGAGAGGGGCTGGTCGAGCGCGAAGTCCTCCGGCAGGTCCACCGTGAGGGCGTAGTTGGTAGCGCCGTCCTCGCCCTCCTCGCGCGTGATGACGCCTGCGTCGATAAGGGTGGCAAAAATCTCGTCCGTGCGTGCCACGAGCTGGGCCTTTTCGGCATCGGTCTGGAGAGAGTCGGCGATGAGCTTGAGGATGCGCTCGTGCGAGTCTCCGCCCTGGCTCGTCTCGGAGAGCACCATGGAGTGGCTGACGCGCAGGCGCGGGGTGAGGGTCTCGGGCGCGGCGGCGGCCAGGCGCTCGAAGGTCTCCTTGTTCCAGCTTACGAAGCCCTCGGGCGGGCGCTTCTTCTTGAGCTTGCGGAGCTTCTTGGGGTCGCCAGCGGCCTTGAGCTCGAGCTTTGCGTTTTCGATCTCGTGCTCGGGTGCCTCGGCGATCACGCGGCCCTCGGTGTCAAAGCCCGAGCGGCCTGCGCGGCCGGCGATCTGGTGGAACTCGCGGGCGCGTAGGCGCCTCTGGCGGTGGCCGTCGTACTTGGTGAGCGAGGTGAGCAGCACGGTGTGGATGGGCACGTTGATGCCCACGCCCAGGGTGTCGGTGCCGCAGATGACGGGCAGAAGGCCCTGCTGGGCGAGCTTCTCCACCAGCAGGCGATAGCGCGGCAGCATGCCGGCGTGGTGCACGCCCACGCCGCAGCCAAGCAGGCGCTGGAGCGTCTTGCCAAAGGCCGTGGTGAAGCGCGTGCCCTTGCAGGCCTCCTTCACGGCCTCGCGCTGCTCCTTGGTGGCCACGCCGTAGCTCGCGAGCGACTGCGCGGTGTTGAGCGCCGCGTCCTGCGCAAAGTGCACGATGTAGATGGGCGCGTCCCCATCGCGCAGGGCCAGTTCCACCGTGGCCTCGAGCGGCGTGTTCACGTACTCGTAGGTGAGGGGTACCGGGCGCTCAGCGTCCGCAACGATGTCTACAGTGCGCTCGGTCTGGCGCTCTAGCAGGTCTTTTATGGCGGTGACGTCGCCCAGCGTGGCACTCATGAGCAAGAACTGCGTGTTGGGCAGCGCTAGCAGCGGCACTTGCCAGGCCCAGCCGCGGTCGGCCTCGCCAAAGAAGTGGAACTCGTCCATGGCGACGGCGGCGACGTCAGAGGCGGCGCCCTCGCGCAGCGCCTGGTTGGCCAGGATCTCTTCCGTGCAGCAGATGACGGGCGCGCTCGTGTTGATCTGCGTGTCGCCCGTGATCATGCCCACGTTGTCCTTGCCAAAGGCGTCCACGAGGTCAAAGAACTTCTCAGAGACGAGCGCCTTGATGGGTGCGGTGTAGTAGGCGCGTTTGTGCTGGCAGATGGCCAGGTAGCAAAGGCCCAGCGCCACCATGGACTTGCCTGAGCCCGTGGGCGTGCCAAGGATCACGTGGTCGTTTGCGGCAAGGTCGAGCAGGGCTTCCTCCTGGTGGGGCCAGAGCTCGCGGCCGCGGCTCGCGCACCAGTCGAGGTAGCGCTCCAGCGCCTCCTCGGCACCAAGCGGCTCCTCCGGTTCGTAGTCGGGCCATTCCTCTGGGTCAAACCACATGTCGGGCACAAGCTCGCCGAGCGAGCCGGGCGCGAACGGGTCGCGATCCGTGGGCTCGGCGGCGCCGTCGGCCCCCGCGGCCTCGTCGGCGGTGACGGCCGTCTCTTCCATGTCTTGCGTGTTCTCTGCCACGAATAGGCTCCCTAGCTGCGATGTGTCTCTCGTACTACATCTTAGCCGAGGGGCCGGACAAAAAGTCGCCCCGCCGGCTTGCTCAAGGTCGGCGGGGCGAGTGCGTGTGCCGCACGATGACGGGTGCTGCGCGGCTGGATGGTGCATGTTGGCGTGCGTTTGCGCGCATGGGGTTGCGCTTGCACTTGCGTGTGGGTTCGTTTATGCGTCAGTGACTCTGCGAACTGTTGCGTTCTAGCTGCGGTTTATTGCCGCCTTAGCTGCTGAGTCCAACGATGGAAGAGAGCCACTGGAAGAACCGCACGAAGACGTTCGCCTCGGTCTCAGTCGTGTCGCTGGTGCTCTCCGCGGCATCGGTCGTGGCGGCTTCGGTGGTGGCGCTCGCCTGCGTGGTGGCGTCGCCCATGCTCCAGGTGGTGCTCGTGCCCATCTCGGCGTCAAAGGCGGTGCGGTCGATGAGGCTCGTGCTCAGGCTGCTGGCGCTGCTCGCGTCGTAGCTGGTGTTATATGAGTCGCAGGTGACCGTTACGTCGGAGGTGCCCTCCACCACGGTCTGCCCGCCGGCCACGATGCTCACGGTCTTGCCGTCCTCGTCCACGATGCTTGCGCCGTCTGCCACGTTGAGCGTGCTCAGCGTGCAGCTCTCGCTCACGCACCAGGTGCTCGTGCTGTCGACGTTCACGGTGATGGGGGCGTCTTTTGTGGAGCTTTCCGAGGCGCTCGCGTTCTCGGTGATGCTCGTGGCACCAGTCCAGGTGGTGCCATCAATTAAGTGCAGGTCAACGCTAGAGATTGTGTCTGCGCAGACGTTGCCCTCAAGCGTCTCGCCAATGGCGGTGAACTTGGCCGTGGCGCCGTTGCTGCCGGCGCTGCCCCAGCTGTTGGAGTCGTTGCCGGCGGCAGTGATGAGCGCCGCCTTGGATGAGTCAAAGTTCACCTCGGTGTTAGAGAGCACGACGTCGGCGCTCGTGTTGGTGAGGTAGAACATCGAGCCGCTCTCGATGTCGCTCTCAAGCGTGGAGTTGGCGGCCTGGAAGGTGGCCGTCTCGCCGGTGGTTGTCTCCGCGTCGCCCGAGGTGGACTGGTAGATGATGATGCCGTTGGCGATGGGGTCACTCGCCGTGGCGCTCGTGTTTGTGCTCTTGAGCTGCGAGTTATTGATGAGGATGGTGTTGAGGCCCTCCATGCCGGCAATCTGCGAGCCACTTGCCGTGCCCGTGACGTTGTTCACCTCGATGTCTCCGGTGGAGTAGAGGATGGGCGAGCCCGAGCCCTCCGTGTCGAGCGTGGAGTCGGTGAGCGAGACGTAGCCGCCGCCGCGGTCGGTTGCCACCGTGGCACAGTGGTCGCCCGCGGTAGCTGCGGTTATATCACTTGCAACTATAGTGCCGCCGTAGGTGGCATCAAGGCCGCGCGAGTTGCCGGCAGAGGTGTTGATGGTGACGCCCGTGGCGTAGACGGTTGCCGAGTCGGTGGCGAAGATGGCGTTGGAGCCCTCGCTCGTGGTGGTGATGGAGGAGTTCGTGATGGTTGCGAGCGAACCCTCGCCCACAGAGAGCAGGGCGGAGTTGAGGCCGTAGAAGTTGCAGTTGTCGCCGTTGGTGTCGTCGCCCGACTTCACGAGCGCGCCATTCGTGATGCTGAGCTTGCCGCCATTCTGGGCGAGCGCGGCATTCTGGTCGGCCTCGGTGGCCTCGACGTTCTTGCTCTCGCTCGTTACCTCCTCGCCGTCTGCCGTGAGCGTGGCGGAGTAGGTGCCGGAGTAGTCAAAGCTCTGCGTGTTGGCACCGCCGCCGCCCTGGCCCTCGCCGCCGGGGCCGTTGCCGTCGCTCGGGGGCTCGCCGGGCTGATCGGAGTCGCTGCCGCCGCTGGGCGGTTCGCCGGGCTGGCCGGAGCTGTCGGTTGCCTGCGTCGCCGCGGCCGCGGTCTCTGCAATGGCCGAGGCGGGGAGCGCCGCGAACGCAAGGGCGCCCGAGAGCGCCACCACGCCCGCGCGCTGGATCAGCTTGCGAGTGGCGCCCGCGCCAAAGGCCGACGCGCCGATGCGGTGCTTGCGCGTAAGGCGGCCCATCGGACGCGCGGCCTCCTCGGAGGTGGCCTCGAGCGCCACCTCTTCCGCGATGCCGTTCGTGGCCTCGATGCTGCTGCCGTTGCTGATGTATCTCATGGATGTGCCTCCTTTCGGGCCTGGCTGGATGGCCCATGGCGCAAGTATTGCCCGCCAACCTGTGGTTATTCCTGAATCTGAAAGGTCTGCAGAGCCTCGCCGCAACGCTTTTAGCAGCCTGAACCTAGCCTTTTGGGGAGCTGAAAATCTGGGGCGCCACGCCCCGCGCGGCCGGCGGGCGTCCTTTGTGCGCTGCCCGCCGGCCGCGCGATGCGGCCGCGGCAACCGACCCCGAGGGCGGGCGCGACAAGCCCCGCGCGACGCGGTCGCAGCAACCTCTCCACGTCCTTGCCCCCCCGCCCCCTGCATCAGCCCCTCAACCAGCAACCATCTGTCGAGCTTTACCCTGCGTTTCGCTCTTGCACCCGCCCGGTAGAACTAAACTGAAAAGTTAATATGGGCCACGTCGGCGAGGTGAGCCAGATGGCAGAAAACAACAGGCAACAGCGCGTCTTCGACGCCACCCCGGCGGGCCAGCGCGCCGACCTCTTGGAGTCCATCCTCGATGACTCCAGCCAGATGGTGCAGCTCTCCACGCTCGACGACATGCGCATGGCCTACGCCAACGGCACCGCCCGCAACTACGCGGGCCACGCCAGCGAGGACTACCACGGCCGCCACTGCTACGAGTACATGATGGGTTTCTCGGAGCAGTGCCCGTTCTGCCCGCTCCACACTATGGGCAGCGCAAGCTCCGCCGAGACCGAGGTCGACAACGGCCAGCAGGTCTACAAGGTAAAGACGAGGCTCACCAACTACCACGGCCAGCGTGCCTTCGTCGAGTACGCCATGGACATCACGCAGATCCGCCGCGCCGAGCAGACCTTCGAGCGCCAGATGCAGACGCTGCTCAACTCCATCCCCGAGGCCCAGGGCATCATGCAGTTCGACCTCACGGCCGACGAGTGCCTCTCCGTAAACGGCGCCGCCACCAACAACCTCAAGAGCGTACATAGCTCGGTGCCGGTGGACGAGACCATGGCGGAGGTCTTTGCCTACGTTCCCGACGAAGAGCTGCGCGTCAAGTACCTTGGCATATATAACCGCAAGGCACTGCTTGCGGCCTATGAGGCGGGCTCGGTGGAGATCGCGCACGAGATGCCCTCCTACTTCGACGACGGCTCCATCCGCACGGCGCGTGTCACGGTGCGCATGATGCCCAACCCCACCACGGGCCACATCGAGTGCGTGCTCTACGGCCTCGACATCACCGAGGAGGTGGAGGAGCGCGACAAGCTGGTGCACGAGCTCGACGAATCGGCGAGCATCTTCGAGGCCCTCTCGCGCGACTACCTCAACGTCTTTCTCATCGACACCGTGGCCAACAAGGCACGCATCCTCAAGCTCGACGGCTATGTAACCCCGGGCATGGACCAAGCCGACGGCACCGTCATGGACTACGACAAGACGGTCGCCAACTACATCGAGAGCCGCGTCTGGCCCGAAGACAAGCCGATGATGTACGCGCTCATGAGCCGCGACGCCATTCGCGACGCCCTGCGCGAGAGCGACGAGTACGTCAAGACCTACCGCGCGCAGGTGGACGGCGAGCCGCGCTACTACCAGTTCAAGTACGTCGCCACAGACGACAGGCAAAACGCCATCGCCGGCTTCCAGAACGTCGATGCCCTCATTGCCGAGGAGCGCAAGCAGCGCGACGCTCTCACGGCGGCGCTCCATGCCGCCAAGCAGTCGAGCCTTGCCAAGTCGACCTTCCTCTCGAGCATGAGCCACGACATCCGCACCCCGCTGAACGCCATCGTGGGCTTTAGCAACCTTGCCCGCGAGCACGCGACCGAGAGCGAGACGGTGCTCCGCTACCTCGACAAGGTAGACACCGCGAGCGCGAACCTGCTCTCGCTCATCAATGACGTGCTCGACATGAGCAGCATCGAGAGCGGCAAGGCCTATGTGGACGAGAAGCCCGTGAGCCTTACCCGCATGGTCTCTGAGCTCGAGACCATTGCCCAGGAATCTGCCCGCGAGAAGGGCGTGGAGCTTGAGGTCTCGCTTGCGGGCGTCGAGCACGTGGATGTGCTCGCCGACGAGAACAAGATCAAGAAGGTGCTGCTGAACATCCTTGGCAACGCCGTTAAGTTCACGCCTGCGGGTGGCTCGGTCACCTTCGCCGTGGAGGAGCGGGACGACCTTGCGGTGGGCAAGCCGCGCTACGTATTCTCCGTGCGCGATACGGGTTGCGGCATGGATGAGGAGTTCCAGGCGCACGTGTTCGAGACCTTCGCACGCGAGGAGGGTACGGGCACCCAGGGCACCGGCCTTGGCATGAGCATCGCAAAGAGCCTGGTAGACATCATGGGTGGCTCCATCACCGTGGCGAGCGAGAAGGGCGAGGGCACCGAGTTTGTGGTGACGCTGCGCCTCGAGCCCACCGACGGCGTGGCGGAGGAGGAAGACGCGCCTGCCGAAATCTACTCGCTTGAGGACAAGTGCGTGCTGCTGGTTGAGGACAACGACTTCAACCGAGAGATTGCGACCGAGATCCTGCGTGCCGCCGGCGCCGAGGTGGAGACGGCCGAGGACGGCGGCCGGGCCGTCGAGGCCGTGGCCGACGCGCCTGCCGGCCACTTTGACGTGGTGCTCATGGACATCCAGATGCCGCGCATGAACGGCTACGAGGCCACGCGCCACATCCGCGGCCTGGCCGATCGCAAGAAGGCACATGTGCCGATTCTTGCCGTGACCGCCAACGCCTTCGACTCCGACCGCGACGCCGCGCTTGCCGCCGGCATGAACGGCCACATCTCCAAGCCGATCGACGTCGAGGCCCTCCTCAGCATGATGAGCGAGATCTTGCACTAGCAGCTCGGGGCGGCCGTTAACCCACTACTGACGATTGAAGCGCGGAGGCGCAGATGGCAAAACACGAGGCAAGAGGCCTGCGCGCCTTCCTTGGCCAGCTCAAGGGGCTCATTAGGAGAAACCGCAGGGTTGTCGTCATCGCGGTGGCGATGATCGTCTTCATCGGCATTCTCGAGGACGTGCTCGAGGTCCAGAGCATGAAGCTCGACGAGGCTGCCTACTGGCTCGTGGTCGAGCACCTGCGCTGCGACCTGCTGACGCCCGTGATGGAGAGCTTCTCCGCGCTTGCCATGCCGGGCACGCTGCTCGTCATGCTGCTTGCCGTCTCCGCCTTTGCGCCGGGCAGGCGCCCGGGCTGGTGCTGCGCCGTGAACCTCGTGCTCGTGGTGGCGCTCAACCAGGTACTCAAGTTCATCATTCAGCGCCCCCGCCCGGACGGCTTCCGCCTGGCAACCGCCACGGGCTTTAGCTTCCCCTCCGGCCACTCCATGGTGGCCATGGCCTTCTTTGGCCTGCTTGCCTGGTTCGTCTGGAAGTTCGAGAAAGACAAGCGCGAGCGAAACTTCCTCGTCGTCGCGTTCGCACTCGTGATCTTTATGATCGGGCTTAGCCGCATCTACCTCGGCGTTCACTATGCGAGCGACGTCATCGGCGGCTTCTGCCTCTCCGCGGCCTGGCTCGCGCTCTACACCCGCATCGCTGTGCCGCTCTTCCTGGGCGACGAGGTAAACCTCGGCGCCAAGCACGCGGCTAGGCGCCTCACCCCCGAGCAAGAGGCCGAGCGAGAGGCGGTAGAGGAGCTCGAGACGCGCGGCGCGACCGAGGCTTACGAAGAGTAACCCCCCCACGGCGCCGTGGGGCTGATCGTTTCCTTGCGTGACCCAAAACAATCCACCAGAAGCAAGCCGCCCGCCTCGGAAATTCGAGACGGGCGGTCATTAAATCGGCTCAATAGCTGCGGTTTATTTGTGCGCGGCTAGTTCGACGCGGCCCTTGCGGCAACGGCCGCGGCAGAGATGCGCCACGAACGGCCCTTCTTGCCAGCCGGCAGCTCGCCAGACTCGATGAGCTTGTAGATCGCTGGCCTAGAGATGCCCAGGATGGCGCTCACCTGGTCCACGCTCAGCGTCTCGTCATCGGCGGCGGGAGCCTCAGGCTCGGCTTCTGCCCCGGCGGCGGGGGCTTCGGCCTCGGGCTCGGCCTTGGCGGGAGTGGCCTCGGCCGTGGATTCCTCGGCGGCTGCGGTCTCGGGTCCAGCCTCAGCCTCAGCAGCGGCTGCGGCCTCGGCCTCCTTGGCCTTCTTGCTCTTGCGCGTGCGCTTCTTTGCAGGCTTCTCCTCAGCTGGTTGCTCGGGCTGCTCCTCGTCGGAGCTGCTCCAGACCTCGTCGTCCTCAACGGGCCCCGGCTCGGGCTCCGGCTCGGGTTCAGGCTCCGGCTCGGGTTCCACGTGCGTGCGGCTCCAGGCGCGGGCGATGTCGGTGGCGGTGTACTCGTCCACCGGGCCGCGCGCGTCGGCGGCGTCCATGGACTCGTAGATGGCGGCAAGTGCGGCGTCGAGCACGTCGTCGATGCAGCCATAGGATAGTGCGAGCTCGTTCAAGGCCTCGCAGGCCTTCAGCGGTTCGGTCGTAAGCTGGGCTACCACATGGTCGGGAATGACCACGCCGGTGCCCTCAATGGCAGAAACATAGCTGGTAACGAGGCGGACAAACGCCTCGGCAGTCTCAGTCCTCATGGGCTTTCGCCCTCCTGGTTCTCT
>CAVIES010000012.1:13384-27021 GCA_963641675.1 Anaerovoracaceae bacterium
ACATTTAGCTCTCCGTTCTCTCGTGGCTATAGGCGATCAGCTCTCTGGCAGTGGCTATTGGGGGGCTTGAGCAGGCGAGCTTGAAGCGGCGTTCTATGAGCTCGAGGCCTCCGGCAGAAACAACCGAGCTTACACGGCGGATCTCTCCGCTGGTGACGATGCGTCCGTGGTAGGGGAGCAGCGTCAGCTCCGCCAGGCACGGCAGGCGCCCAAAGAGCTCGCAGGCGTCCCTCTCCAAAAGCTGCACGAGGAAGAGCCGCGGCCGTGCAAGCCTCTCTGCCTGTAGCAGCGTCATGAGCTTGCCTTCGGCATCGGTCACCACAAACTTGCCGGCCAAGGCATGGCTCCAGAGCGCCACGTCGCCAGCCTCTGCCTCGCTTAGGCCAGATAGGTCCTGCGCCCGCCACGCGGCGACGCATCTTCTAAACCGCTCGTTCTCCCTGCTCACGTTTGCCTCCTCATCCGTGGAAGCAAAACCCTAGAGGAGCGGAATCTGACAAAACCTGTTGTCCATCCAACGGGAACCTAACACGCGAGCTAGAGGTACTCAGGTACAGAAAAAGACCCGCCGCTTGCCGGAAGAGTTCTCGGCAAGCGGCGGGTCTGCAGTCTCATATTCGGTTTTTGAACATCGGCCCCGGCGCGCTTTGGTCGGAGCTTACGCTCGTAACCAATGCCAAGCAGCCAGGTGCCCCGTACACCCGAAGGTGCCGCACCAGACGCCAAACCCACGCGGCCCAGCGCCCAGGCGCGCCTATCCCAGCAGCATGCGGTCGTTGGCAAACTCGCTTCCGGCGGCCTTCTCAAACTTCTCGAGCAGGTCGGGCACGGTGAGCTTGCTCTTCTCCTCGCCGCGCACGTCGTAGACCACGGTGCCCTTGTGCATCATGATCAGGCGGTTTCCCAGACGGATGGCGTCGTTCATGTTGTGCGTGATCATGAGTGTCGTGAGCTTGCGCTCGCTCACAATCTGGTCGGTGAGCTCGAGCACCTTGGCGGCCGTCTTGGGGTCGAGCGCGGCGGTGTGCTCGTCAAGAAGTAGCAGCTTGGGGTTGGTGAGCGTGGCCATGAGCAGGGTGAGCGCCTGGCGCTGGCCGCCAGAGAGCAGGCCCACCTTGTCCTTCATGCGCGTCTCGAGCCCCAGGCCAAGCGTGGCGAGAAGCTCGGGGTACTCCGCCTTCTCCTCGTTGCTGATGCCCCAGGCGAGCGTGCGCTTCTTGCCGCGGCGCTTCGCCAGCGCAAGGTTCTCAGAGATCTGCATGTCGGCTGCGGTGCCGCGCATCGGGTCCTGGAACACGCGACCCAGGTACTTGGCACGTGCCGGCTCGGAAAGCAGGGAGACGTCCTCGCCATCGATCTCGATCGTGCCGGCGTCGAGCGGGTACACGCCCGCAATCATGTTGAGCATGGTGGACTTGCCGGCGCCGTTGCCTCCGATGACGGTGACGAAGTCGCCCTCCTCCAGCTCGAGGTTAAGGCTGGTGAGCACGGGTTTCTCGTTAACGCTGCCCTTGTTGAAAGTCTTCTTGACCCCGGCGAGCTTAAGCATGGTGGTCATTACTGCTCGCCTCCCTTCGAGTATGAGCGGCGTCTGTTGACGTTCTCAATCACCACCGGGACGCAGAGTGCCAGCGCCACAATGATGGCCGAGAGCAGCTTCATGTCGTTGGCGTCCATGCCGAGCTGCAGCACGATGGCGCGGATGAGGAAGTACACCACAGAGCCCACGATGGCCGAGACCAGGCGCGAGCCAAACTTGGTGAGCTTGCCCGGCGTGAGACGGCCGAGCACCTCGCCGATGACGATGGCGGCGAGCGCGATGACGATCGCGCCCGTGCCCATGCCGACGTCGGCGTACTTCTGCTGCTCGCAGATGAGGCCGCCGGAGAGGCCCACGAGTGCGTTGGAGAGCGTGAGCGCGATGACCTTGGCGGTGTTGGTGTTCACGCCGAGAGCGCGGATCATGTCCTCGTTGTTGCCCGTGGCGCGCAGGGCGCTGCCGAGCTCGGTGCCAAAGAACCAGTACAACAGCACTACGATGAGCACGGCCACCGTGGCGCCGACGATGATGGCGACCACGTTGGAGGAAAGCCCCGTGGCGTCGCCAATGGCGGAGAAGACCGTCTTGCTGGTGAGCAGCGGCGTGTTCGACTTGCCCATGATGCGCAGGTTGATCGACCACAGGCTGATCTGCGTCAGGATTCCCGCGAGGATCGAGGGGATCCTAAACACCGTGGTGAGAAAGCCGGTCACGGCGCCGCAGACAGCACCTGCGAGCATTGCGCCCACGATGGCCAGCGCCGGGTCAACGCCGGCGACCACAAGCACGGCGCATACGGCGCCGCCGGTGGCAAAGCTTCCGTCAACCGTCATATCGGCGATGTCGAGGAGCTTGAACGTGATGAACACGCCAAGCACCATGACGCCCCAGAGAACGCCCTGGGAAACGGCGCCAAGCATTGCATTCAGCATGACGTTCCTTCCATCCAAACGCGCCCCGGCGGCTCTCCGTCGGGGCGCGCGTTGCGTACGCTTGCCAGTTTAACGTCTAGGCGCGAGCTGCGCCCGGCGCTGGTTGGCTATTGCCGGCGCCTTAGGCGTCGAGCACGGAGAGGTCGATGCCGAGGGCCTCGGCCATCTCCTCGTTCTTGATCGTCTGGAGCTGGTCGGTGCCCTCGGTCTCGATGGCCATGGTGGCGGGGTCGGCGCCCTCGGTGAGGATCTTCACGGCCATCTCGCCAGCCATCTTGCCAAGCTCGGTGTAGTCGATGGAGAGGGTGCAGACGCCCATGCCCATGCACATGTTCTCCTCGCCGGTGACGAAGGGCAGCTTGCCCTCCTTGCAGATCTGGCCCACCTGAGCGGCGGCAGCGGCGATGGTGTTGTCGGTGGGGGTGTAGCCCGCGTCGACCTTGCCCACCATCGACTCGACGACGCTCTGGACCTCGTTGGAGCTGGAGACCGTGAAGCGCTCGTAGGTGAGGCCGGCCTTGTCGCAGGCGGCCTCGGCCATCTCGACCTGCAGCTGCGAGTTGGACTCGGCGGTGCAGTAGAGCATGCCGATGTGCTTGGCATCGGGGCAGACCTTCTGGAGCATCTCGATCTGCTCGTCAACGGGGTTCATGTCGGAGGTGCCGGTGAGGTTGCCGCCGGGGGCGTCGTTGTCGGCAACGAGGCCAGAGGCCGCGTAGTCGGTGATGGCGGAGCCCACGATGGGGATCTCGGTCGTGGCGGCAAGCACGGCCTGGGCGGCCGGCGTGGCGATTACGTAGATGAGGTCGTCCTCGTCGCCCACGAGCTTGGAGGCGATGGTGGAGCAGGCGCTCTGGTCGTTGTTGGCGTTCTGCTGGTCGATCTCGTACTTGATGCCGGCCTCGTCGAGGGCGGCGACGAAGCCCTCGTTGGCGGCGTCGAGCGCGGCGTGCTGCGTGAGCTGCAGGACGCCGATCTTGTAGGTCTTGTCCTCGCTGCTCGAGCTGGAGTCGCTGGAGCTGCCGGAGTTGCCGCAGGCAGAGAGGCCGAGCACGGCGGCGCCGGCGCTGGCGGCGATGAAGTTGCGCCTAGAGATGGAGCTCATGGTTCCCCCTTTATTTGGCGAGCCCGCGGTGCCGCGCATTATCGCGCGACCGCTCTGCGCGTGGCGCAGGGCTCGCTTTCTATACGTGAGCTGAATTGTATCGGCAGACGAGCAATTCCGCATCCTAGCGGCGCTTTTACACGTCACGGTGCAACTAACTTGTAACTTTATGCGCAGGCGCAAGCGCGCCCAAGCCCCTCAACCAAACTGACTCTACGTTATTTGCACTTATGGCCCGTTTTTGGCCCGATAACTGCAAATAACGTAGAGTCAATTCGCATTTGGGGAGGTGTTGAGGGGCCGGCAACGCTGTTGGCGCCGGCGCCGGCCCCCTTAGGCTTCGCGGTCGTGGTTCACCGGGCGGTAGAAGAGCTCGCGCAGCTCTTCTGCGTCGCGCGTCTGGCCGAGCGCCCACATAGTCTTGGCCACGAGCGCCTCGGAGGTCATGTCATCGCCCTTGAGCACGCCGGGGTGCTCCGCATAGGCGCGGCCGACCTCATATACGCCAAGGTCAAGGCCCTCCTCCGGTACCTGCGTGGTCACCACGAGGGTGTGGCCGGAGTCCACCCAGCCAAAGATGGCGTCGTGGAGCGAATCCGGGATGCAGCCGATGCCGAACGTCTCGAGGATGATGGCGTCGTAGTCCTCGCGCAAAAGCTCGAACACGCGCGGGCTAATGCCGGGCGTGAGCTTCAGCACGAGCACGCGCTCGTCAAGCTCGTGGTAGACGCGCGGCGCCTGGGCGCGAGCGGGAGATGCAGCCGCGCCGTCAGGCGCGCAGCCAACCGTCTTGCGCGCGGGGCTGGCGGAGCTGCTCACGCTCTCGCTTGTGCGGCTGGCCGTGCTGCTCAGTCCCGTCCGCACAATCCTGTTGTTGCGAATAAGCGCGAGCTCAGGGTAGTTAACGCTCGTGAACGCGTTAAAGCTCATTGTGCGCTGCTTGCGCGCGCGGGTGCCGGCAATCACGGCCCCGCCAAACACCACAGAGACGTCGCGGCTCAGCGGGTCGGCCGCATACAGCACGCTCTGGTAGAGGTTCAAGCGCGCATCGGTGAAGGGGTTTCCCATCGGCTGCTGCGAGCCGGTGAGCACGATGGGGCGCGGGCTGTCCTGGATGAGGTAGGAGAGGGCCGCGGCTGTGTAGGCCATGGTGTCGGTGCCGTGCAGCACCACAAAGCCGTCGTAGTCCTCATAGCGCTCAAGCAGTGCGTCGCCGATGGTCTGCCAGCTCGCGGGGCGCATGTTGCTGCTGTCGATGTTCATCGCCTGCACGACGTCCACCAGCGCGATCTCTGCGATCTCGGGCACAAAGGCGGTGAGCTGCTCGCCCGTGAGCTGCGGGGTCAGGCCGTTGCCCTCCTCGGCAGAGGCGATGGTGCCACCTGTGGCGACGATCAAAATGCGCGGCTTCTCCGTCATGCCTGCTCCTTCTGGCCATCTGTCCGCAGCCCGGCGTTGGCCCGCCGGCTGCTCCATGCCGCCCAATTATAGGCACGCTCGCGGCATGCCATCCAAGTGCCTTCCAAACTGACTCTACGTTATTTGCACTTATGGCCCGTTTTTGGCCCGATAACTGCAAATAACGTAGAGTCAATTCGCGAGAGAGGGGAGGGGGCCGGCAGAGGCGCGCCGCGGCGGCGGCACGCGCGCCGAGAGGGCGGCGCCCGCCCCGCTGCACGCCCAACGCCCAGCTGCACGCCCAACGCCCCGCTGCATGCCCTGCGCCCCGTTGCACGCCCAACAAAAAGAGCCCGCCGGGTGGGCGGGCTCTCGTGCGCGTGCTATGCGGAAGTTCCTACTCCCAGCCGGCGACCGTCTGCGCCGTGGGCTGCTGGCGCACCGTCATCTCGGCCGAGCCTGCGGCGCAGGTGACGTCGTAGGTGATGGTGAGCGTCTCGCCGCCGTCGATGCGCGGCTCTGCCTCCATCACCTGGAAGCCGTTGTAGCTCATCTCGCGGAAGTCCATGAGCGAGAGGTCGGCGCCCGCGGCGGAGACGTTGGAGATGGTGCCGCCTGCCGGGGCCACGAGGTAGACCCAGGTAACCATGTCGGTGGTGTCACGGGCGAGCGTGTTGTAGCCGGTGATGTGCGACTCCTCCGTGGCCGCCTGATCGGCGGTGAGATGGTTGGTAAAGGTCGAGGTCACGTGGTAGGTAACGGTGCCGTCGGAGTTGGTGGTGCCCTCAGAGACCTCAGTGCTGCCAGAGAGGAACCAGCTCTTCTTCGACCACGTGTCGTCGGCCATGAACACGCCGAGCTGCGGGGTGGAGGAGTCGGTCACGAAGGCGCCGGCGGCGTCAAAGTCCTTGAGTGCCTGCTCCTCGTCGGCGTTGGCCATCCACGCCATGAGGTGCTGCTCCTCAATGCCCTGCATCACGGTCTTCACGAGGTCGGTGACGCTCACCTCGCCGAGGTTGTCGACGATGTGGTGGGCCGAGTCGCTCGCGGCCTGCGCGAAGAACGCGTTGGTCTGGTCGTAGGCCATGCTGTTGTACGAGTCGTTCAGCAGGACCTTGGCGGCGTTGTCGCCGGTAAGCGTCATGCCGTTCACCTCAACGCTGCCCACGATCTTCAGCACGTACTGGACGAACACCGGGTCAACGGCAATGACGCCGTCGACGTGGTCGCCCTTGAGGTGCTCCCAGATCTGGCCAAAGAGGTAACCCGCGCGCTCAAAGTCGGGGATGAAGTTGGTGTCGTTGGTGATGGTGCCGATGCGCTCGCCAAAGAGGGCGGTCTCCTCGGCGGTGATGCCATAGAGGTCGGCGCCGCCCGGGCTGTTGATGGTGGCCGCGGTGTCAACGAACTCGCCGAGGCTGATGCTGCCGTTGTCCACGGTGATGAGGCCCATGGAGCCGGGCAGGCCGCCGGTGGGGCGCAGCTCTGCGTTGTTCTGGGCAACCAGCAGGTACGTGCGGGTGCCGCCGGTGCCCAGCATCTGCTGGAGCACGGTGCCGTAGCTGTCCACGTTGGAGAAGAGCTCGTTGGCGACGTCCAGCGGGTCCTCGATCTGCTCAAATACGCTCTTGAGCTGGCTCGTGTGCGGCTCGGGCAGGTCCTGGATGGCGGCGGTGCACTCGGTCACGACGGGTGCGACGTCGGTCACGGCGTTGATGACGGTCTGGAGCTTCTCGGTGTTGATGTCTCCGTTGGAGACGAGGTCGGAGAGACTCACGCCGGCAAGCGCGTTGCTCGCAGGTACGAGGGCCTCCTGGCAGAGCTTGTCGGCCTGCTCCATGAGGCCGCTAGCGGCGCGAACGTCGTCACCAAGCACCGGGATGGCGCTCGCGACCGTCCAGAACGGGTTGTGCGTGGTGTCGTTGAGGTCGCTCACCGTGGAAGAGAGGCTGGCCACGTTGGCTTTGAGGCCGTCGGCGTCGCCGTCCTTCACGTCGGCCTTGATGTCGTCCACCTTGGCGAGAATCGCGCTCTTCTGGGCAACCATGCCCTGGGCCTGCGAAAAGACCACGATGCCGCTAAGGCCAAAGACGGCAACGAGAGCGACGAGCACGGCGGCCACGACGGCGATCACGCGGTTGCGGGAGCTGCCGGAGGCCCGCTTGGCCTTGTTGCGCTTGGTCTTGGGGTTGTTGTCGAGGCTCGCCTGGAGCGTCTCGCGGTTCGTCTGCTTCTGCGTGGTGTTGATGGGCGTGAAGAGCGCGGCCTGCTCGGCGTCGTAGGTCGACTGCCTGTTGGCCTGCTGCTTGGCGGCCTCCTGGCGGGCGCGCTGCTTAGCAGCGCCCGTGAGCTGCATGGTCTGGCCGGCCTGCGCCTGGTTCCTCTGCTTGGCGGCAGCCTGTTTTGCGGCAGCCTCGGCCTCGGCGGCAGCCTGCTGCTGCGCGGCGGTCTCCCTCTGCGAGACGGGCTTCTGCGCCTGCTTTGCGGCAGCCTCGGCCTCGGCGGCAGCCTTGCGGGCAGCCTCCTGGCGTGCGGCCTCCTCGGCTTCGGCCTGCTTGCGGGCGGCCTCGGCGGCAGCGGCGGCCTCTGCCTCGCGACGGGCCTTCTCGGCCGCGGCGGCCTCGGCCTCCTGGCGGGCGAACTCCTCCGCCATGGCGCGCTCGCGGCGCTCGCGGCCAAAGTCGGAGGCCTCAACCGCGTTCTGCAGGAGCGCGAACTCCTTGGCCTCCTCGTCATCGGCGGCGTTTGCGACGGCGCTCGCGGCGGCAGGGGCGGCCTCAGCTGCGCTGGCAACCGCGGGAGCGGCGGCAACGGCAGCGGCACCTGCGGCAACGGCCGCGGCGGCGACCATGGCGCCGGTGTGGTTGTTGTTCTTGGCGGCCTCTGCCTCGGCGGCGGCCTTCTCGGCAGCTTCCTGCTCGGCGGCGGCGGCCTTGGCGGCCTCCTCCTCGCGGGCCGCGGCGTCCGCCTCGGCCTCAGCCTTCAGGCGGGCGGCCTCCGCCTCTGCCTCGCGCAGCTCAAGCTCGGCCTTCTCGGCCTCGGCCTGGAGCCTCGCCTGCTCGGCGTACTCGGCCAGCTGGCGGGCGCGCTCGGCCTCCTCGCCCTCGCGGCGGGCGCGCTCGATGGCGGCGGCCGTCTCGGCAGCCTGCATCTCGGCCTTCACGCGGGCGGTCTCTTCCTCGGCGGCCTTGCGGGCGCGGGCCTCGGACTCCGCCTGCTTGCGGGCGGCCTGGGCCTCCTCGCGCGCCTGCTGCAGCTCGGCGGCCTGCGCGCGCTCCTTGTTTACCTTGTCCTGGCGGGCGCGCTCGGCGGCCTCGGCCTTCAGGCGCTGGGTCTCAAGCTCGGCGGCCTTGCGGGCGCGAATCTCTGCCTCGGCCTGTTTCTTGGCGGCCTCTGCCTCAAGGCGCGCGAGCTCGGCGTCCTCGGCCTCGCGGCGGGCGCGGCTCTCGGCCTCCTGGCGGGCGGCCTCGCGCTCCTCCGCCTGCTGGCGGGCGATCTCGGCTTCCTTGCGGGCGGCTTCCGCGGATGCGCGCGCGGCCTCGGCGTCCTGCGCGGCAAGCGCGTCGGCCTCTGCCTGGCGCTTGGCCTCCTCGGCGGCCTGGGCCTCCTCGCGCTCGGCGGCGGCGGCCTCGGCTTCCTTGCGCTCTGCCTCGGCCTTCTTCTCGGCCTCGATGCGGGCCTTTTCGTCGGCCTCGGCCTTCAGACGCGCGGCCTCAGCCTCCTCGGCCGCCTTCTGAGCGGCGGCGCGCTCGGCCTTTGCCTGCTCAACCTGCCTGCGGGCACCCTCTGCCACGGCACGACGGCGCGCGAGCTTGTCTTCCTCGGCCTTCTTCTTGGCAGCCTCTGCCTCGGCCTTCTTGCGGGCGCGCTCCTCAGACTGCTGGCGCGCGAGCCTCTGGGCTTCGCGGATCGCCTGCTCCTTGGCCTCCTGGCGGGCACGTTCCTCGGCCTCCGCCTGGAGCCTTGCCTGCTCGCGAGCCTCCTGACGGGCGCGCTCTTCGGCCATGCGGCGGGCGAGGGCCTGGGCCTCAGCCTGCTGGCGGGCGCGCTCTGCGGCCTCTGCCTGTGCGCGGGCGGCCTCAATGCGGGCACGCTCCTCTGCCTCGGCCTTCAGGCGCGCGGCCTCCGCCTCCTGGCGGGCTCGCTCCTCGGCCTCGCGACGTGCGCGCTCCTCGGCCTCTTTGCGTGCGCGCTCGGCGGCCTCCGCCTCCTGGCGGGCTCGCTCGGCGGCCTCCGCCTTCTGTCGGGCGGCCTCCTCCTCGGCGCGCTTGCGCTCCTCTTCTTCCTTGCGTGCGCGCTCTGCGGCCTCGCGCTTGGCACGCTCCTCGGCCTCCTTGCGAGCGCGCTCCTCGGCCTCCGCCTTCTGGCGCGCCTCCTCGGCCTCGCGCTTGGCGCGCTCCTCGGCCTCGATGCGAGCCTTCTCGGCGGCAATCGCCTGCTCGCGGGCGCGCTTTACTGCCTCGGCCTTAAGGCGTGCCTCCTCGGCCTCGCGGCGGGCACGCTCTGCGGCAAGCGCCTGCTGGCGCGCGCGCTCGGCGGCCTCTGCGGCGGCCTGGGCTCGCGTGGCCTCCTCTGCCTGGCGCTTGCGCTCGGCGGCCTCGGCGGCAGCCCTCTGTCGGGCGGCTTCCTCAGCAGCCCTGCGAGCGGCCTCAGCCTGCAGACGCGCCTGCTCGGCGGCCTGCTGGCGTGCGTATTCCGCGGCCGCTGCCTGCTGCTGCGCATATTGGTTTTCCTGGGCTTGAGTTGCTCCCGGCATCCAGTTCTGTGCCGTAGGAGAATCGAACACCGGATCGTAGTCCGGATTTTCTGCTCTACCGCTGTTTCGTTTAAAGTGTCCTGCAGCCATGCGGTCTCCTATGTGTCAGAGGGACAAAATCCCCCTTCTAACATGCATAAGTAAAAAGACTATACCGTTTATTTGGGAAAAAGCGAAACCCTGCGCTGCAACTTTCTCTTTCAGAAACGTCGGCTGGCACAATTTGTTTACCGGCCGACGCTTACATTCACACGATGGTCGGCGCTGGCTCCCATACATATATGTATAGAGAGCGTCTGTTTATTGAGAACACCCCGCGCCTAGCCTCCTGCATATGAAATGAAACTTATCCAATGTATGCACCTGTTAACACTCTAAAGCGCCCAACTGCTGCTACCATGTTTCTGATTCATGGACTCCTCGGCTATGCCGGGGCTCAATAAGGAGCTACAGACACATGACTCTGCTCGAACTTCTCGATCTGATGAAGAAGCGCATCAAGCTCGTCATCGCGCTTCCCCTCATCTTCGCCATCGGCGTTGGCGTCTTCAGCTACGTCGGCCTGAGCGACACCTACACCGCCACGGTTTCCATGTACGTGCTCGTTAAGCAGGAGGAGACCACCACGTCGCTTCAGAGCGACCTCTCGGCCTCCCAGATGGTCACCAACGACGTCGCCACCCTGCTCGAGAGTGATCGAGTCGTAAACGGCGCCGCCTCCGCCCTTGGCCTCAAGGACCTCGACGCCTTCAAGATCAGCATCACCAACTCCACGAGCTCCCGAGTCATCACGCTCGATGTCACGGGCACCGACCCGCAGCAGTCTGCCGACGTCGCCAACGAGATGGCCACCAAGGTCTCCGAGGTTGCCCGCGAGGTCATGAACGTCGAGTCCATTAACGTCGTCGACTCCGCTACCGCGCCTGAGAACCCCTCCGGCCCCAAGCGCCTGCTCTACGTCGCGGTTGGCTTCATTGCCGGCCTCTTCCTGGCCGTTGCCCTCGTGGTCATCGGCGACATGCTCAACACCAAGGTCCGCGGCCAGTCTGACCTTGAGAAGCTCCTCGGCGTGCCCGTCATCGGCCGCGTCCCGGCTGTGAAGGGAGGTCGATAGGCCATGGCTAAGAAGACCAGCTCCGCCGACGCCACCGTCTATCTGCAGAACTCCGTCAAGACCCTCGCCACGAACATTCGCTTCGCGTCGGTCGACAACCCCGTCAACACCCTCGTGGTGACGTCCTCCATCCCTAACGAGGGCAAGTCCACGATCGCCATCGCGCTCGCCGAGGCCCTCTCCACGGGCGGCCGCACCGTCCTTCTGGTCGAGTGCGACATGCGTCGTCGCTCGCTCGGCAACATGCTGGGCCTGCACGTCCGCAACGGCATCTACAGCGTGCTCGCCGGCCAGGTGCCGCTGGAGCAGGCCGTGGTCCAGACCACCATGCGCGGCGTCTACTTCCTCGACTCCGAGCCCCACATCCCCAACCCTGTCGACATCCTCGGCTCCAAGCGCTTCCAGAGCTTCGTCGCCTCGCTGGGCGATACGTACGACTACGTCGTCTTCGACACGCCGCCTCTGTCCGCGTTCGTTGACGCCGCCGTCGTGGGCTCCATCGTCGACGGCGCCCTGCTGGTCGTCCGTCGCAACTTCACCAAGCGCGACGAGGTCGTCTCTTCCTTCGGGCAGCTAAAGAAGGCCGGCGCCAACGTCCTCGGCACCGTCCTCAACTTCTGCGACGCCGAGAAGAGCGAGTACTACTACGAGTACTACACCAAGGACGGCGAGCGCCGTAAGCGCAAGAAGCGCCACGACGCCTCCAACGTCGCCCCCGAGATGCCTTCCAACGACTGGGCTGCCACCGCGCCGAGCTTCACGCAGGGCGCCCCGCTCCAGTCACAGGCCCCGGCCCCTGCGCCGGCTCCTGCTCCCGCGCCCGCCGCTCCTGCGGCAGGCACCACCGGCGCCTACACCCCTGCCAACTACGTCGCCCCTGCTGCGGCCCCCGCCCACGTTGCGCCTGTCCAGTACCCGGTGCAGACCAACACCAGCGGCTTCGACGGCGACCTCGACTAGCTCGGAGCTTTACCTAGATGCGCGACATGCACTGCCACATACTCCCCGGGGTCGATGACGGCTCCAAGGATTTGGCTATGAGCCTGCGTATGCTCGAGGCCGCCAAGGCCGCGGGCGTTACCAGCATGGTGTGCACGCCGCACTGCCGTCGTCCCTACTTCGACTTCAAGGGCATGTGGGAGGCGTTCCACCGCTTCCAGGAGGCCGCCGACGGCTTCCCCATGATCATGGGCTTTGAGGTCAACCACACCAAGCTGATGGAGCTTGGCGTAGAGGAGTGGGCGCCCTACCTCGGTTTCAGCGGTACGGGCGAGTTCCTGCTGGAGCTCGACAACGGCTGCACCGAGGCCGACTTCCGCGAGTACGAGCGCACGATCTTCACGCTCCAGGGCATGGGGTACGACGTGATCATTGCCCACCCTGAGCGATACCGCGCCATCCAGAACGACATCTCCATCGCCCATCGCCTGGTAAAGATGGGTTGCAAACTCCAGGCTTCGGCCGATTTCATCGCCGGCGGCCGCTTCGGCCGCGAGAAGAAGCCCGCAATCCGCATGTTCGAAGATCATCTCTACCGCTACATCGCGAGCGATGCGCACAAGCCGGTCCACTACACCTACCTCTCCCGCGCGGTGCGCGAGTTCTCCACCCGCGGAGCCCACTTTAGGTAGGGGCGCACAACAACTTATATATGTAAGAAGACGAGGGGCGGCCAACTGGTCGTCCCTCGCTTATATGCAGCGACGATTGCACAGCGCATTTGCATCGAGTGCTTATATAAGAGGCAAAGGCGCTAAAAGAGCCCACGGCGAATGCCTTGCCAAACGGCTTCATCTATATAGACGGGGAGCGACCGTATTCGTAGGCGAATCAAGCGCGGGGAACAGGCGCCCACACTTGTGTCTACCTTGCAAGTGACATACAGCATCATGTGTCAAATCTTCGGTGGGCGGAACTAGTTGTGCGCAAGATGTGAAGAGGGGCCACAAGTATTGCGCACCCTGTCGGAGGCGCGTATATTACTTCCTCGCGCCGCAGCGGGCCGGGGGAGCAAAACCCCAGCGCAGCGGGCGCGGCGAACCTTGAAAACCGGATACTGCGATCGAAGAGATCGACGAGACAGACAAAGCGAAAAAGTGACGAAGTGTGCTACATAGCACCTCTTCAATTTCCTTTATTCGATGAGTCCGAGAAATTCAGTGACACAGCGGAACCAAGAGCGACGGACCGCTCCCGAACATCAACTTGAGGGTCGCCTCACGCGACCTGAAAATTTGAACGGAGAGTTCGATCCTGGCTCAGGATGAACGCTGGCGGCGCGCCTAACACATGCAAGTCGAACGGTTAAAGCTTCTTCGGAAGTGTATAAAGTGGCGAACGGCTGAGTAACACGTGGGCAACCTGCCCCTCGCACCGGGACAGCCTCGGGAAACCGTGGGTGATACCGGATACTCCGCCACCCCCGCATGGGGGAGGCGGGAAAGCCCAGACGGCGAGGGATGGGCCCGCGGCCTGTTAGCTAGTTGGCGGGGCAACGGCCCACCAAGGCGATTATGGGTAGCCGGGTTGAGAGACCGACCGGCCAGATTGGGACTGAGACACGGCCCAGACTCCTACGGGAGGCAGCAGTGGGGAATCTTGCGCAATGGGCGGAAGCCTGACGCAGCGACGCCGCGTGCGGGACGAAGGCCTTCGGGTTGTAAACCGCTTTCAGCAGGGATGAGGCCGCAAGGTGACAGTACCTGCAGAAGAAGCCCCGGCTAAATACGTGCCAGCAGCCGCGGTAATACGTATGGGGCGAGCGTTATCCGGATTCATTGGGCGTAAAGCGC
>CAVIES010000013.1:0-25309 GCA_963641675.1 Anaerovoracaceae bacterium
CGCTTTAGGAGAGCGGTGCTCTATCCCCTGAGCTACGAAGGCAGTATGTGTGCCGCATACGGCGGCTGCCCGAGGGGTCGGGCGGAACTACATTCTAGCGCTGCCGGTGGCTGCGGTCTACGCAGGCCCACAAGCTGCGGAAAAGCTACTTCTTGGAGGCTTCCTTGGCAGCCCTCTTAGCGGCACGCTCCTCGTAGATCTCGTCCATGAGTGCACGGCGCTTCTTGTCGCTCATGCCCTGGAGCTGCGCGGTGACCTCCTTGCGCATCGGGCGGATCTTCATGAACTCAAACACCAGTGAGGTGATGATGAAGACGTAGGCGAGCACGAGCGCGACCACGGAGAGGATGCCGCCCATGGTGTCGAGGCGGTACATGTTGGAGCCATCCGTAGCGCCAAGGTAGCCAAAGGCGAAGGACAGCACGACGCAGACGAGGCCAAGGCCAAGGAAGACCCACCACATGTGGCGACGCTTGTTGTAGAGCGGGTCGCGCTTGAGCATGGCGTCGGTGAGGGCGGCGAAGAAGTCCTCCTCCTCGCGCTCGGCCTTCTGCTGGGCCTTCTTCTCCTCCTTGGTGAGGCCGGTGGTGGTCACCGTGCCGTCGGCGTTCTTGTGCTTCTTCACCACGCGCACGGAGGTGCCGGCGTCGTGGACAGGCTTCGCCTTGGAGGGCGAGCGGCGGGCCATGCCGGTAGCGGAGGTCTTGGTCTCCTCCTCGCCGGCGGCGGCAGACTTGGGCATGTTGCGCTGGTTGAACGGGCTACGCTGAGACATTGCTCTCCTTCATGGGTACGAACTTTTCGCCGGTGATGATCTGGTAGGCCTCCTGGTAACGCTCGGAGGCGCCGGCGACGACCTCGGCCGGCAGGTGGGGCGGCTCGCCCTGCATGTCCCAGTTGGCGCGGAGCCAATCGCGGACATACTGCTTGTCAAAGCTGGGCTGCACGTGGCCGGCGGAGTAGCCCTCCGCGGGCCAGAAGCGGCTGGAGTCGGGCGTCAGGCACTCGTCGATGATGGCGAGCTTGCCGTCGATGAAGCCAAACTCAAACTTGGTGTCGGCGATGATGATGCCGCGCGTGGCGGCGTACTCGGCGGCAGCCTTGTAGATGGCCAGCGAGGCGTCGCGGATCTGGGCGGCGGTGTCCTCGCCGACGATCTCGGCGCAGCGCTCGAAGCTGATGTTCTCGTCGTGGTCGCCAAGCTCGGCCTTGGTGGAAGGCGTGAAGATGGGCTCGGGCAGCTGCGAGGCCTCGACCAGGCCCTCGGGCAGCTTGATGCCGCACACGGTGCCGTTCTCGTCGTAGGTCTTCTTGCCGGAGCCGGTGAGGTAGCCGCGCACAATGCACTCGATGGGAATGGTCGTGGCCTTCTTCACGAGCATGGAGCGGCCGGCGAGGTAGTCGGCGTACTGCTGGTACTCCGCCGGATACTGGGCCGGGTCCATCGTAATGACGTGGTTGGGCAGGATGTCCGCGAACTTCTCGAACCAGAAGGCCGAGATGCGGGTGAGGATCTCGCCCTTGTAGGGAATCTCATCGGGCAGGATGAAGTCGTAGGCGCTGATACGGTCGCTCGCGACCATGAGCAGCGAGTCGCCGCAATCGTAGATGTCGCGAACCTTGCCCTGGGAATCCGGACGCATGTCCATTGCCGTCATCTTTGAATCGCTTCCCCTCGTTTGAGTGAGATGAGCCTTAACAAACTGCACCATTGTACTCAAAGCTGCGGGTATGGGGGCACGAGACGGCACTCTCGCCACGCACGATGCGCACTCTGGGCCCAAGGCTGAAGACGGAGCGAGCTCGCCGCTAGGGGCACGGGTGCCGGTGGGGTGGCGCCGACAGGGCCGCAGACACCGGCCGAGGCGCGGACGTCGGCACGGCCGGCGCGGCAGGCCGCACGGGCGCTACTTGCCCTCGCTGGGCTGGGGCTGCGTCTGGTTCCTCTGGTCACGCGGGATGTGGAGCGTGAACTTGGTGCCGTGGTTGAGCTCCGACTCCACGCCGATGAAGCCGTGGTGGCGGTCGATGATCTCCTTCGTCACGGCAAGGCCCACGCCCAGGCCGCCGCTCTCGCGCTCGCGGCTGGCGTCCGAGCGCCAGAAGCGGCTGAACACGCGGGCGAGGTCCTCCTTGGCGATACCGATGCCCGTGTCGGAGACGGCGATGGCGACGTCCCTGCCCTCTGGCGCGACGGTCACGACCACCCAACCGCCCTCGGGCGTATAGCGCAGCGCGTTGGACATCAGGTTGATGAGCGCCTGGCGAATCATGTCGCGGTCGACGTCCGCCCAGAGCTCGCCGCGCGGCACCTGCGAGTCAAAGCGCAGACGCAGGTCGCGGTCGTTAAAGAGCTGCTCCTGAGAGTCCACGACGCTCTTCACGAGGCCCACCATCTCTGTGTGCTCGGGCTTGAAGGGCGTGGTGCCGTTCTCGATGCGGCTAAGGGTGAGCATGGCAGAGACCAGACGCGAGAGGCGACGGACCTCGCCGGCCACGGTCTCCAGGTGCTCGTCGTCTGCGGGAAGCACGCCATCCTGCATGGCCTCCACCGTGGCGAGCATCGCCATAAGGGGCGTGCGCAGCTCGTGGGCCACATCGCTCGTAAGGCGGTGCTCGAGCTTGAGGTCGCGCTCGAGCGAGGTGGCCATGTCATCAAAGGTCTCGCCGAGCTGGCCGATCTCGTCGTCGCCGACGATGCCGGTGCGGGCGGTGAGGTCGCCCGAGCGGATCTGGGCGGCCGTGGAGGTGATGGACTTGACGGGCTTGGCAAGCTTGCGCGAGACGATCACGCCCATGATGCAGGCGATGATGACGGCAACGGTGCCAGCCCAGACGACGGCGCTGTAGGAGTTGGTGCGGAAGGCGGCGTCACCCTTGGTGAGCAGCGCGTCGGAGCCAAAGGCCCAGAGGCGCACCGAACCCACGACGCTGCCGTTCTCGAGCGTGACCTCGTTCACGACCATGCTGTCGAGGTCGGTGGGGGCAAGCGAGACGCGGGCGGAGGGCGAGGTGACGCCGGAGCCCGTGGAGGAGGGGGTCGACGCCTGGCCCTGCTCGCTCGAGCCGGAGTTTGACCAGGTATCGTCGTAGATGACCTCGCCGGTGGCGTCGAGCACCTGCACGCCCACCTCGCTGGAGACAGAGGAGGAGCGCACCGTGCCCGAGATGTCGACGTTGTTCCAGCCGGTGGCGCTGTCGTACTCCTCGGCCAAGCTCTCGGCGATGATCGTGGCGTAGCGCTCCATGTTCGAGCGCGTGTACTGGGTGAACTGCGCCTCCCAGTTAAATCCGAGCACCGTCACGAGGATCACGGCGGTCATGGCCGCGATGCCGGCGAACATGAGCGTCATTCGCCCACGGTAGCTCATGTGCTTCGTCTTCTTGTTGGAGAGCGTCTTCCACGAAGCACGGGCCGAATCAGACGTCAGGAGCTGCTCCGGAACGTCCTCCGGGTGCGGCTCCTGACGAATACGCTTACCTATGACGAACTTTGCCACGAGGCTCTACCTGCTACTTCTCGTCCTTGCTGGGCTCGGGCGCATCGAAGCGGTAACCCACGCCGTGCACGGTGTAGAGCCAGGTGGGGTTACGCGGGTCGTCGCCGAGCTTGGCGCGCAGGTTCTTGACGTGGGAGTCGATCGTGCGCTCGTAGCCCTCGAAGTCGTAGCCAAGCACCTTCTCGACGAGCTCCATGCGGCTGTAGACCTGGCCCGGGTAGCGGGCGAGGGTGACGAGCAGCTTGAACTCGGAGGCGGTGAGGTCGACCTCCTTGCCGGCCACGGTGACCTTGTGGGCCGAGATGTTGATGACGAGGTCGCCGTAGTCGAGCACCTCGACGGTGGGCTCGCTCTCGGAGCGGGCGCGGCGCAGCAGCGCGCGCACGCGGGCAACGAGCTCGCGCGGCGAGAACGGCTTGACGAGGTAGTCGTCGGCGCCGAGCTCAAGGCCGATCACGCGGTCCTCGACCTGGTCCTTGGCGGTGACCATGATGATGGGCACGTCGGACTGGTCGCGAATGGCGCGGCAGACGCGCTCGCCGGAAAGCTTGGGGAGCATGAGGTCGAGAACGACGAGGTCAAAGCCGTGCTTCTCGAACTCCTCGACGGCAGTCTGGCCGTCGCCCACGGCGCGAACCCAGTAGCCCTCGCGCTCAAAGTACGCGGCGACCGCCTCGCGGATCGCCTTCTCATCCTCAACGAGCAGGATTTTCTTCGTATCCGAAGCCATATAGGCCTCCCATCAGCTATTCGGCGCCCGGCCTCACGTTCACGGGCCGGCATTCCTGTCTTTCAGTCTACCCCACTCGGCACAGTTTCTGCACACATTGGCGACAGGCGGTTAAGGCATAGAAACCATCACGGCAGCTGAAAAACGCGCAATCGCAGGGCATACGGCATGCGGAACGCACTCGCCAGCCGTCATAAACCACCAGTTAAAGCGTGAAGGCCCTCACGTTGACCGAGGCCGGGTAGCCCGTGTCCTCGTCCTTGACGGTGGCGAAGGTAACAAAGGTAGAAGTCGTGCCCATGCTCGCCGGGTAGTCGCCGAAGTCGAGCGCACGACTTGGCGCCACGAGCGTGGCGTAGGTCTCGGCGTTGGTGTCGACGATGAGGTGCGAGGCGCGGGTCTTCACGAGGTAGATGCCGTCCTTGCCAGCGACCACGGCGGCGGGCTCGCGCGGAACAGCGATGAAGTTGCCGTCGCCGCCTCCTATATAGGTGCCCATGTTGCCAAGCAGTCCGCCCGAGCTGTAGTTCTTCTCGATGGAGAAGACGAAGTTGCCGCCCATGTAGACGGCCGAGAGCGGCGTCACCGTGGAGGGCAGCACGAGCTGCGCGGCCTGGGTGGAGAGGTCGTCGTCCAGCGAGTAGGCGGTGATGCCGTAGTAGCGGCCCTCGCTCACACGGACGCGCGGCGTTAGGGTCACGTAGCCATCTGAGACCGTAGGCGCGCAGCCAAAGCGACCTTGCGAGCGAACGACCTGCGAAGCCTCGCTCTCCCCCGTCTTCCAGAGGTAGCAGAGGGAGTCCTCGGTGGTGTTCGAGCCGCTGGTGGCGGGCATCACGAGCCAGATGACCGACTTGCCCGTGCAACACATGAGCGGCGGGTCGTAGTTGGAGTCCGCCTCCCAGAGGCTCGCCGCGGTGCCGATGGCGCCGTTCTCGAACGTGGCGGCCAGGAGCTTCCAGTCGCGCGTGACGATGTCGAGCTCAACCCAGGCAAAGACGGAGTCGGAGCATTGCGCGTCGTAGATGACGTAGTTGCCACCAGACTGCGCCTTCTCCACCAGCGTCACGCTGGTACCGCTGGCGATGGAGAACGCGCCAGCGGAGACCGCCGCGGCGGCGTTCGCGCCCGGGACGGTGAAGGGCTTCCAGTCGCCCTCAGAAGGGCGAAGGACGCTGCCGAGCGTGATGTTCCAAGAGCCGGCCTCGGTAAGGGTGGTCGTGCCCTTGCCGTCCTCGGCAGCCTCATAGGAACCCTCGAGCTCTCCTGAAGTGAGCACGTAGGTGGCGTTGTTCGAGTCGACGACCACCGGGTCGGAGTCGGGCGTGGTGGTGGAGCAGCCAGAGAGGCTCGACACGACGCCGATGCCGGCGGCCGTGGCGGCGCTCCCCTTGAGGAAGCCCCTGCGCGAGATGTTCTTCGGCAGAATCGACACGCTGCTACCTAACCTTCGCGCCTAGGCGCGGCCGGCCTTGATCTCTTCCACGGCCTGAAGCAGGCCCTGGCTGAGCTGGTCGGCGCAGGAGGTCTGACGCGGGCCGCAGGTGTTGCCGGCAAGGATCTCGGCAACCTCCTCAACGGGACGGCCCTCGACGAGCTTGGAGATGGCCTTGAGGTTGCCGTTGCAGCCGCCCTCGAAGCTCACCTCCTCGATGGTGGTGCCGTCGTCGGAGATGCCGACGTGGATGAGCTGAGAGCAGACGCCCTTGGGGCGATAGGTGAAGGTGTGCATGGTCCCCTCCCAGGGGTTTGGCCGCACCCGGTCGCCACCAGGCGCCGGCGCAGTTCGAAGAGGTTAGTCGAAGGAGAGCTCGCCCAGGCGGTCGAAGACGACGTCGATGCGAGTGAGGAAGTCCCACGGGTCAAAGATTTCGTCGAGCTTCTCGGCGGGGACGGTGCAGCGCGGGTCGGCCTCGAGACGCTCCTTGAAGGTGGGGCCAGAGACGCAGTCCTGCACTTCGTGCCAGGTCTGCATGGCGTTCTCCTGCACGATGGCATAGGCCTCCTCGCGGGTGATGCCCGTATCCACCAGGGCAAGCAGCACCTTGGAGGAGAAGATCAGGCCGCGGGTCTTGTTGAGGTTGGCCTCCATGCGAGCCGGGTAGAGCTGCAGGCCGTCGATGACGCGGTTGAGGCACTGGAACATGTGGTCGAGGGCGATGAAGGAATCAGCCTGGGCCACGCGCTCGGCAGAGCTGTGCGAGATGTCGCGCTCGTGCCAGAGGGCCACGTTGTCAAAGGCCACCTGCGCGTTCGCCTTCACCACGCGGGAGAGGCCGCAGACCTTCTCCATGGTGATGGGGTTGCGCTTGTGGGGCATGGCGGAGCTGCCCTTCTGGCCCTTGCGGAACGGCTCCTCGGCCTCGAGGGTGTCGGTCTTCTGGAGGTTGCGGACCTCGGTGGCGATGCGCTCGCAGGTTGCAGCCGTGGTAGCGAGCACGCCGGCGAGGTAGGCGTGGTGGTCGCGGCTGATGACCTGCGTGGAGAGCGGATCGTGCGTGAGTCCGAGGTGCTCGCAGACGTACTCCTCCACGAACGGGTCGATGGAGGAATAGGTGCCCACGGCGCCCGAGATGGCGCCGAACGCGACGTTGGCGCGGGCGTCCTTCAGGCGGTCGAGGTCGCGCTTGAGCTCCCAGGCCCAGGAGCCGAACTTCATGCCGAAGGTCATGGGCTCGGCGTGGATGCCGTGGGTGCGGCCGGCGCAGAGGGTGTCGCGCTCCTCAAAGGCGCGGCGCTTGCAGATCTCGCCCAGCTTCTTCACGTCCTCGATGATGAGGTCGCAAGCCTGGGTGAGCTGGTAGCAGAGGGCGGTGTCGCCGAGGTCGGAGCTGGTCATGCCGTAGTGGACCCAGCGGCTGGGCTTAGGGGCACCCTCGGGCACGTCGGCGTCGATGTACTCCTTCATGTTGGTGAGGAAGGCGATGACGTCGTGGCGGGTGACCTCCTCGATCTCGTCGACCTTTGCCTTGTCGAACTGGGCGTGGTCGCGGATCCAGGCGGCCTCCTCCTTGGTGATGCCGATCTTGCCGAGCTCGGCCTGGGCCTCGCAGGCAAGCACCTCGATCTCCTGCCAGATGGCGTACTTGTTCTCGAGCGAGAAGATGTGACCCATCTCCGGGCGGGTGTAGCGATCGATCATGCAGCGCCTCCTGTGGCTTGGCCCGTTGTGAACAGGCAGCTAAAAACAGGCAGCCGGCGACGAGGCCGGCTGCCTGCAATTTGTGGTGGTGCGCCGTCAGGGGATCGAACCCTGGACCTTGGGATTAAAAGTCCCCTGCTCTACCAACTGAGCTAACGGCGCGTGCGCGTCTGCGGCAGCCGCAAAAAGCGCAGGTTAGATTCTAGCCGATAGGAACGCCCATAGGGACGTGCGGCTTGTTGCAATTGTGAGGCTTGGCGCGAGCCGGCCTACTCCCAGCTCCACTGGCCGTGGACGAAGATGGGCACCTCGGTGCCGTCGGCCTTGATGCCGGTGACGTCGAGGTCGTCGGCGCCGATCATGAAGTCGACGTGCTGGGCGCTCTCGTTCACGCCCACCTCGAGCAGGCTCTCCTTGTCCATGTCCACGCCGCCCTGGTAGCAATCGGGGAAGCCCATGCCAAGGGCAAGGTGGCAGCTGGCGTTCTCGTCGTAGAGGGTGTTGTAGAACAGAAGCCCGCTCTGGCGGATCGGCGTGTTCTTTGAGATGAGCGCGCACTCGCCCAGGTGGTGAGAGCCCTCGTCGGTCTCGATGATGCTGCGCAGCACGTCCTCGCCGCGCTCGGCGCCAAAGTCGACCACGCGACCGCCCTCAAAGCGCACCCAGAAGTTGGAGATGACGGCGCCATTGTGCACGAGCGGCAGCGCCGAGTGGACGATGCCGTCGGCGCGGTTGCGGTCGGGAGAGGTGAAGACCTCCTCGGTGGGGATGTTCGGGAAGAACGAGACGCCAGCCTTGGTGCGGGCCGAGCCGCCCTCCCAGAGGTGCCCCTCGGGCAGGCCAACCGTGAGGTCGGTGCCGTTCTCTGAGGTGTAGTGCAGGGCGTCGAAGTGGTCATCGTTCAGGCGGCGCTTGTTCTTGGCGAGCGTGGCGTCGTGGGTCTCCCAGGCGTTGGTTGGGTCATCGTCCACCACGCGCGCAGTGTCGAGGATGGCGACCCACAGGCGGTAGGTGGCCTCGGCGGCAGAGAGGCCCGGGAAGACCTTCTTTGCCCAGGCGGCCACCGGCACGCCGCCGATGCACCAGGCGTTCTCGCCAAAGTCGAGGCCGCGACGGTAGTCGGTGCACTGGCGATGCGAGGCGACGGCGCGGGCGGCCGGCTTTGCCGGGTCCACGTTGAGCATCACGTCGGGGTCCTCGCCGTCGAGCCAGAGGAAGGCCGCGCCCGCGCGAGCGAGCGAGTTCATCTGCTCGGCCTTCCACTCGGGCAGGGTCTGGAAGCGTTCGAGCGGGCAGTTGTCGTACTCAAGGCGGCTGAGCTCGTCGTCGCCCCAGAGCACGGTGACGTGGCCGGCGCCCGCCTTGTAGGCCTCGGCGACCACGATGCGTACGAACGCGGCGGCCTCCACGGGCGCGGTGAGCACGAGCTCCTGGCCCTCTTGGATGGCGGCACCGCGGCGAACGAGCAGCTCCGCGTAGAGGCGCATGCGTCCCTCGAGCTGGCGCATGGCGATGACGCACTCGGCGTCGGTCATGGGAATGTCTGTCATAGCCGTCCCTTCGACGGTGGTTCATGAAAAAAGCCCCGGGCGCGGGCGACCGGGGCGTTGCTGGCATGGAGCGGGCAACGGGATTCGAACCCGCGAATGACGGCTTGGGAAGCCGTTGCCTTACCACTTGGCGATGCCCGCATGCGCGGATGATTCTAACACAGGCGGCCGCGCGTAAGAGCCTGCCCAAAACGGGAGCCGGTTAGGCACGTAACTACCCCAAATGGCGCCGTTTGCGACGCGGGCGGAACCGTTTGCGGGCGAGCCACACAACCCCCACGTAGCTGAGCTGCGCTGTCAGGTCTCTGTCAGGGCGAGTGCCCATCTTTGTCAGGCGCGCCCCCTAAGCTCTGCTCCCACGTCGCGAGAGAAGGGAGCGATATGAGCAAGAGAGTTGTGCGCACGGAGATGCGCCGCCAGGGGCTTTGCAACAGAAAGCTGCTGGCAGATCGCTTAGTTGGGAGCAGGTTCCCAGGACCCGGGCACGCCGGTAGGCCGCGCGCAGGCTGGATGCTCCAAGCGGTTTGGACCGCACGATGAGGGCCGGGCAGTTCCGCATCCCCGAGCCGAGGAAGCGGATGCGCAAGGCCCCCGTGGTTGCAGCGGCGATTCTCGTCATGGGCGCCCTCTGCGCGGGGGCGTTGCTACTCGTGCCCGCGGGCATCGTCGGCACGGGCGCCACCGTCACCTCGGCAGAGGCGGGCCAAAGCCGCGAGGAGATACAGGCCGAGCTCGACCGCGAGGTGGCCGAGAACATGATGACCGTGAGCGTGGCGCCCACGCTCAAGCTCGACGACGCCACGCACGAGCTGCGCGTGAACCTCGAGAACGTCGAGGACAACAAGTTCGCCCAGCGCTTCACCATCTCGCAGGGAGACGAGGTCATCTACGAGTCGGACACCCTCATGCCCGGCGAGCGCATCGAGTCGGTGAAGGCTCCCAAGGCCGCCGAGGGCGACGCCCGCGTAGAGATCCAGGCGCTCGACGCCGAAACCCTCGAGGAGCATGGCTCGCCCACGGCCGTCGAGGTGAGCGTGGTCAAGGCGTAGGCGCGCCCGGGCCAGCCCATCCACAGACACATCAACAAACAAGCCGATTAACGGGGATACCCCCGCAGATGAAAGGAGACTTCCATGTCTACCAGCACCTATATGCCGCACGATTCCTCGCGCCTCTCGCGCGTGGGTGCGGGGCTGGGCCGCATCGCCGCAGGCCTTGGCGCCACGGCCATGCTCTTCGGTTGCTCGCCGGTGCCGGCGCTGGCCGAGAGCGTCGTCGGAACCCAGGGCACCACACAGGTCACCGTCGAGGCCGACAAGAACAACCTGCGCTTCGAGGTGCCCACGGTCATCCCCTTCGTCGCCGCGAGCGACGGCACCCTCACCGGCCCCACGGCCGACGCCACGCGCATAAAGAACCTCTCGGTCTTTGGCATCAAGGTCACGAACGTCAAGGTCACGTCCAATAACGGCTGGAGCCACTCCGAGGACGTCGCTTCCGCCGACGACTCCATCAACTGGACGCTCGGCCCCTCCGGCGCCATCGTCACGGCCGCCAAGGCCACGGGCGATGACGGCCTGGCAATCACGAGCGAGCAGTGGAACATGACCTATATGAACGGCTCGGTGGAGACCGACGAGATCAAGCTCGAGACCGCCGGCACGGTGGGCCGCGTGGCCACCGACATCAGCTCGCCCGTGCATGTGGGCACCGTGACCTTCACCGTCGCGCCCGGCAAGCACGGCGCCTCCACGCCGGAGTAGGGGCAGCGATGGACACCAACAAGATTGCGGCCCGCATGAAGGGGGCCTTGACGCAGCTGGCAATTGCCACCGGAGCGCTCACGCTCTCGCCCGCGCCGGCGGGCGCCGAGGCCGGTACCACCGACGTCACGGTGCGCGGGGCCACCAAGGCCGCAGAGGCCACGGGCACGCTCGCCCAGACGGGTGCGGGCGCCAACACGTGGTTCTTCCTGGCGGCCGGCACCATCCTCGTCATCTCCGCCGTGGCATCCGTACTCGTGCTAAGGAGGGAGCGCCATGCGAGCGAATAAGCGCCTTGCCGTGGCCGGGGCCCTCGCAGGCGCCGCACTCGGCCTCATGGCACTCTCCCCCACCGCGGCACTCGCGGACGACATCGACTACTTCGACGAGAACGTCGTCGTCACCTACCCGCAGGAGGAAGCGGCCTCCACAAAGGGCCGGGCCCTCAGGGCGAGTGCCCGGTCGTCCTCGCAGACGGGCACGTGGGTCGAGGTCAAGCGAAGCGAGGGCGACTCGGCCATCCAAACCTGCGAGTACTACATCAACCCAACCCCCAACTCCGACGGGTCGGTCCAGGTGCAGATCCGCACCAAGCTCTATTGCAAGAAGACGAACGCCTTCTGGACCACGACCAAGACCATCTATGACAACGGAAGCCAGTGCGCCTACATCGGCGAGGACTGGGACTCCATAGCCTATCCAGGCCAGACAATCTCGCAGCAGGCGAGCTTCGCGGTAAAGGGCGGCGGCAGCCACCACATCACCTCGATCGAGACCATCTTCAGGTACTCGGCGGGCACGCAGGCCGGCTGGGACTTCTACATCGACATCCCCTACCGCATCTCTGCGAGCGCCGGCACGGGCGGTTCCATCTCGCCCAACGGCCACAGTCTCATCAATGCCGGGGACTCCAAGACCTACACTGTCACGCCCGCGAGCGGTTACCGCATCAAGGACGTCCTGGTGGACGGCAAGAGTGCGGGTGTCCCCGCCACCTACACGTTCAGCAACGTGCAGGGCGACCACACCATCACGGCCAACTTCCAGAAGGTCTGGACCGTCACCTACGTGGACGGCGTCACGGGCGAGAAGCTGGGTGAGGAGGTCGTGGATGAGGGTGGCAACGCCACGGCGCCCGAGGCTCCGAGCCATGAGGGCTGGGGCTTTGACGGTTGGAGCGGCAACACCTCGAACATCAAGGGCGACACCATCGTGACGGCCACCTATTCCCCCGTTATCGCGGTGCGCATCCCGACCGAGCTTCCCTGCCGCATCCTTGCCGACGGCACCGTCGTGGTGCCGGGCGACTATGCGATCGAGAACCTCTCGGTGGTCGACGTCCGCGCGAGCGGCATCACCACGACGAGCGCGCCCTCTGACGCAACGATCAAGATCTCTAAGGAAGACACCCTCATCCACACCTGGGACGGCTCCGACCACGACGGCGAGGAGTTGCGCATCGCCAAGGGCGCCTCGCAGGAACTCAAGGTGAGTGTCTCGCCCGTCACCGGGGACGGCGAGTGGCGCGCCGTCGCGCAGAGCGCGGCCCTCGGCGTCACCAACCTCTGTCAGCTCAACTACACCTTTGAGTGGGCAAAGTGAGCACACGGGCCCCTAGGGGGCTGCCGCGCGGGCGTAGCGCCCGGGGCGGCGGCCCCCTCGCCGGCCGTGCGGAGCTAGCGCTCGCGCTCTTCGCCGCCGCGGCCTTCGTGGCCGGCGTGGGTCTCTTGGTTCCAAAGGCAATCGACCTCTCTGGCGACGTCGCGGTCGAGCTCAGATACGCCGCATTGGCCGGCGATGACGGCGGAGGAACGAACGGGGCGGCGCGCGCACTCCCGGAGGGAGCTGCGGCGTGGCTCACTGTCGCCGGCACGGATATCGACTACCCCGTGGCCCAAGCGGCCGCCAATGCGCCGGAGTTCTACCTCAGCCACGACCTCTGGGGCGGGGACGCCTCCGCCGGCTGCCCCTTCCTGGACTACCGCTGCGATGCCTCGTCAAGCCGGGCGCTCGTCTACGCCCACAGGCTTGGCACCACCGGCAAGCAGTTCTCCCCCATTGCGAGCACGTGGCGGCAGGAGGACTTCGAGAAGGTCGGCGCCCTGAGTTGGACCACTGAAGCGGGGACGGTGGAGCTCGAGCCCCTCTGCGCGCTCAAGGTGGACAAGACCTATCAGTCCATACAGAGCTTTGGAGAGCAAACGCCGGAAGAACTCCGCTCCTGGCTCTCTGGCCTTCTCGCAGACTCAAGCGCACGGGCGCAAGACGCCGCCAGGCTGGCGTCCAGCACCCAAAAAGCAATCACGCTGGCCACCTGCTCCTCCGAGCAGAGTGGCCAGCGTGAGCGAACGCTTCTGGTGTTTGTCGCTACCGGCTAGGAGCGGCGAATGGTCTCCATGACGAGCGCGCAGACGTCCTCGACCTGCTCGCCGTCGACGTTCTCGATGACGTCAAGGGCAGTGTGCGAGAAGGCCGGCAGCTCGCCCTCGCCGAGGCCCATGATGGTGACGCCGCGCAGGTGCTTGCGCATGAGCGGCGTGGCCTCGGTGTCAGCCCAGGGACGGGCAAGCTTGGCGAGGTTCAGGTGCAAGTCGCTCGCGACGGAGCCCATGAGCGAGGAGAGCCTGCGGTCGGCGCGGCGCGGGGCACCGAGGCCCTCGTTGGTGAGCATGGCAAGCTCGCCGGCGCCGACGTTCTCGAGGTTGATCACGAAAGAGCCGCGAAGGTTCTTGCGGTTCTGGTCGACGAAGTTCTTGATGCCGGCGTGGTTGAGGCCGCTCGCGCCCGTGGCGACGAACCAGATGTCGTGGGCGCGCAGGTCGTCGTCGCCCATGGCGAGGATGGCGTCGCGCAGGGCGTTGCCCTCAAGGGACTCCTCGCTCTCAGCCTCGGCAGCGAGCTCCTCGGGAACCTCGGGCATCGGGGCCTCGGGGTCGTAGGCGTCGGGCACGTAACCCTCCTCGGCCGCGGTGGCCGCAACGGCATCGGTGGCAGGCGCGGCGTCGGCAACCGGGGCCGCAGGCGTCACGGGCGCCTCGGGTACGGGCATGCCGGCTGCGGCAAGCTCGTCGGCGTTCATGACCGTGGTGGAACCCTGGAGCTCTTGCAAGAGGAGGTCGGCCGGGGCCTCGCCCTCGGCAAAGGTTGCCTTGTCGGTCTCGCTGACGTCACCGCCGCGCAGGCCGCTCACCTTGTCCTTGAGGCCGCGGAGGTTGATGTTGAGGGCGGCACCGCCCTTCCAGCCGCCACCATGGTGGTTCATGTCGTCGTTGTTGAAGTTGTCCCAAGAGCCGATGCCCTCGCCGGACTGCTTGGCGTCGTAGTTCTCGTCAACGCCGAGCCACTCGCTCATGGATTCCTGCTGCTGACGCTTCTTCTTGCCGAAGATGCCGCCGAGGCCACGCTTCTTCGCGGGGGCGGCGGGCTCGGCAGCGGCGACGGGCGCCGCGGCCGGGGCGTTCAGCACGTGGATGTCAGCCATGGGCGCCGCCTGGCCGGCAGAGACGAACTGCGTGGCGTCCGGGTCACCGTCGAGGCGGACGGGTGCGGCGGAGCTCCTCACGTTGGCGCTGGCGTCAGCCAGGAGCTGCGCCATCTGGCTGCGCGGCGGCAGCTGGGTGGCCTGCGGCTCGGGGGCCAGCGGGTCGGGGTCTGCCACGAGCGGGTCGGGCAGGTCGAAGAGAGCCGCGCGGCGCGCGATGTTGCCGGCGGCGGGGTTGGCGGGAGCGGAAGCCTTCTTGGGCTGGTAGGTGCTCTGGCCCCAGGTGGGGTCACTCACGGCGGCTGGAGCGGTGCGGACGGGACGCTCGGCAGCGGCCGCCTCCTCGTCGCTCTCCTCGGCCATCGTGTCGAGGCCGGAGGCATCGTTCTCCACCAGCGGACCCTCATCGGTGCTCTCGCCGTTCTCAAGCTGGGAGAGCGTGGCGGGGTCGGCGACGAAGGTGCCCTCGGTGTCGAGCTTCTCGCCAGAGATGACCTGCATCGGCACGGTCGCGCCAGGGTCGGTCTCCTCGGCAGCGGCGTCGGAGAGATCGGCAGTGGCGCCGAGCTCGTCGGCCTCCGCAGCCTCGGCGGCGTCGGAGAGATTGGCGGTGGCGCCGGCCTCGGGGGCCTCGCTGGCCTCAGGCTCGACCGCAGTCTCGACCTCGACGGGCTCCTCAACGGGAACGTAGCGAACCTCAGGCTCGATGTAGGTGATGTCGCAGTCGGCAGGCAGGATGCCAAGCGCGCGGATGACGGCCTCGCCGTGGCGGGCGCCGACTACCTCCTCGCGCTCCTCACGCATGACGGGCTCGCGGCGGGCGGGCTTCACGGCGGAGTCCTGGACGGCGGCGACGTCGGCCTCAGTGTGCTTGTGGACGGGCATGGAGCCGTCCGCGGGGCAGACGCGGTCGAGCACGCCGAGCATGGCGGCGAGCGAAGACTTGTTGTCAACGCCGCCGGCGGCGAAGGGCATGAAGCGGCCGGCGATGAGGTTCACGCCCCAGGCGAGCATGGGCAGTGAGGCGATGATGCCGATGACCCAGAAGGTGCGGCGGGCGCCCTCGGGAAGGAAGCCGAGGATCTGGATGAAGGCACAGAGCGCCACGGCGCCGACGAGGTAGAGTGAGGCGGATGCGATGAGCTTCTTCACAGGTGCCACGCCCGGGCGGGAGAGAAGATCGAGGCGCTGGGTGTCGTAGTGGGCCACGATCACGATCGGGCGGTTGCGCGAGGCGTTCTCGCCCTCGGCGGCATGGAAGCCGACGACGTTCTGGCTGTGGTCGGAGGGGCCGATCTTGCCGATGACGTCACGACCGGTGTAGGCCATGGCCAGAAGCACGACGGCGGCCGCTGCGAGAACGAAGCCGATGAACGTGGTGACGCCCCCGCCGAGCCCGACGAGGAACATGCCGAGGAACAGGACCACCATCACGACGCCATACGGCAAATAGCCCCACTTGGGGGCCACGAAGTCCTGAACCTGCGGTTCAAGCCCATGTGCGGAGTACACCTCGGCGATTGTCTGGGCGCAGTCCAGTTCCTCCTGGCTGCTCGCCGGGGCAATGCCAACCTCGGCGTCAAGATAATCGAGGTATTGCTTCGTAACGCTCATCCGGTCACCTTCCGAATAGCGGCAGCGCCGCTACCTGCAGTCGTTAAACACTGAGTATACGTCCAACAGCGGTTTTTTGTGCCGCTGGTCACCGTGTGTCGGCAGACGTCGAAGCCGCCTCTTGCGTCACCGCCGCCACGCCCCTCTCTACCAACGCCGCGAAGAAAGCGAATGAGGGCCCGCAGGCCGCGCACGCCACGGGTTCACCCACATGTGGGCCATTGGGGCTCGCAGAGTGCCTCCTCGCCGAAGGGCTCAACCGGCGCGTGCCATTCGCACTCACGTCCTCGCCCTCCCCCGATTGCCGATGCCACCGGCGCCGCAATGTCTCATAATTAATGTCAGGTGGCAAACACGCCACGTAGCCGGCCAAAACCCGCGGCCGGCTTCAAACATGGTACCAGCTAGTTGGCATTACAGCTGCAAGCGAGGGGGACGCCATGGCCAAAAGCTCGCCCACAAAAGGTGGCCACCTCGGCCACCGAGACCTCCAGAGGACCTGCCTCGCGCTCGACCTCATGGCGGGCAAGCGCGTGAGCGGCGCCACGATCCAGCAGCGCTACTACGCAGAGGTTTCAGAATCCTCGTTCCACAAGACCTTCAAGCGCGACCTCGCCGAGCTCGAGGCGGAGGGCGTCTATCTCGAGGTAGAGCGCCAGGGCACGGCCAAGGAATACTGGCTCGACCGCGAGGCCTCGCTGGCCCAAGTGCCGGAAGGCACAGAGGGCGAGCTCAAGGCCATAGCCACGATGCTTCGCCCTTTGGCGGAGAGCCCCTCCACCCCCAACCGCGCCGCGCTCGGATTCTCCATCCCACGTGTCGCGCTCAGCACCTGCGCGGGCGCCGGCGCCAGCACGCCAACCTCGTGCGGTTGCGACCCAGAGATCCTCCGTGCCGTGGCTGAGGGCCTCAAGAGAAGACTCCCCGTCCGCATCCTCTACAAGGCGCTCGCCGACGGCAGGCCCGCCTGGCGAGAACTTCGCACCTACGGACTCTTCACCCTCATGGGCCAGACCTACGTCGTGGGGTCTCGAAGCCGCGAGGGCGCCGAAGACGCCATGCGCACCTATAACCTCTCCCGCGCGGAAAAGGTCGAGATAGACGAAGAAAGCAGCACCTACCAGGTACCGAGCGACTTCAACGTCAGCGACTGGCAGCTCCTGCCCTTCGAGATAGGTCCCGACTACGCACAGGCAACCATCTACGCGCGCCACCAGCAGAAGGACACCCTCGTGAGCATCGCTCCCAAAACCGGTGAGCTCACGGTGAAGCAGGGCGGCGCGGCGGAGTGGCGCGGCACCGTGAGGAACATACCCGCCGCGGCAAGCTGGTGCGTGAGCGAGGGCTTCCTCCCGCTCGACCCGCCCGAGCTCGTAAGCGCCTGGCAAGAGCTTCTCGAGGAGGCGTGACATGGCAGACGAACCCAGCCTTAAGAAGCGTGGCCGCGGCAGGCCCGCCGAGCGCCGCCTTGGGGAGAACCTTGCCGTCGCCTTCGCCCTAGCAAGCGAGGGCGCCACCACGAGCCCCGCCGACCTCACGCGTCTGCTCGGCATAACCGGCCAGCGTGCCCAGGCAATTCTCGACGGCTTTGCGCAGGGGCTTTCCGCAGGCTCCGCGCCCGAGCCCATCATCGCCTTCTACCACCAGGCCGACGGCAGTGTCTCCCGCGTGGCCACAGGCGAGCACCTGCGTCGCCTGCGTCTCACGAAGGAGCAGGCAGACGCCTGCGCCGAGGCGCTCGACCTGCTCGGCTTCGCCCAGGATGACCCCACGCGCGCACTCTTTGAGGAGAGCCTCTTCCCCATCGGCTACGAGCGCGAGGGCGGGGCCGCAAAGCCCATGTGCGAGCCAGAGACCCACGAGGCGCTCATGCTCTGTGCCCGCTCCATCGCCGGTGGCACGCGCAGCCCGGAGTCGCAGAACGGCACCGAGGTGCTGCAGCCGCCCCTCACCTTCACCTACCAGGGCAAGAACGACACCATGCCACGAACCCGCAGGTTCGTCCCCCTCTCGCTTCGCCTCACGGACAGCGAGTGGTACGTGGACGGCTACGACCTCGACGCCCGCGCGGCGCGCACCTTCCGCGCAGATGGCATGAGGGCGCCGGAGCTCGGCAAGAAGCCGGTGGCAGCCCTTGCCACCAACACCGAGAAGCCCGACTGCGGCTACGTCGAGTTCTCCTGCACGCCGGAGGCCGCACGCCAGGTCCTCGCATGGCCGGGGGCCGTCGCCATCGGAGAGTCAGAAGGCCGCACGCTCGTGAAGGTCCCCTACTACAGAAGCGAGTGGCTGCCGCGCCACGTGCTCGCGCTCGGCAGCGCCGTCACGCACGAGAACGCGCAGCTCGCACGCGAGATGCGCGACGTCGCCAAGGCAGACCTCGTCGCCGGCAAGACCAAGCTCGATCAGTGGCTCGCGCGCCAGGACTCCAAGTAGCGGCCGACCATGTCGGCTCCAAGCACAGAGACGTTCTGCGTGGGGAGCGACCGCACGAAGACCTTGCCGTAGCCCTTGGTGGAGACGCGGCTGTCGGCCAGCACGAGTACGCCGGTGTCGGTCGAGGTGCGGATGAGGCGGCCCGCCGCCTGCTTCACTGAAAGCACGGCGTCCGGCAGGCTCCAACGCCTCCACGCCTGGCGGTCACGCGCCCCCCTCTCCTGCACGAGCGGGTCCTTGGGGCTCGCGAACGGCAGCTTGGGAATGACCACGCAGCGCAGCGTGTCACCGGCGGCGTCAAAGCCCTCCCAGAAGCTCTTGAGGGCCATGAGCGAAAGCGACTTCTCAGAGACGAACCTCTCACGGAGGCGCCGCGTTGAGGCACCTCGCTCCTGCATGGCAACGTCAAGCCCCGCGGCGGCAAGCCTCGGCGCGAGAGCCGAGTAGACCTGCTCCATTTCGCGGCGGTTGGTGAAGAGCGTGAGCACCGAGCCGCCCATGGCCACATGCACGTTATAGAGCAGGTTCTCGAGTGCCTCGAGGTAGCCCGGCTCGCGAGGGTCGGGAAGGTCCTTGGCAACCACGCAGGCCATGTTGCCGTCGAAGTCGTAGCACGAGGGCAGGGTGACCTCGCGGTGCCTGCCGGCGGGCAGGCGATCGAGACCAACCGACTCGGTAAAGTGCGCGAAGTCGCCGCCAACGCTCATGGTGGCCGAGCTAAAGGTGACGCTTCTCATCTCGGGGTACCAACGCTCGGCGAGCTCGGCTCCAACGTCGAGTTTCTCGGCAATGAGTCGCTCGGTTCCGATGCGGCGCTTCGCACGCGAGACCTCGGCGGAGCAGACGTAGGAGTCGTCCGTGCCCTCGATGATGACGCGACAGGCATCGGCCATGTTCTTGATCTGGCGGCACGCGTCATCGAGGTCGCTGGGAAGGTTCTCGATGGCCGAGGCGCAGACGCGGCGGGCTGCGTCGAGGTCGTGGTGCGCGGCGTCAAGGCGGTCCATGAAGGCAAGGCCAGCCGTCTTCACATCGGCCCACTCGTAGCTTCTGCGGGCCTCCTCGCCAAGCCAAATGGTCAGCGTGTCATAGCCGCCTCCCCCACGGGAGAGCTCGGCCAGGCCGCGCACCGCGTCGAAGAAGTCGGCGGAGGCAACGCTTGCGCGCTCCACCGAGGCCGCGGCCTTGGCAAGAAGGCCCATGGCGGGCATGGCGGCCTCGTTGGCGGCGGCAAGCGAGGAGAACGTGGCAATGACGCCCGTCTTTGAGCCGCCGAGCGACTCGAAGAGGGCCCGCGAACGGTCGCAGGAGAGCTCAAGTGCCCACTGACGGCGGGCCTCGGCCTCAAACGAGTGGGCCTCGTCCACCACCCAGTTGCGCACCGGCGGCAGAATACGACCCTCTGCCTCGACGTTTCTCAAGAGCAGCGAGTGGTTCGTCACCACGATATCGGCGCTCGCAGCACGCCTGCGCGCACCGTGCAACATGCAGAGGTTGGGATAGTAGGGGCAGCGCGAGTGCTGGCACTCGCCCGAGCTGATGGTGAGCAGCTCGCGCGGAACGCTCCCCCACCTAATGCCAAGGGCGTCGAGGTCACCCTCGACCGACTGGCATACGTAGGCGTAGGTGACGGCCACCGCGGTGAGCATGTCAGAGGCAATCGTGTTCTCGGAGCGGCCGTTGCTGCGGGCAAGCTCCATCGGCAAATCGCCCGTAGTGGCGCGGCCCAAGCGGCGCAGGCACGGGAAGTGCTCATAACCCTTGAGACAGACGTAGCTAACGCCGCCCGGCAGCACGCGATCGAGCTCGGGTAGCTCGTGGGTCACGAGCTGGTCGGTAAGGGCATTCGTCTTAGTGGCGACGCCGCAGGTCACGCCATTCTGCTTTGCGTAGAGTGCAAGCGGCAGCAGGTAGGCTACCGACTTGCCAACGCCGGTGCCCGCCTCGATGGCGCGCATGGTCGAGGTCTCGAGCGCGCCGCGCACCTCCTCGGCCATCTCCACCTGACTCGCGCGGGCCTCAAAGCCCTCATACATGTTCGAGATGGCACCGCCCGGCTCAAAGGCGGAAGAGACGTCGGCAGCGGTCGGCGTGGTCACCGCTCGGTCAAGTTCGTTCACGTCGGGGCGTGGCTTGGCGGCCATCCTCTCCGTAAGCTCGCGACGCACTCCCACAAGAGAGAACGGCACACCGGGGTTTTCCAGCGCGAGGTGCGAGAGGACGGGCCTGTAGGGCCACTCCACCTCGGGATGCATGTTCGCGAGGAGCTCCAGCAGGCCAGCCGGCAGATCGGACAGTCCGCAGAGGATAATGCGCCACATGCCGGCGAGTGCCTCGACGTCGTCCATGGCGCGGTGCGTCACGGAGTCGCAGCCAAAGGCCTCGGCCATGTCCTGCAGGCGATGAGTTGAAAGGCGCGGCAGCGCGATGCGGGATAAGGCAAGCGTGTCTATCCACATCTCGCTCACCTCATGGCCGCCGGGCACACGCTCGATGAACGTGCGGTCGAAGGTCGCGTTGTGAGCAAGCACCGGGGCGCCACCGACGAACTCGGCGAGCATGGCTACGGCCTCACGCGGGCTTGGGGCGTCTGCCACGTCGGCATCGGTGATATGGGTGAGCGCCACGATGTTCTTCGGGATGGGCATCCCGGGGTTTACGAATGTGCGGAACGTGTCCACGATCTCGCGGCCACGAAGTCGCGCGGCGGCGATCTCGGTGAGCTGACACTCAGAGAAGGAAAGGCCCGTGGTCTCGGTGTCGAGCACCACGACGTCCTCCTCAAGCAGGCCAAAGTCCTGCACCTTGGCACGATTAGCAAGGCTCTTGTACGCCTCAACCACGCTCTCCGGGGTCTCCGGAAGGAGCAGATCTGACAGGGTCTTCTTCGGTTCGGTCTTTCCCACTAGCACGCGCCGACCTCCCCCGCCGGCTGCAGGCGAGGCTTGGAGGACTCGCCACGGCTGCCACGCTCAAGCGCGAGCTCCACAAGGTAACGGCAGAGCTCGGGGAAGCTCCTTCCCGCACGGTTTGCCGCGTCGGGGAAGAGCGATGCCGGCGTCATGCCGGGAATGAGGTTTGACTCGATGATGTAGGGCTGGCCCGTCTCGTCGATGATGAAGTCGCTGCGTGAGGCGCCCATGCAACCAAGGGCCACGTGTGCGCGGCAGGCGAACTCCTGTGCCTTGGCAACCACCTCTTCCGGCAGCTCGGGCGGGATCACGTGGTGCTTCGAGGGGTCCTCATACTTGACGTTCTCGTCGTAGAACCTGGTCTCGTAGCGCACCTCGATGGCGGGAAGCGCCTTGGGGTGGCTGTTACCGAGAACCGGCACGGTGACCTCGGTGCCCGTAACGGCAGACTCAATGAGCACGCGGGTGTCGAACTTGAACGCCTCGGCGATGGCACCTGCGAGCTGCGACTTTTCGTCAACGCAGGTAATGCCGTGGCTCGAACCGCTCGAGACGGGCTTTACGAACACCGGGAGGCCAAGCTTGGCGAGGATGGTGTCCTCGCCAACGGCGTCACCGGCGAAGATGCAGACGCTCGCCGGAGTCGGGATGTCGTGCTCGCGATAGATGTCCTTCGCCATGGCCTTGTCGGAGGCAACGGCACTCGCGAGCACGCCAGAGAAGGTGTACGGCATGCCGAGGAGTTCGAGGAAGCCCTGTACGCAGCCGTCCTCGCCATAGCGGCCGTGAAGAGCGAGGAAGGCGACGTCATAGTCACCCTCAGAGATGGTGCGGACGAACTCCGGCGCCGCGATGTCGAGCAGGTCGACCTTGGCAAAGCCGGCGTTCTCGAGCGCCCAGGAGCACTCCCTGCCGCTCATGAGGGAGACCTCCCTCTCGTCGGACCAGCCGCCGCAAAGCACCGCGACCTTCTTGCTCGTCACGTCGTCCATCTTGATCCCCTCTTCGCGAGAATGGCCTATGCACTTCGTAGAGGCCACTAAAGCAGCAGCTACGCGATGTGATGTGCGATACACTCTATGGCGCTGCGCAGTCGCAGCAGCCCTTAGACGTCACGCCAGAAAGGCCGCGACATGCCCCTTAATGATACCGACTCCACGTCTTCCAAGCTCGACCTTCGCTCGCTTTCCCACGACCGGTTGGTCGCACTCGTGAGTGAGCTTGGCCAGCCTGGCTTCCGCGCCAAGCAGATCGAGGACTGGGTGTGGAAGAAGAACGCTTCAACTTTTGATGAGATGACCAACCTGCCGGCCGCCCTTCGCACCTCCCTTTCCGAGCGCTGCAGCCTTGGCGGCACCTCCGAGGTTGCCCGCCAGGTCTCCTCTGACGGCTCACGCAAGTACCTGCTCTCTTACGAAGACGGCGTGCGCGCTGAGTGCGTCGGCATGCCCACCCGCAACAAGCTTGCTGTCTGTGTCTCCACGCAGGCGGGCTGTGGCATGGGTTGCGTTTTCTGTGCCACTGGTCAGGGCGGCTTCACGCGCTCTCTCAAGGCCACAGAGATCTACGACCAGGTCATGCACGTGAGCGAGGACTTCCAGACCCGTGCATCCAGCGTCGTGATGATGGGTCAGGGCGAGCCCTTTAACAACTACGACGAGGTCTTGAAGGCGCTCCGCATGCTCAACTCTCCCGACGGAGCCGGTATTGGCGCCCGCCACCTCACGGTTTCCACCTGTGGCATCATTCCGCAGATCCGCCGCTTCTCCAAGGAGCCCGAGCAGTTCACGCTCGCCGTTTCGCTTCACTCCGCCGTCCAGGCCACCCGCAACACCATCATGCCCGGCGTGAAGAAGTACTCGCTCAACCATCTCTACGAGGTCATGGCTGAGTACGTTGAGCGAACCGGTCGCCGCCCGACCTATGAATATGCCCTCATCAGTGGTCTTAACGATACGAAGCCCGAGCTAGACGCTCTGTGTGACTTCACCAAGGGTACACTTGCCCACGTGAACCTCATCCAGCTGAACGACCTCGAGGGCTCCAAGCTCAAGCCCTCCACACCCGAGAAAGCTCAGGAGTTTGTTCGCAGGCTCGGTAACGTCGGCGTAGAGGCCACCATCCGCAACTCCCGCGGCAATGACATCGACGCCGCCTGCGGTCAGCTCTCCCAGAAGCACAGTTCCTAGCTTCACACTCATAGCCAGGTAGCAAAAGGGCTACTAGAACAAACGTTCTAGTAGCCCTTACTTTTTAGCTATTTACCTGCACTTTTAGTAGCCAGCCTGCTTCCACTGTTCCTCAACCCAAGCACGGTTGTAAGCCGCCGCTTGCTCGTCAGAAACCTGTGAGTTCGGCTCCATGTAACTATTTAGGAAGTAGTTGGAGAGATTCGCGACATTCACGGCGGCAACCTTCAGGCTTTCCTTGGCCCTCTCGTCAAGTAGGACATTCCAAGTTACAGCCGCCATCCCCCCAACGAGAACGACGCTGTTGAGGACCCTCTTTAGTCGTCCCACTCAGAGTCACCGCCATCGGCACTGTTCTCAATCTGGGAGATGATGCGATAGAGGTCGTCCTCGTCCTTGAACTCAATCTCAATCTTATTCTTGCCACGCACCTGCTTGACCTTGACGGTGGTGTCCAAGGCCTTCCTTAGCTGCCTGGCAGCCCTCTTGAAGTACTGAGGAGAAGGATTCTTAGGCTTAATCTCGTCGCGCGCGACAGAAAACAGTGGAGCAAGACTTTCTGTCTGCCTCACCGTCAGGTTCTCTGCTACAACCTTCTGAGCAAGCTTGATGCGACCCTCTTCAGTCGGCACAGCTAGGATGGCTCGGGCGTGGCCTGCAGTCAGCAATCCTTCCTCCATCATGTCCTGCACCTCAAGAGGAAGATCCATGAGCCTCAGAGTGTTAGCGATTGCGGAACGAGACTTCGAGAGGACCTTAGCAAGACCTTCCTGGGTCAGACCCTTGCTATCAAGCAGCTGCCTATAACCCTTGGCTTCCTCGATGGGAGTTAGGTCTGCACGCTGAAGGTTCTCGATAAGCGCAAGCTGGAACACTTCCTCATCATCAATCTCACGAATGATGACGGGAATCTCTTTAAGCCCAGCCCTCTTGCTAGCCTGATAACGACGCTCGCCAGCAACAATCTCGTACTTGGAACCCTTCTTTCGAACAAGAATCGGCTGAAGCACACCATTCTGCTTAATTGAGTCGGCAAGCTCATCAAGCATATCCTCGTCAAAGGTCTTACGAGGTTGATCCGGGTTCGTAGTAATAACCGAAATAGGAAGCTTTGCTTCTGGCTCATTGCCAGTTTCGGCATTAGCCTCACTAATGAGTGAGTTAAGGCCCCTGCCGAGACCACTCTTCTTAGCCACGACGAATCACCTCTCTAGCAAGACCCCTATAGGCAATAGCACCCTTATTGGTCGGAGAATACATAGCAATGGGAAGACCATGGCTCGGAGCCTCGGAAACCTTAACACTACGAGGAATCACAGTCTTGAACGTCTTCTTGCCAAAGTACTTCTTAACTTCCTCAACCACCTGGTTGGAAAGCGTTGTGCGCTTGTCGTACATCGTCATAAGTACGCCAAACACATCAAGATTAGGGTTAATACTGCTCTTCACGAGCTTCATAGACTCGAGAAGCTTAGTTACACCCTCAAGGGCGTAGTATTCACACTGAATTGGGATAAGAAGGCCATCTGCAGCAGACAGAGCGTTAATCGTGAGAAGTCCTAGAGAAGGCGGACAGTCGATAAAGATGTAGTCAAACTCGTCTTTTACCGCATTAATCAGGTTCTTAAGAATGCTTTCGCGGGCAATCTTGCTTACAAGCTCAATTTCCGCACCAGCAAGCTGAATTGTCGCAGGAACGACAAATACCTTCTTCTCAGGCGTTTCGGTAATTAGCTCATCGAGCGGTTTGCCGTCCATAATGGCGTCATACACGTCATAATCGAGCTCATCCTTGTCAATGCCATAACCACTGGTTGTATTTCCCTGTGGATCGAAATCGATGACAAGGCACTTCTTGCCTTCTTCGCCAAGAGCTGCAGACAAGTTAATTGCAGTAGTCGATTTACCGACACCACCCTTTTGATTGATAATCGCAAGGATGTGGGATGGTTTGCTTGGATTACTGCGTTTAATGTCCTTATATCCCATAGC
>CAVIES010000014.1:0-24473 GCA_963641675.1 Anaerovoracaceae bacterium
GAGTAGGGCGGCGCGTGCCCTTGCCTGCGCCAGCGTCCGCAGAATCCGCGTCGTCTTCCCGTAAGCCACTCAAGCCCCACAAGCAAACGAGAAGCAGGCCCGTCTCATCCGAGGAAAAGCCCCAAGCCCCACAAGCAAACAAGAAGCAGGCCCGTCTCGATTGAGGCGGGCCTGCTCGTTTGCAGCTATGTGCGTTCGCTCGGCCTAGAGGCTGTCCACGAACTTCTGGCAGGCGGCGCGACCCGCCTCGTCCCACTTGAAGACGCCGGCGTTCTCAAGCACGTGGCCAAAGACGACGCCGACCTCCTCGTGGAGAATCTCGATGGCGTTCTCGGCCGTGAGCTCGCTTCCGCGGCGCTCGTAGACCTCGGCTGCCCACTCGGCGTGGGAGGCGCAGAGCTCGTCGGTGGCAAGGCCAGCGACGTCTCCTGCGAGCAGGTGCTCGGCCACGGCGGAGAGCTCGGGCACGAGGCGCGGCGGCAGAATTGCCAGGCCCATGACCTCGATGAGGCCGATGTTCTCCTTCTTGATGTGGTGGTACTCGGCGTGCGGGTGGAAGACGCCCAGCGGGTGCTCGTCAGTAGTGACGTTGCAGCGGAGCGCGAGATAGACCTCGTAGCCGTCGCCGCCCACGTTGCCCTCGGCGTCGACCCTGCGTACGACCGGCGTCACGGTGTTGTGGCGCGTGCCGTCCGGCTCGTTGGCGATGACGCCCACGCTCTCGTCGGTCCAGACGCGCCAGGCGTTGATGACGTGCTCGGCGGCGTCGAGCAACTCGGCGCGGTCTGCCGCGCGCAGGCGCAGCACGCTCATCGGCCACTCAAGCACGGCGCCCGTGACACCCGGGTAGCCGGCCATGGTGAACTCGCTCGCAACGGCCGCCTCCATCATCGGGAAGACGTGGTTGCCGCCCTGGAAGTGGTCGTGCGAGAGGATCGAGCCGCCCACGATGGGGAGGTCTGCGTTGGAGCCGATGAAGTAGCCGGGCACGTTGTCCACGAAGTCGAGCAGGCAGTTAACGGCCGTGCGGTCGATGTGCATGGGCCTGTGGTGGGCGCTCATGCAGATGCAGTGCTCGTTAAAGTAGGCGTAGGGGCTGTACTGCAGGCCCCAGCGCTCGCCGTTCATCTCGATGGGGATGATGCGGAGGTTCTGGCGCGCGGGGTGGGCGCCGCCCGGGGCGCTCGCGGCGCGGCCGGCGTAGCCCTCGTTCTCGATGCAGAGCTGGCAGGCCGGGTACTTCTCGCCGTCGTTCTTGGCGGCGCCGGCGGCCGCAATCTCGCGCGGGTCCTTCTCGGGCTTGGAGAGGTTGATCGTGATCTCAAGACCGCCCCAGCGCGTGGGGGTCACCCACTCGATGTTCTTGGCGATGGCCGAGCGGCGCACGTAGCCGGCGTCGCAGCAGAGCTGGTAGAACCAGTCGGTGGCGGCCATGGGGCCATCCTCCTCAGCAAGGCCGCGGTAGATGGCGGCGACCTCGGAGGGCTTGGGCATGAGAAGGCCCATCACGCGGCAGGCGGCGCGGTCGCGGCCGCTTGCGGTGTCGTCGGCGGTGCCGTTCTCAACCGCGGCCTCAGCAATGACCGCGAGTGCGGCGTCGAGGTCGAAGCTGGGGCTGGCCACGGGCTCGTCCTCGTCAAGCACCCACTCCTCGGCAGGTGCGGGGCCAAAGGCGCCGGCGCACTCCAGGATTGCGTTGTACGACCACACGCGGTCGCCGGGCTCTTGCAGGCCTTGTGCGGCGGCGTAGGTTACGAGCGCCTGTGCGGCGTCGCGGAGTTCAGTAGCGCTTACAGCCATTCGGCGTACGCCCCCTTGTCGGTGACCTTGTAACGGCGGCAGGAACCCTCGCCCAGCCACGCGTCCATCTTCTCGCAGAACTCGTCGACCTTCTCCAGCGGGACGAAGGCCTGGATGGTGCCGCCAAAGCCGCCGCCGTGGATGCGGGCGCCGCCGTGGCCGTTCAGGATGTGCTCGGCCAAGGCGAGCGCGTACATCGAGGGCTGATCGGGGCCGAGATTGGCGACGACGTTCTGCAGATACATCGCGGAGCTCGCGCTGCTCGCGCGGTGGAGCTCGACGAACTTCTCCACGTCGCCGGCCTTGAGAGCCTCCCAGCGACGGTCGACCAGGCCGTTCTCGTACCAGTAGTGCACGCAGCGCATGACGGCGCGGTCACCGAACTCGGCCTTGAACTCGGGGACGCGGGCGTCAAACTCGGCGGGGTCGCACTCGCAGAGGCGCTTGTGGCCGAGCTTTGCGGCGATGGCCTGCATCTCGGCGGGCACGGCGGCGTAGTCGTCGGTGGAGGCGACGTGGTCGGCACCCACTTTCACGAGCACGAGGGCGTAACCGTGGTCCTCAAAGTCGAGCTCGAGCTTCTCGGTGGCGGGGTTCTCGGCGTCCTCGAAGTTCATGAACGCAAGGCCGCCCAGGCACACGGCAGCCTGGTCCATGAGGCCACAGGGCTTTCCGTAGTAGTTGTTCTCGACGCGCTGGCTCATCTTGGCGAGCTCCACCGGGCTTGCCGGCGTGGCACCCCAGAAGACCTCCATGGCACGGCCGAGCGCGGCCTCCATGGCGGCCGAGCTGGAAAGGCCGCCGCCCGAGGGCACGCTGGAGGTGAAGGCGATGTCAAAGCCGGAAGGCGTGCCGCCGTTGGCGACGACCTCGGCGGCCATGCCGCGGATGAGGCTCTCGGTGTCGCCGGCCTCGCGCTCGTTCACCTCGAGCGAGGAGAGCTCGACCATGCAGCTGTGGTGGCCCTCAGAGACCATCTTCACCGTGTTGGTGCCGTTGGCCACGGCGATGCCGTCGATGGAGACGTCGAGCGAGGCGGCGATGACGTGGCCACCCTCGTGGTCGGTGTGGTTGCCGGCAACCTCAGAGCGGCCGGGCGCGTGGATGTAGAGGACCTTCTTGTCGCCGATGGGGCCAAAGGTGCCCTCGAAGATCTCTGTTACGTGAGCGAGGAGCTCGGGGCAAACGGACGTGTCCATTCGTCTTCCTTTCTCCGTGCACCTGATGGTGCGTTCCTTCTCCCTTTTTCACGCCGTGGTGGCGTGTGTGTTGCCGTGCGTATGCAGGCTCTGGCCTGCGGGTCTTGCGTGCGGGTCCGGGCCCGCGGGCCGCTTAGTCCTCCGTGACGGAGAGGCGGTAGATGATTCTTTGCTCGTAGGGGTGCTCGGGCGTGCACACGGGGTGCACCCAGTCTGCGTGGCGGTTGTTGTTGGGCCAGTACTCGGGCTCAAAGGCAAAGCCGCAGTTGGGCGTGTAGGTGGCGCCGTCCTTGGCGCACTTGTCGTCAAGCCAGTTGCCTGTGTAGAGGTGCGCGCCGGGCGTGTTGATGGAGACGTCGAGCGTGCGGCCGCTTGCGGGGTCCTCCGCATGGAAGGCCGGGCGAGGGCCTGCGCCCTCCTCGTAGCCGTCGACGCAGAAGCAGTGGTCGTAGCCGCGACCCTGCGCAAGCTGGGCGTTCTCATCGTGGATGTCGGCGCCAAGCGCCTTGGGGCGGCGGAAGTCGAACGGGGTGCCCGCGACCTCGGCCACCTCGCCCAGAGAGACGTTGTCATCGCGAAGCGGCAGGTAGTGCTCGGCGTTCACGCACGCGACCTGATCGAGCGCGAGGCCCGAGCCGTGCCCGGCGAGGTTCCAATAGGTGTGGGCCGTCATGTTCACGTAAGTCTCGGCGTCGGTCTCGCACCTATACGTGAGCGTAAGCGTCACGCCGCCCTTCTCCGAGGGGGAGAGGGAGTAGGTGGCCGTGAACGTGCGGTTGCCGGGAAGGCCCCACTGGCCGTCCGTGGCGTGGTAGGTGAACGTGCAGGAGGTGCCGTCATCTGCGGGCGCGGCCTCCCACACGCACTTGTGAAGGCCGTGGTCAAAGTCGGTGTGGTTGTTGTTGCGGTTGTCCGGCCCGTCGTTTTTGGCCAGGTGGTAGACGGTGCCGGCGATGGTGAGCTCTGCGTCTTCCGTGCGGTTGGCGGAGGGGCCCACCGAGCAGCCGTAGAAGGCAGGGTCTACGAAGTAACCCTCGAGCTTGTCATAGCCAAGCACGAGGTCTGCCACGTTGCCCTCGCGGTCGGGGGCGTCAACTCCCAGGAGGGTGGCGCCAAAGTCCATGACGCGCACCGTCACGCCTGCGCAGCTGAGTACGTAGACATTCACCGGCGTGCCGTCGGGGGCATTGCCAAAAGGCTTTACGTTTTCCATAACCTGCCTTTCACCTGCAGCTATAGCGCGTGGGTTGCGAACGGTACGCCACGTTACAGCGACATGCGCGCAGAACCCACCCAGGATGGCCGTGAATAATGTTAACGTACTCATTGCGTTTGTGGATAAATTCACACAGTGTTCCCCGACCGGACGAAAAATCGGTGCGAACGGCATTCGGAACGCGGGCGCAAAAGACGGCCGAAATCGAACGGCTATTATGAGTACGTAAACAATTGATGCTTGGTGAGGCGGTGGGTTTTGTGTCTTTAAACAACAGCACAGAGGTGGAAGGCACCCTTCCCGCCTCGCGCTCGGTCTCCATGGCAGACGTCGCCCGCGTGGCCGGCGTCTCGCAGCAGACGGTCTCGCGCGTTGCCAACAACATGCCCAACGTGAGCGAGCGCACCCGCAAGCGCGTGCAGGCCGCCATGGACGAGCTGGGCTTCCGTGTGAGCTACGCCGGCCGCTCACTGCGCGACGGCAAGTACCGCTCTGTGGGCCTCTGCGTGAATGACATCACCGAGTTCGGAAACCTCTTCATGCTCGATGCCATCACCGGCGCCGCCCGCAAGCACAACTACGCCGTGACCCTCTTTGAGGTGAGCAAGTCTGACAAGTGGTCGCTCGGTGAGGCTGTGCGCTCCATGTCAGCCCTGCCGGTGGATGGCGTCATCCTCGGTATGAGCCGCCTGGCGCCCGACTTTGAGGAGTTCACCCCGCTCGCCGGCCTGCCCACCGTGCTCGTGACCATGTACGCCCACCCGCGCTGCAGCACGGTCGATTCCGACCAGTACGGCTGCTCCACCATGGTGATGGAGCACCTCTATGAGTACGGCCACCGCAAGATCCGCTACATCGCCGGCCCCGAGGTCTCGGTGGACGAGGCCTTCCGTCAGGCCGGTTGGTCAGACTTCCTGCGCGAGAAGGGCCTGGAGATCGCCGAACCTATCCGCGGCGACTGGACGGCAAAGAGCGGCTACGACATCTGCTGCCGCATGATCGAGCGCGGCGACGACTTCACGGCCATCTACGCCGCCAACGACCAGATGGCCAACGGTGCCCTCTATGCCCTCCGCGAGCACGGCCTTTCCGTGCCCGATGATGTGAGCGTCGTCGGCATTGACGACTCACTCTCTGGCTACGTGCCGCAAAACGAGCTCACCACCGTGCGCTTTGACATGGCCAAGCGCGGCGCCACCGCCTTTGAGTACGCCATTCCCACCGAGGATGCGCTCGGAGGCATCGTGGCGATCCGCATCCCGGGCCAGCTCATCAAGCGCGGTTCTGTGGGAGAGGCCCGCCGCTAGGCCGTGCTGCGCTGCGGCGCTGGCCCCGTTCGTTTTGCGCCTGGCCGCGCCGCACGTCTTGGCTCACGGCTCCCGCTGCGCCCCGACCAACCGCTCGCCCGTTCCATCCAAAAGTTAGACGCCTTGCCTCGTCGCCGGCCGTACACTCGGCAGGGGAGGGGCGGCCGTGCGCCGTGCCCAAACAGACATGCAACTAAGAACAGGGGAGAGACCCATGCCAGATTTCCGCAAGACCTATCTCGCGGCGGAGAGCCGCTACGACACCATGAGCTACCGCCGTTGCGGCAACTCCGGCCTCAAGCTGCCGGCCGTGAGCCTCGGCCTCTGGCACAACTTTGGCGAGCTCACGCCCTATTCGCAGATGGCCGATATTGCCCTCACTGCCTTTGACAACGGCATCACGCACTTCGACCTCGCTAACAACTACGGCCCTCACTACGGCGAGGCCGAGCGCAACTTCGGCAAGCTCTTGAAGGACTACCTCAGCCCCTATCGCGACGAAATGATCATCTCCACCAAGGCGGGCTACGACATGTGGCCCGGCCCCTACGGAGACCACGGCAGCCGCAAGTACCTCATGGCCTCCATCGACCAGAGCCTTGAGCGCATGGGGCTCGACTACGTGGACATCTTCTACCACCACCGCATGGATCCGGAGACCCCGCTTCACGAGACCATGGGTGCCCTTGCGAGCATCGTCGAGCAGGGCAAGGCCCTCTACGTCGGCCTTTCGCGCTACGACGAGCCGACGCTTCGCGAGGCCGTGAAGATCCTGGAAGAGTGCCACTGCCCCTACGTCATCAACCAGTACCGCTACAACATCTTCGATCGCGGCATCGCTGACGACGGCTCCAAGGCCGCAACGGCCGAGCTCGGCCGCGGCATCATCACGTTCTCGCCGCTGGCGCAGGGCCTGCTCACCAACCGCTACCTCGAGGGCGTTCCGGCCGACTCGCGCATGGCGCACGACCCTCGCTACCTCAAGTCCGACGCCCTCACGCCCGAGAAGCACGCCAAGATCGTGGCGCTCAACGAGGTGGCTCAGAGCCGCGGCCAGAGCTTGGCCGAGATGGCGCTTGCCTGGCAGTTGCGCGACCCCCAGATCACGAGCGTCCTCATCGGCGCCAGCCGCCCGCAGCAGATTCTCGACAACATCAAGGCGCTCGAGAACTGCGAATTCAGCGACGAGGAGCTGGCCAAGATCGACGAGATCGCGCTTGGCTAGGCATCCCTTAAACGCAATCGTTTTCGCTGAAAATCGCGGGTGACAACATTTGTCAAAAGGCAAGACAAATGAGAAAACCCCTGCGTAGCTACGCTAACCGTTTCTCAAAAGGCCCCTTTGGAGCAATCCGGAGGGGCCTTTCGCTTTCAAGTTTTCGTTGCAGCTGGCCCTCTAAAACTACCGTCCGCGCCGCCATGGCAACCGTTCGCAGTTCCTCCGGCTCGGTTTCGGGTTTGTTTCACGGACGTGATGTTAACGTACTCAACGAATGGTCGCTGGGAAGTGGTCAACCTCCGCATTGCGGGCCTCACTTACAGCACCACGTGGGATGCGTCCCACAGATAGTAAGCAAGCGCGGGGAAGGCGCGCTAAAAAGGGAAAGGGAGTTTCATTATGGCTATCACTCGTCGTAAGTTCGTCCAGGCCGCTGGCCTTGGCCTCGGCGCCGTTGCCGCTGGTTCTCTCGTTGGCTGCGGTGGCAGCAGCGATTCCTCCTCCAGCAGCGACAGCTCCTCTGAGGCTACGGGCAACGCTGCCAAGCCGGTTGTCTTCTACAACCGCCAGCCGTCCAACAGCTCCACCGGTGAGCTCGACATGACGACCCTCAACTGGAACGACAGCACCTACTACGTCGGCTTCGACGCCACTCAGGGCGGCGAGCTCGAGGGTGAGATGGTCGTCGAGTACATCAAGAACAACATCGACACCATCGACCGCAACGGCGACGGCGTCATCGGCTACGTCCTCGCCATCGGTGATGTGGGCCACAACGACTCCATCGCCCGTACCCGTGGCTGCCGTAAGGCCCTCGGCACCGCTGTCGAGCAGGACGGCGCCATCATCTCCGAGGCCGCCGGCACCAACACCGACGGCTCCGCCACCGTCGTCCAGGACGGCGAGCTCGAGGTCAACGGCAAGAAGTACATCGTCCGTGAGCTCGCCTCTCAGGAGATGAAGAACTCCGCCGGCGCCACCTGGGATGCCGCTACCGCCGGTAACGCCCTCAGCTCCTGGGCTTCCTCTTTCGGCGACCAGATCGACGTCATCGTCTCCAACAACGACGGCATGGGCATGGCCATGTTCAACGCCTGGTCCAAGGAGAACAAGGTCCCGACCTTCGGCTACGACGCCAACAGCGACGCTGTTGCCGCCATCTCCGAGGGCTACGGCGGAACCATCTCCCAGAACCCGGCCGTCCAGGCTTACCTGACCCTCCGTCTGCTCCGCAACTGCCTTGACGGCGTCGACATCGACACCGGCATCGGCACCGCCGACGACGCTGGCAACGTCCTCTCCTCTGACGACTTCAAGTACAGCGAGGACGAGCGCTCCTACTACGCCATGAACCTCGCCGTCACCGCCGACAACGCCGACCAGTTCGCCGACGCCACGGCTCTCTACGAGACCGCCCAGTCTCAGCTCGACTCCGAGAAGTCGCCCTCCAAGAAGGTCTGGCTGGACATCTACAACGCGGCCGACAACTTCCTGTCCGCCACCTACCAGCCGCTCCTCGAGAAGTATGACGACCTCCTCAACCTTGAGGTCGAGTACATCGGCGGCGACGGCCAGACGGAGTCCAACATCACCAACCGTCTCGGCAACCCGGACCAGTACGACGCCTTCGCCATCAACATGGTGAAGACCGACAACGGTTCTTCCTACACCTCGCTGCTGGCCTAAGTTAGGTAAAGGCGCCTGCGAGTAACAGGTGCAAAGAGGCCAGGGAGGGGCAAGCCCTCTCCCTGGCCTTTCAAATGTTCGAAAATGAGTACGTTATCAATTTCGAGGGGTAAAAGAGGGGTGATCAAAATGGCGGATACGCAAGACGATTACGTCCTTCAAATTCAGGGCATGAGCAAGTCGTTCGGACGTAACAGGGTCCTCGACCACATTACGCTGAACGTTCGACGTGGCACCGTAATGGGCCTTATGGGCGAGAACGGCGCCGGCAAGTCCACCATGATGAAGTGCCTGTTTGGCACGTATCAGAAGGACGAGGGCACGATTGTCCTCGACGGCAAGGAAGTGAGCTTCTCCGGCCCGAAGGATGCCCTCGAAAACGGCATCGCAATGGTGCACCAGGAGCTCAACCAGTGCCTGGAGCGCAACGTCATCGACAACCTGTATCTGGGCCGCTACCCGAAGAACGCCGCAGGCGTCGTCGATGAGGGCCGCATGAAGAGGGAGGCCTCCGCTCTGTTCCGCCGCCTCGGCATGACGGTTGACCTCACCCAGCCGATGAAGACGATGAGCGTCTCCCAGCGCCAGATGTGCGAGATCGCCAAGGCCATCTCGTACAACGCGAAGGTCATCGTGCTCGACGAGCCGACGTCCTCGCTTATGGCCCAGGAGGTCGAGAAGCTCTTCAAGATGATGCGCATGCTCAAGGAGCAGGGCATCGCGCTGGTCTACATCTCCCACAAGATGGACGAGATCTTCGAGATCTGCGACGACGTCTCCGTTCTTCGTGACGGCAACCTCGTCATGACCAAGCGCACCGATGAGACGAATATGAACGAGCTGATCGCCGCAATGGTCGGTCGCTCGCTTGATAACCGCTTCCCGCCCGTTGACAACGAGCCGGGTGAGCCGATCCTTTCTATCCAGCACCTTTCCACCAAGTTCGAGCCGCACCTGAAGGACATCACCTTCGAGGTAAACAAGGGCGAGATCTTTGGCCTCTACGGCCTGGTGGGTGCTGGCCGCACCGAGCTGCTCGAGACGATCTTTGGCATCCGTACTCGTGCCGCCGGCCGCGTGTACTTCCGTGACCGCCTGATGAACTTCGAGAACGCCAAGGAGGCCATGGACCACGGCTTCGCCCTCATCACCGAGGAGCGCAAGGCTAACGGCCTGTTCCTCAAGGGTGACCTGACGTTCAACACCACGGTCGCAAACCTCAACCAGTACAAGTCCAACAACGGCCTGTACCTCTCCAGCGACAAGATGGTTCGTGCCACCAACAACGAGATCAAGACCATGAACACCAAGTGCATGGGTGCGGACGACATGATCTCGGCGCTTTCTGGTGGCAACCAGCAGAAGGTCATCTTCGGCAAGTGGCTTGAGCGCTCGCCGCAGGTCTTCATGATGGACGAGCCCACTCGTGGCATCGACGTCGGTGCTAAGTACGAGATCTACGAGCTCATCATCAAGATGGCCAAGGAGGGCAAGACCATCATCGTGGTTTCCTCCGAGATGCCCGAGATCCTTGGCATCACCAACCGCATTGGTGTCATGTCCAACGGCCAGCTCGCTGGCATCGTCAACACGTCCGAGACCAACCAAGAAGAGCTGCTCCGCCTGAGCGCGAAGTACCTGTAACCGGAGGGAGTCTGATCACATGGCCGCAGAAAGCGGAAAGATGCTCTCGGTCGAGGATGAGACCAAACTCATCCAGCCGATCGACGAGTATGTAAACAACATTCAGAAGCAGGTCGACGAACTGCGCGCCGACGGCACCACCCGTGTCGTTGCCCTGCAGACCGCCATTGACGCTGCCAAGAACGACCACGTCCTCACCAAGACCGAGCGTGCCCAGGCCGTTGCCGAGTACAAGGCCCAGATGGAAGAGGCCAAGAAGGTCGAGGCCGCCAACAAGGATAAGGTCAGCGCCCTTATCAAGGATGCTGAGGGCTACCTCAATGAGCACTTCGAGGCCGACTACTACAGCAAGGTCAAGGAGAGCTGCGCCGTCGCCAAGACCCAGGCCAAGATCGATTACGAGAAGGCCCTGAAGCAGCTCGAGGAGAGCCACAAGAAGACCGTCTCCTTCATGCAGGACCAGAGGGAGATCAAGGAAGAGAACTACATCTACAAGAACAAGCAGTTCGACGCCAAGGTCACCTACCAGAACCAGGTCCAGGCTATCAAGGACCGTCAGCACGAGGCCTTTAGCTATCGCTACCACATGCTCGATATGCTTCGCCTGGGCAAGTTCACCTTTGCAGAGAAGCAGGCCCAGAAGCGCGAGAACTACGTTTACACGTTCAACACCCGCGACTTCTTCCTTAAGAACGGCCTCTACATCGTCATTCTTCTGGTCTTCATCGCTCTTTGCTGCGCCGCCCCGATCGTCAAGAACACGCAGCTGCTCACCTACCAGAACATCCTGAACATCTTGCAGCAGGCTTCCCCGCGTATGTTCTACGCCCTTGGCGTTGCCGGCCTGCTCCTGCTTGGCGGTACTGACCTTTCCATCGGCCGTATGGTCGGCATGGGCATGACCGCTGCCACGATCATCATGCACCAGGGCGTCAACACCGGTTCCGTCTTCGGCGTCGTCTTCGACTTCACCGGCATGCCCGTTGCCGCTCGCGCCATCCTGGCCCTCGTGGTCTGCGTCTGCCTGACGACGCTGTTCACCACCATCGCCGGCTTCTTCATGGCACGCTTTAAGATGCACCCGTTCATCTCCACGATGGCGAACATGCTCATCATCTTCGGTCTCGTGACCTACGCCACCAAGGGCGTCTCCTTCGGTGCCATCGAGGCCTCCATCCCGAACATGTTCATCCCCAAGATCGGTGGCTTCCCGACGATTATTCTCTGGGCCGCCGCTGCGGTCGCCATCGTTTGGTTCATCTGGAACAAGACGACCTTCGGCAAGAGCCTCTTCGCCGTTGGTGGCAACTCTGAGGCCGCTGCCGTCTCCGGCATCAACGTCTTCGCCATCACCATCGGCGCCTTCGTCCTCGCCGGCATCCTCTACGGCTTCGGTGACTGGCTCGAGTGCCAGCGCATGGTCGGCTCCGGCTCCGCCGCTTACGGCCAGGGCTGGGACATGGACGCCATCGCGGCCTGCGTGGTCGGCGGCGTCTCCTTCTCCGGCGGCATCGGTAAGATCAGCGGCGTCGCGGTTGGCGTTCTGATCTTCACCACGCTCACCTACGCCCTCACCATTCTGGGCATCGACACCAACCTACAGTTCGTGTTCTCCGGCGTCATCATCCTCGCCGCCGTCTCGCTCGACTGCCTCAAGTACGTTCAGAAGAAGTAGTAACCCTCCCTGCCCCCCTAGGCCCCTGCCTTCGCCCTGAAGGCAGGGGCCACCCCTTCCTGAGAGGATAGCAACCATGAAGAAGATTCTGGTCTGCTGCAACTCGAGCATCACCACGGGCCTGCTCGTTGCCAAGATGCGCGGCGCCGTCGAGGACATGAACCTCGCAGACGTCGACATCGTCTCTGTGCCCGTGAGCGAGGCCACCGACCACCTTGCCGAGAGCGACGTTGTCCTTCTCGGCCCGCAGGTCGGCTACGCCAAGGAAGGCTTCGTCGACGCCGGAGCACGCAAGGTGCTCGTCATCACTGCCGATGACTACGCCGAGCAGAACGCCGCCGGTATCCTCGACGAAGCGCTCGAGGCAATTGGTTACTTCCTCCAGTAGGCAGGTAACTCAAGCGTTTTCATAACGCCCCCTTTTCCAGGCCCGTGTAACCCAACAGGTTGCACGGGCCTGGGGTATTTTGAGGGGCATTTGGGCGTCCGAGCGAGGGGCCGCCTTTGTACGGGCAGACGTATTTGGAGGCCCTCGGGCTGCCTTTGTGGTGTCTGCGGGCGGCTCTTTGCCTGCTGGTATAATTTGAGCGACTACCTGCCTGTTTGTCTGCCTTGGCGCAGACTTTGCATTTTGAGGAAAGCCCGTGCCCAATCCATCCGGTCGCTATTCGCTGCACGGCGTTGTCACGCCTGTCGTCATGCTTGCAATGGCGTTTGCCGCCATGCTCGCGTTCCCGCATCAGGCGCTTGCCTACAGCACGACGAAATCCGATGACTCGGTCGGCAGCGTGAGCTGCCCCAGCGGCAACTACCCGCGTACCTACTACTCGTCGAGCATAAGCGACCTCATGAGCGCCTTCGACGACATGGTCTCCACCAAGAACAACAAGATGCAGGAGACCAAGGTCCAGATCGACCTCTTCTGCGACTGGAACACCAAGGCCTATGGGCAAATCGAGGTGCCGAGCAACATCGAGCTCACGCTGAACCTGCACGGCCACATGATCAACCGCGACAAGGCCCTGAGCTACGGTGACCAGTGGTACGCGGAGGGCAAGGGAGACGTCATCACCCTCAAAAAGGGGGCCAAGCTCTACCTCTATGGCTCGAGCAACCTAGATGAAGCTTCCTATGTCCACAAGGGCAAGGACGTCGACAATGGCCTGTTTTGGGACTATGACGAGAGCGGAACTTCGTCTATCACAGGCGGGCTCATCACCGGCGGTGCAACGGATAGCGTGAAAAGCTCGGGAGGCATCTCACTTACCGAAGAAGACTGCGAGGCCTACATCTACGATACGACCATCGCGGGCAATCTTTCGGATGAGTACCTCGATGCGCACGGATGCGGCGGCGGCATAGGCGTCTTTAAGTCGGGATGCAAACTGGAACTAGTTCGAAGCCACGTGGTGAAGAACCACGCAGAGAAATACGGCGGCGGAATCTACGTCGTCGATGATTCTACGGCCAAGCTGGCGATTCTCGATAACAGCGAGGTCAGTAGCAACTGGGCCACTTCCGGCGGCGGTATCTACTACAAGGCCAGCCAGACGCTGAGCATCAAGAACTCGAAGGTGAACGACAACGTCGCCCAGGACAAGGGCGGCGGAATCTACCTCTACACCTACAAGGGCGTCTTTACGATGGAAGGTGCGGAGGAAAGTGACGTCAGCACCGAACTTTGCGGCAACAAGGCTGGCGGCGCGGGCGGCGGCATCTATTCTGGCAGCACCAAGCAGGAGTTCTCCTTCTCCAATGTCACCATCAGCAAAAACGAATCTGGCACAAGTTCGAGTGACTCCATTGGCGGCGCCGCAATATGCGCCCTTTCGGCTAACGATACGGTCAAGCTTGCCAACTGCGCCGTCGCCTCGAATATCTCTCACGTAGGCTCTGCGCCCGTGTACGTTAGCAATGAGGGTTGCACCCTTACGATCAAGCAGTGCAGCTTTACCTCGAACTCCTCCGCCTCGCGTGGCGGTGCCGTCTGTGTGGGCGGTTCGGGCACAAAGGCAAGCATTGAGGATTCGAGCTTTACCAAGAACTCCGCCCCTAGGGGCGGCGGCCTCTATGTCGTGAACGAGGGCACTGTCACTCTTACGAACTCGGGCATTTCTACGAACACGGCGAAGCGCGGGGGCGGCGTTTGCCTCGAGTCGAATGTGTGTCTGGAGCTTACGACCGCGAACGTCGAGAGCAACAGCGCTGTCGACACGCTCTCGGGCGAGTCTGCCAGCACATCGAACTCGGGCTGCGGCGAGGGCTGCGGCGGTGGCCTCTACAACATGGGCTCAAACGTCATCGTTAGGCTCGAGGGCGGCTCTTCCATCTGCAACAACACCGCCTCGTGCGAGGTCCAGTACGCCAGGGGTGGCGGCGTCTACACCGACAGCCCGGACAGCGACACCCCGACCTCCGAGCTCACCGTCACCTCGTCCGATGGCACGGGCAGCATTGCGGGCAACAGCGTCGCCGCACAGGAGAATGGCAAGGGCGGCGGCATCTACTACAAGGGCAAGCTCGCCCTCTGCAATGTGAGCATTACCGGCAACGCCTGCGGCGCCGGCGAGGGCGGCGATGGCGGCGGTCTTTACTCTGGCAATACCCCAGACGAAAGCGTCGCCGCTGAGCAGCAGATGTTCTACCAGACGGTGGTCATTGACGGCAACACGAAGGGCGTGGGTGGCTCGGTTGAGAACAACTTCAACCTGGGCCGTGGCCAGTGGGTGAACTCGGGCTCGAGCCAAGGCTACCTGAGCGCGAACAGCAGGATCGGCGTCACCGCCGTCGCGAGCTTTGAACAGGAGGGGACGAGAAGGCGCGTTACGGCCACCACGGATGCGATTGCGGAGATTGGCGACGCGTATGCCGAGGTCTTCTCGTCAGACGACCCCACCTGGACGATCGTCAGGGAAAACGGCTATGTCTACCTCGCAAAGAGGTCTATCCACACCATCACTTTCGATGCGGGCGAGGGCGCCTTTGCAGATGGCGAGACCACAAAGACCGCCCAGACCTCAGAGACTGGCACGCTAAGCGAGCTGCCCGAGCCCACGCGCGATGGCTATGACTTTGCCGGCTGGCTGCTCTCGGACGGCACAATGGCGAGCACCGCCACGGTGTTTGACGAAGACGCGACGCTTACCGCCTCGTGGACTGAGAAGAAGACCGATCCGGAGCCCGACCCAGATCCGGATCCAAAACCCGAGCCGCAGCCAACCTATTACGAGGTAACGCTCTGCTGGCCTGACGGGACCGTGATTGCCACCCAGCAGGTGAAGGAGGGCGGTGCCGCCACCAAGCCCGAGACAGACCCAGGGCGTACGGGCTACGTATTTACCGGCTGGTTTGCAGACGAAGTTTGCGAGACGGCCTACGACTGGAGCACGCAGGTCGATTCCTCGCGCACCATCTACGCCGGCTGGAAGAAGATCCACACGGTCAGCTTTGACCTGAACGGCGGCACCGGCAGCATCGCCTCCCAGGAGGTGGTGGACGGTGGCTATGCCTCGCAGCCGACTGGCGAGCCAACACGCGAGGGCTACGACTTTGCCGGCTGGCAGCTCGACGGCAAGGACTTCGACTTCAGCGCGACCTCAGTGAGCTCTGACATCACGCTCGCGGCCAAGTGGACCAAGCAAGTGACGCCAACTCCCGACCCGGACCCCGACCCTGAGCCCGAACCGGATCCAGAGCCGACTCCCGACCCTGACCCGGATCCAGATCCAGAACCGCAGCCAGATCCCGACCCAGACCCGGACCCGGATCCTGACCCGACACCGGAGCCTGAGACAGACCCTGATGCGGACCCCGACCAAGACTCAGGCCAGGATGAGGATGCAAAGCCAGAGTCAGACAAGCAAAGCGAGTCTGACGAAACCCCAGCCCTCCCCGCAACGGGCGACAACCAGCAAACAACCCTGATCCTGGCAGCAGTGGGTATCCTAGCGATTGCGATCTCCAGAGCCACAGCCAAGTAGCGAAGCGAAGGGGAGGAAAGGCTAAAGCCTGTCCTCCCCTTCATTCGTGTAAAAAGGGATCAGTAAGCTCTATCAGGTAGTGATTAGAACTCAGCGTTACCCACGGTGCGCGGGTGCGGAATGACGTCGCGGATGTTGCCAACGCCGGTGAGGTACATCACGAGGCGCTCAAAGCCCATGCCATAGCCGGAGTGCTTGCAAGAGCCATAGCGGCGCAGGTCGAGGTAGTACTTGTACTGCTCGGGGTTCATGCCAAGCTCGTTGATGCGGCGCTCGAGGACGTCGAGGCGCTCCTCGCGCTGGGAGCCGCCGATGATCTCGCCGATGCCGGGAACGAGGCAGTCGGCGGCGGCGACGGTCTTGCCATCGTCGTTGGCGCGCATGTAGAAGGCCTTGATCTCTGCCGGGTAGTCGGTGACGAAGGTCGGGCGCTTGAAGTGCTCCTCGGTAAGGAAGCGCTCGTGCTCGGTCTGCAGGTCGATGCCCCAGCTCACGGGGTAGTCGAACTTGTGGCCGTCGGCAACGGCCTTCTCGAGGATCTCGACGGCCTCGGTGTAGGTGACGCGGGCAAAGTCGGAGCTGGCGACGTGCTCGAGGCGCTCGAGCAGGCCCTTGTCGACGAACTTGTTGAGCATGGCGAGCTCGTCGGGGCAGCGCTCCATGACGGCGCGGATGACGTACTTGAGCATGGCCTCGGCGTTGTCCATGTAGTCGTTGAGGTCGGCGAAGGCCATCTCGGGCTCCATCATCCAGAACTCGGCCGCGTGGCGCGTGGTATTGGAGTTCTCGGCGCGGAAGGTGGGGCCAAAGGTGTAGACGTCGCCAAAGGCCATGGCGAAGTTCTCGGCGTTGAGCTGGCCGGAGACGGTGAGGCTGGCGTGCTTGCCGAAGAAGTCTTGGCTCCAGTCGATGTCGCCCTCGGTAAGCTCGCCGTTGCTGGCGGCGGCCTGCTCGGCGCTCACCAGCGGCGGGTTCTTCGGGTCGATGGTGGTCACGTTGAACATCTCACCGGCGCCCTCGCAGTCGCTCGTGGTGATGATGGGCGTGTTGAGGTAGAGGAAGCCCTGGCCCTGGAAGAACTCGTGGATGGCCGCGGCGGCGGTGGAGCGCACGCGGAAGACGGCGCGGAAGAGGTTCGTGCGCGGGCGGAGGTGCTGCTGGGTGCGCAGGAACTCGACCGTGGCACGCTTCTTCTGCAGCGGATAGTCGGCCGCGCAGGTGCCCTCGACCGTGATGGTCTCGGCCGTGAGCTCGAAGGGCTGCTGGGCATCGGGCGTGAGCTTGAGCGTGCCCGTGCAGACGAGGGCGTTGTAGCCGGAGAGATGGCTGATTTCGTCGTAGTTGGCGAGCGTCTCGCGGTTCATGACGACCTGCAGGTCGGCGAAGCAGCTGCCGTCGTTCAGGGTGACGAAGCCGAAGTTCTTCATGTCGCGGACGGACTTGGTCCAACCGGCAACGGTGACGCTCTGGCCGCCGAGGGTCTCGGACTCGCGGTAGAGCTGGGCGATCTTGGTACGGTTCATGTGGTGGTTCTCCTATTCAGATGCACGCAGTTGCGGCATGAGCCTAACGACACACCATGCTAGGCCAAGTGCGGCGATGATGGCGCCGACAAAGCCGATATAGCCGATTCCGGGTCCGGCGATGATGCGGCCGCCGATGAACGAGCCGCCGCTGATGCCTAGGTTATAGACGGCGACGAAGATGGCCATGGCCACAGACGAGCAGCTCTGGCCGGCGCCGCGGATGATCTCGTTCTGGCAGGCGACGTTAAAAGTCACGGCCACGGTGCCCCAGAATATGCAGAGTACGAAGGCTCCTACGACCGATCCGGAGAGCGGAACTACGAGCGCGAGGGCAAGTGCCATGCCGGCCGCAGAGCAGATGAGGAAGTGGCTGCGTGTCTTCTCGTAGATTTGCGTAAAGAGGTGACTTCCAAAGATTCCCGCCAAACCAAAGATAGCGAGCAAGATGGTGATGGTTCCGGCGGAGAGGCCTGCGACCTGAGTAAAGAAGGGCTCCACATAGGAGTAGGCGGTGTAGTAGCCCATGACGAGCAGGGCCACGAGCACGTAGGCGCCGAGGACGGTCTTGTTCTTTGCAAGTACGGGAAGCTGCGCCATGGAGAACTTCTCGCCCGTGTCTAGCTTGGGAAAGACTAGGAAGAGCATGGCGATGCCCGCGATGGTGAGGCAGGCGATGACGGCAAACGTGACGCGCCAGCCAAACATGGTGCCGATGGTGCGGCCGATGGGGATGCCGATGACGCTGGCGACGCATTGGCCCGCCGCCACCATGCCAATGGCTGCGGAAGCATGCTCTTCGTCGACGGTACGGACAGCGAACGGCGCTGCGACGGACCAGAAGATGCAGTGCGAGCAGGCGACGATGAGGCGCGAGGCCACAAGTAGCGGGAACGTGGGGGAGAGCGCGGTACAGACCTGGCCTACGCCAAAGAGGCAGACCACTGCGACGATGAGCTTGCGAGGGGGCACGCGTGAGGCGGCCACCATGAGCGGGATTGAGAGGATGAGCACCGCGGTGGCGTAGATGGTGATCATGGAGCCAGCAGCCGCGCTGGTGATGCCAAACGAATCGGCTATGTTGCTCAAGAGACCGATGGGCATGTTCTCCGAGCAGTTGAAGATGAAGGCCGAGAGTGTGAGTGCAAAGACCGGGAGGAGATTTGCGTTCTTGGCTGGCTGCGTGTTGCCTGACATACTGCCATCTCCCTCATTTGTGCCGCCGCCGCGCCTGTATAATGTCCTGTTGGTTACGTTGATAACGAAAGGGCGCATATGGCAACGGGACTTGCGGATAACATCCAGCTCATTGCAAGCGATTTGGACGGTACGCTCCTGCTCAACGGCAGCAAAAGCGTACGTAAGGAAGCTTATCCCATCATCGAGAGGGTCTGCGACGAGGGTGGTCTGTTTCTGGCCGCGAGTGGCAGGCCGCACGCAAGTTTGATGAAGCTCTTTGGCCCCGTGGCCGACCGAATCGGTTATCTCTGCGAGAACGGCGCACTCGTAATCTGGCAGGGCGAGACCCTCGTTGAGCACGTGATGCCCCGCGAGATCGCCTTGGAGGCCTGCCATCTGGCCGAGAGCATCCCTGGCGTCAAGTACTTCGTCTCCGCGGCGAGCCGCTCGTATGCCCTCGGCAGCGACCAGGAGTTCATCCACCACCTGCGCGACGTCTCGAACGTGAACGCATGCGAGATCGAGCGTCCCGAGGACATCAACGAGCCTGTGATCAAGGTGGCCTTTATGGTGGAGGCCGGGAAGAGCGCCGAGGTGAACCAGATCTTTACCGAGCACTTTGGCAAGACCTGCCACGTGGTTACCTCGGGCACCTTCTGGGTGGACATGATTATGGACGGCGTGAACAAGGGCGTGGCCATTCGCGAGCTCGCAGACGTGCTGGGTATTGGCCTCGCCGACATTGCGGCCTTTGGCGACGCGGAGAACGACCGCGAGATGCTCGAGGCCGTGGGTCACCCCTACCTCATGGACCCCTGTGCCGAGACGATGCTCGACCTCGCACCCCGTTGCAAGCGCTGCACGATGGTTGAGGACACCCTGCTGGAACTGCTGGGGGAGTAGGTCCTAGCCGCAGTAGCCCTCGAAGAAGTGGAGGGCGTTCTCGTAGCAGAGCTTGCGCGTGAGCTCGGCGCCAAAGCGGCCCTCCAGATATGACTGGAAGCCGGGGGCCATGTTGGCACCGTCGAGCACGGCGGGCACGTCAGCGCCATCCATGTCGGCGCCAAGCGCCACGACGTCCTCGCCGCCAAGCTCGAGCCAGTGCTCGATGTGGGCGCAGATCTGCTCGAACGTGATGGCCGCGCCTGCCTCGCCGCGCGCGTCGTCCACAAGGAAGTACGTGCAGTAGTTGAGGCCCACGACGCCGCCGCGGTCGCGGATCTCTGAGAACTGCTCGTCGGTGAGGTTGCGCTTGTGGCCGCAGATGGCACGGGAGTTGGAGTGGCTCGCCACGAGGGGCTCGTCGGTGAGGTGCGCGACCTCGGCAAAACACTCGTCGTTCAGGTGCGATACGTCCATGGCCACGTGGTGGCGCGCCATCTCGGCCACGGCCTCGCGGCCTGCCGCGGTGAGGCCCTCGTGCGTGTCATGGCCGCTGGCGAGAGGGCCCGCCGCGTTCCAGCTGAGGGAGGCCATGAGCAGGCCGTCGGCGGCGTACTTCTCCACCAGGCCGAGGTCGGCGGCGAACATGCGCGCGTTCTCGATGGTGTGGACGGCAGCCACATGCGGCTCACCCTCGCCCTCGAGCACGGGGCGGATTTCTGCCGCATGGGCGATGCGGGCAACTTGGCCGGCGTTGGCGGCAAGCTGTTCGTGCAGGTGGCCATAGATCTGGTCGTGGAAGCCCACCGCCTGCTCGGGCGTGAGCTCGTCGGGCACGAAGCAGGCAAAGCACTGCGCCCACGGCGTGGAGCCGATCTTCTCCAGCGAGATGTGGCAGTGGTTCTTGGCAAGGTCGCGGCAACCGGCCGGGTCCTTCTCGTCGCCGGGGCCGTAGTAGTCAAACTGGTCGTGGCCCATGCAGTGCCTGAGCTCGGGCGAGAGGAACTGCCAGGCAAGGCGGTCTGCCGTGTCGCAGTGCATGTCAAAGACGGGATAAGCCATGGGTGCTCCTTTGCGCTTGTGTCTGCCGAACAGCCTACTACTGGCTGGGCCGCATAGGCGTTAAGGCGTGCGATTGTTAATGCGTTTGGAAGATGGCGGGCATCTGGGCCGCGATGCCCGGAGTTGGTAACCTGGGCGTCCGCGTGGCTGCTCGAACTTGGCAACTCGGGCATCGCGCAGCTTCTCGAACTCGGCCACCCAAGCGCCGCGCCGCGCTCAATCGCGCCACAAAAAAGGACCCGCCACGAGGGCGGGTCCCAGAGGTTGGTGCTTGCGCCGGCAGTGCCGGGCACTGAGGGCAACTAGGCCTGGTGGGCGTAGTCGACCTCGCCGCGGCGAGCGGTGGCCTCTTCCCAGTCGCGGGTGCCCTCAAAGACATCCTGCTTGTAGGGGTTGCGGCCGAGCTTCTTGGCGCGGTAGACGATGTAGATGATCGCAGCGACGTTGGCGATGAGGGCCAGGATGGAGACGACGGTCGCGGCGGTCGGGTTGAGGTTGGAGTGCGTCACGAAGATGGACTCCTCCTGGAAGTACGGGAACACCTGGGCGAACATGCACCAGATGGCCAGCGTGAAGGCACGGTTCTGGATCCAGCCGCCCTTGTTCCAGAAGAAGTTGGCCACGGTGGGGGCCAGGAGCAGGGCAAAGCCGCAGTACCAAGAGTGCGAGGGCAGGCAGTTGTAGGTGTAGCAGAAGTTCCAGATGTCATAGGCGATGATGTAGACCCAGGTCATGTCGGGCCACAGCATGTCGCTCTTATCCTTGGAGGCGTAGACGCTCCACCAACCGGTCATGCAGAAGATGTTGATGATGCCGGCGATGCCGTTGAAGACGTTGTTCCAGCCGGCGAGCTGGGTGGCGCCCTCGGAGGTCACCCAGGTGCTCTCGCCAAGGGCGAAGAAGTGATAGGCGCTCTCGAAGTCAGAGCAGACGGCAATCATGATGTTGATGGCGACGATGAGGAACGGGTAGGCGCGGAACCAACGGGCCTTACCGATCTTGCCCCACTGGTACTTGATGGCGATGAAGCCCCAGCAGCCGGCGAGCGCCGCGTACACCTTGGCGTAGTGGAACCAGCTGTTCTGGTAGATGTGGGTGGGGTTGGTGAGCGCCCACTCGGCGCCCGTGCGCACGCCGATGGCGATGGCGGCGCAGTAGATGGTCATCAGCAGCGGGCAGATGCCAAAGATGAGAAGGGCACCGACCTTGGTGCGACGGCCGATCTCGTTGGCGAGGATGAGGCCGCAGAAGACCAGCACCCAACCAAGCCAGTGGAAGCCCGTGTTAGAGCTCCAAACATCAAAAAGCATTTCTTCCTCCTTGTATTAAGCCGCTGGGCTATTCCCCGAGCCCAGAGTGCTTCTTATTTCTCGGCCATCTTCTTGATGTCGTTGGACTTCACGAAGCCCACGACGGAGACGACCAAGGGTACCACAGTAAGCAGGGCGCTCCACTTGAGCAGCGACTCGACGCCGTTCGCGAGGCTGACGACGAGGCTGATGGCGCTCAGCACGGCAACGATGAGCGTGATGACGCGGTAGCCGCCGATCTTGCGCGGAGTGTTGGCGCCGCGGATGGCGAATACCGTGAAGGCGACGTAGAGGCCGAGGTGGATGACGGCAACTCCCGCGAGTGCCGCGGCGACGGAGCGCGTGTTGTCGTCGGTGGCGTTGACGAAGCCAGCGATGAGGGTGCCGGTCGCAAACAGGTAGTAGAGCGCGAAGAGCACCATGATGAAGCCGGTTACCTTGACGATTTTCTGAGAAGTGGACATGTGCGGCCCCTTTCGATTCTTAAAGGCAACTAATTACTATACCAAGAGCTGATTATCTCGAGGTTTGAGAGTTCAGATTGAGCCCGCGAGCGCTCGTAGATGCTATGCTAGCGGGGCTTGAATGACCTGCCGCGAGGCTGCCCGTGCGGCGCCGCGGCTTTGACGCCGCTTGCGGCAAGAGGGGAGTTCCCATGTCTAACGTTGGAAAGAAGGTCAAGTGCCACTATCGCGGCACGCTCGACGACGGCACCCAGTTCGACAGCAGCTACGACCGCGGCGAGCCGCTGGCCTTTACCTGCGGCGCCGGTCAGATGATCCCTGGCTTTGACTTTGCCGTGGCCGACATGCAGCTCGGCGAGAAGAAGACCGTTCACCTGGCTCCCAAGGAGGCCTATGGCGAGCACGACGACCAGCTCGTCTTCACGCTGCGTCGCGAGGAGGCCCTCGGCATGGAGCGCATCGCCGTGGGCGACCAGGTGGGCCTGCGCGGCCCGGCGGGCCAGCTCGTCCCGGCTCACGTGATTGAGGTGACGCCCGCCAAGATCGTCGTGGACGCCAACCACGAGCTCGCTGGCAAGCCGCTCAACTTCGACATCGAGCTCGTTGAGGTCGAGGGCGAGACTGCCTAGGGCTTTTCCCGTGCCTCTCATATAAGTGCTGCTAAACGCACCGCCCCTCCGTTTGGTTCAACCAAGTGTGGAGGGGCGGTGTTTGCATTGTGGCGCTGGCGTGGCGAAGCCGTGGTGGCCGCGTGAAGCTGCACACGCGGTGGTTTGAGCGAGCACTCGAGGGAAAGATGACAGTACCTTCCTTCCTTTCGCCCCCGCCGTGACCCCACGCGACGGGGGCATCCTTTTGCCGCGGTGGGGTGGTTGGCGCCGTGGGTGTGTTCGGGCGCTGCGCACCTGGCGCGTGCCTGCCCTCGGCGACGGGACGTCGAACTTCTAGATGCGAAGGGGCCCGCACGGCTTTGCTCCGTGCGGGCCCCTCTTCGTTTGGTTTGCGTATGCGCGCTGGCGCCTACTCGTTCACGCGCATGGCACGCATGGCGTTCAGGATGGCGATGATGGCCACGCCCACGTCGCCAAAGACGGCGAGCCACATGTTGGCCAGGCCAAAGGCGGCAAGCACCAGGATGATGAGCTTGACGGCCAGGGCAAAGACGATGTTCTGCCAGACGATGCGCATGGTCTTGCGAGCCACCTTCATGGCGCGGGCGATGTTAGAGGGCTTGTCGTCCATGAGGACGATGTCGGCGGCCTCGATGGCGGCGTCGGAGCCCATGGCGCCCATGGCGATGCCCACGTCGGCGCGGGTGAGAACGGGTGCGTCGTTGATGCCGTCGCCCACGAAGGCGAGCTTGTGCTTGCCGTCCTCGCTCGCGAGCAGCGCCTCCACGCGCTCCACCTTGTCGGCAGGCAGCAGCTGGGCGTGGTACTCGCTGAGGCCGAGCTTGGTTGCGACGTCTGCCGCGACCTCCTCGCGGTCGCCCGTGAGCATGACCGTGCGGCGGATGCCGGCGGCTTTGAGGCTGGCGATGGCCTCGGCGGAGTCGGGCTTGATGACGTCGGCGATAACGATGTGGCCGGCGTAGGCGCCCTCCACCGCGACGTGGAGGATGGTGCCCACGATGTCGCAGGCGGGAGCCTCGATCGCGTGCTCGGCCATGAGCTTAGCGTTGCCCACGAGGACCTCGCGGCCGTCGATCTTGGCAAAGACGCCGTGGCCGCTCTCCTCGCCGGCCTCGCTTACGCGGTGCGCGTCGATGGCCTTGCCGTAGGCGTTCTTGACGGAAAGCGCGATGGGGTGGTCGGAGAAGCTCTCGGCGTGCGCGGCCAGCTCGAGCAGCTGCTCCTCGGTCGTGCCCTCTGCGGGGTGGGTGGCCACGACGTTGAAGGTGCCGTTGGTGAGGGTGCCCGTCTTGTCAAAGACGACCGTGTCCACCTCAGAGAGGGCCTCGAGGTAGTTGGAGCCCTTCACGAGAACGCCGATGCGCGAGGCACCGCCGATGCCGCCGAAGAAGCTGAGCGGCACGCTGATGACGAGCGCGCACGGGCAGCTGACGACGAGGAAGGTGAGGCCGCGGAGGATCCAGTCTGCCCAGGCGCCGGTGACGAGGCCGCCGATGAGGGCGAGTGCCACGGCCGATCCGGTGACGGCGGGCGTGTAGACGCGGGCGAAACGCGTGATGAAGTTCTCGGTCTTCGCCTTCTTCTCGCTGGCGTTCTCCACGAGCTCGAGGATACGGCTCACGGTGGACTCGCCAAAGGGCTTGGTGGTCTTGACCTTGATGAGGCCGGTCATGTTGATGCAGCCAGAGACGACGT
>CAVIES010000015.1:0-24163 GCA_963641675.1 Anaerovoracaceae bacterium
ACCTTGATGAGGCCGGTCATGTTAATGCAGCCAGAGACGACGTCGTCGCCTGCCTCGGCGTGGCGGGGCACAGACTCGCCGGTAAGTGCGGCGGTGTCGAGCTGGGTGGTGCCCTCGTAGATGGTGCCGTCGATGGGCACGCGCTCGCCGGGCTTCACCACGATTACGGTGCCGACGCTGACCTCGTCCGGGTCGACCTGCTCGAGCTCGCCGGCCGCGTTCTCCACGTTGGCGTAGTCGGGCGCGATGTCCATCATGGCGGCGATGGACTTGCGGCTCTTGCCCACGGCGTAGGCCTGGAAGAGCTCGCCCACCTGGTAGAAGAGCATGACGGCCGCGCCCTCGGCCATGTGAGGCTCGGTGTCGGGGAAGAAGATCATGGCAAACGCGCCGATGGTGGCAACCGCCATGAGGAAGCTCTCATCAAAGGCCTTGCCGTGGCGGATGTTGTTCCACGCCTTCTGCAGCACATCGTAGCCTGCGATGAAGAACGGTACGAGGAAGAGCACGAAGCTCACGTAGAGCCCGCCCTTCTCGCCAAAGGCGCTCGCGAGCACGCCAAGCTCGTCCAGCGCGTAGACGACCACGAAGATCGCCAACGCAACCAGAATGCGCTTGAGCTTATGCTCCTGCGACTCCTTCTTGCGCTTCTTCTTTTTCTTCTTATCCGTGTTATTGGCAACCATGTGAAGCTCCTAAAACAACTCAGCGGGACCCCTTGGGCCCGGAGTCGCAGATGCGCCGCCCCCGATGCACGCTCGGCGAGTTTATCGGTGTTTTGTTGGCTTTCTGCCAAGTAGTCTCTTAAGCCGCAACTCGTTTACCTGCGGATTTTGAAAACGATAAGACGGGGCTACTCATCTGGTCGGAATTAAATCACCGGAAAACTAATCGAGCGTGCAATTTTGCGCTGGATGGGGCCTTGGCCCGGCCCTCGGGATACGTGCCTAGCGGATGATCTCGCAGTCGGGCTCGGCCTCGGCGGTGTAGTCCACGACACGCTCGAGGACGGCATCGAACTCGTCATCGGCAGCCTCGAGGGTGAGCTTCTGCGTCATGAAGTTGACGGAGACGGACTGGACGCCCTCGAGCTTGGCCAGCTCGTCCTGGAGCTCACGGGCGCAGTTGGCGCAGTCGATCTCGTCGAGCTTGAAGGCCTTCTTCATGGTGGTGCCTTTCTCTTTGGGGGCGTTGCCCCTCTTATAGATGATCATGGCTGGCTATGGCGGCGGCTTGTCCGGTTGAACATCTGAACACTCGCTCATATCTCCAGCTTGACACGATTATATGAGCCGTCGCTCACATGTCAACGGCTCTATGCAAATAGATAGAGAAATTTGGGGAGCGTCTACTCGCAGATGTGGCTGAGGCCGACGTTCAGCATGGTGTAGACGTGGTCGTCTGCCAGCGAATACACGATGTTGCGGCCGTCGCGCTCAAACTTCACGAGGTGCGCCTGCTTTAGGGTGCGCAGCTGGTGCGAGACGGCGCTCTGCGTGGTGCCCGTCTCGTCGGCGATGTCGGCCACGCACAGCTCGCGGCCCATGAGGGTGAAGAGGATCTTGATGCGCGTGGTGTCGGAGAAGACCTTGAAGAGGTCGGAGAGGTCGTAGAGCAGCTCCTCCTCCGGCATGGTCTCGGGCGCCTGGCCCACGGGGATGTGGACGCCGAGCTCGTCGCAGGCGTGCTCGTGGCTGTGGGTCTCTGCCATACGTGGCTCCTACTCGGTGATGCTGACCTGGCGGTAGGTGACCCCGCAACGGTCGAGGATGTTCTTGGAGATGAGGTTGTCGGTGGTGCCCTCGTACTTGTCGCCCAGGTAGACCACCTCGCCGATGCCCGCCTGCACGAGAGTCTTGGCGCACTCGTGGCAGGGGAAGAGCGTGACGTAGACGGTGGCGCCCTCGAGGTCTTTGGTGGAGCCGCGGTAGTTGAGGATGGCGTTGGCCTCGGCGTGGATGACGTAGTTGTGCTTGTCGTGCATGGGGTCGTCGTCGGTGCCCCAGGGGAACTCGTCGTCGTTGAGGCCGGTGGGGGTGCCGTTGTAGCCAACCGAGAGGATGCGGTGGTTGGTATCGGCGATGCAGGCACCTACCTGCGTGTTCGGGTCTTTGCTGCGAAGGCTCGCCGCGAGTGCGACGCGCATGAAGAACTCGTCCCAGCTGATGACGTCGGTGCGCTTACCCGGCATGGAGGCTCCTAACCTCGGCGTTTACTGAGTTGATGGTACCCCAACTGCGGGAATGCAACCACGGGCGCTAGTTTGCCGCCGGCTGGCGCAGACGGGCGCGGACGCGCTTCTCGTCTGGAACGGCCCGGGCGACTATGGCGTGAAAGCGGGCGTTGTGGCTGGGCTCGAGCAGGTGGGCGAGCTCGTGGGCCACCACGTAGCGCAGGCACTCGGCCGGGTAGGCTGCGAGGCGCGTGTTGATGCGGATCCATCCGGTCTTGGGCGTGCAGGAGCCCCAGCGCGTCTTCATGTTGCGCAGAAACCACCTGCTCGCATGCGCGCCGATGAGGGGTTCGGCCCAGGAGATGGCCGCAGGGAGCGCCCGCTCGAGCTCGGCGCGGTAGAGCTCGTCCAGCTCGGTGGGGGAGAGGGGAGTGGCTGGCGTCACCGTCTCTCCCCAGAGGGGGTAGCTTGCGTGCGGTTGCTCGGAGGCGGCCTCGCGCTCCCTAGCTTGGGCGGCGCGCTTGGTCGCATGCGTGAAGATCCAGCTTGCGCGCTCGTTCAAGAAGGCCTGGGCGCGAGCGCGTGAAGTGCGAAGCGGCGTGCTCAGCACCACGCTGCCGTCCGGGCGTACGCGCAGGTTGAGGTTCTTCACGCGCTTGGGTGTAACGCAAACGGGGATGGCGCCCTCAGAAGAGGTGCCATCCCCGCAATTTACGTAGAGGACGTAGGTGCCCAAGGCGGCTTACTCGAACTCGATCTCGCCGTCGGAGGTGCCCATGGACTTCACGATGGCCAGGCTCTCGAGCTGGTAGCCACGCTCGCGCAGGCTCTTGCCGCCGGGCTGGAAACCCTTCTCGATGGCGATGCCGATGCCCTCGACGATGACGCCGGCCTCCTCGCAAATCTCAAGCAGGCCGTTGAGGGCGGCGCCCATGGCCAGGAAGTCGTCGAGAATGATGACGTGCTCGCCGGCGTTGAGGAAGCGCTTGGCCACGATGACCTCGTAGAGGCGGCCCTTGGTGTAGCTGCGGATCTGGGTGCGGTACTGCTCGCCGTCGAGGTTCTTGGACTCGGTCTTGCGGGCAAAGACGACCGGCACGTCGTTGAAGTGCCTGGCGGCGGCGACGGCGATGCCGATGCCGGAGGACTCGATGGTCAGGATCTTGTCGACCTGCTTGCCGGCGAAGAGGCGCGCCCACTCGGCGCCCATGTGGTCGTACAGGGTGACGTCGCACTGGTGGTTGAGGAAGCTGTCGACCTTAAGGACGTTGCCCTCACGAACGATGCCGTCCTCACGAATGCGATCCTCGAGTTCCTTCATTCGGCGCTGCCTCCTGTGTATTTGAAACGGAAGCGCGGCGTGTGGGGGCGCCGCGCAAAAGGTTTCGCACCATTATGCGCCCAAAGGTGCCGTTTGTCGTTGTCTATCTAGACAATTGCCCGCGCGAAATATAGTGGCAACCTGCTTCGCGTATCGTTTTCCCTCACTGCGTTTGTTGCGAAGGAAGGGTGGCAAATGGCGCTTATTAGGCCGCTTACCTCGGACTATGAGGAATACGTCCGCGATGAGTCTCGTACGGTGGGAGAAGCGGACACCATCTCGTTCCCCACGAGCGAGGCGGAGGTTCGCTCCGTTCTGGGCGAGCTCTATGAAGAGGGCGTGCCCGTGACGGTGCAGGGCGCTCGCACCGGCCTTGCCGCCGGCGCCGTGCCGCACGGCGGCCACGTGATGAGCCTTGCGCGCATGGACGCCTACCTTGGTCTGCGCCAGGGCGAGGACGGCACCTTCTACCTGCGCGTTCAGCCGGGCGTGGTGCTCGCCAACCTGCGCAAGGCCCTGGCCGGCAAGTCGCTTCCCACCGTCGGTTGGAGCGAGGAGAGCCTGGCTGCGCTGGATGCCCTCTACGCTGGCCCCGAGCAGTTCTTCCCCACCGACCCCACCGAGACGAGCGCCTGCATCGGCGGCATGGTTGCCTGCAACGCCTCCGGCGCGCGCAGCTACGGCTACGGCCCGGTGCGCCCGCACGTGGAGGCGCTGCGCGTGGTGCTCACGGACGGCGACGTGGTGGCGCTTCGCCGCGGCGAGGTCTTTGCGAAGGGGCGTTCGCTCACGCTTGCGACCGAGGGCGGACGCACGCTTGAGCTCGCGCTTCCCACCTACGAGATGCCCAAGACCAAGAACGCCAGCGGCTACTTCGTGGCAAGCGACATGGACGCTGTGGACCTCTTCATTGGCTCCGACGGCACGCTGGGCGTCGTGACCGAGGTGGAGCTTGCGCTCATGCCCTCACCCGCCGTGGTGTGGGGCGTGAGCTGCTTCTTTGAGAGCGAGGCCGCGGCGCTGGACTTTACGGTGGCGGCTCGCCCCCGCCTGTCTGCCGCCAAGGCGGTTGAGTACTTTGACGCCGGCGCACTCAACATCCTGCGCTCGCAGCGCGCCAATAGCGCTGCCTTCTCCGCCCTTCCCGCGGTGGAGGAGCGCTATGCCTGCTGCGTCTACGTGGAGCTCGACTGCGAGAGCGAGGAGGCGGCGCTCGGGCAGCTCTATGCCATCGGCGACGCCATGGCCGAGGTTGGTGCCAACGAGGGCGACACCTGGGTGGCCCGCACCGACGTCGACCGCGAGTGCCAGCGATTCTTCCGTCACGCGGTGCCCGAGAGCGTGAACATGCTGATTGACGAGCGTCGTCGCACAGACCCCACCATCACCAAGCTCGGCAGCGACATGTCGGTGCCCGACGAGCGCCTGCACGAGGTGGTTGAGCTCTACCGCAGCTCGCTTGCCGAGGCTGGGCTGGAGAGTGCGGCCTGGGGCCACATCGGCAACAACCACCTGCATGTGAACGTGCTCCCGCGCGACGCCGCCGACTTCGCCGCCGGCAAGGAGCTCTTTGCCGGCTGGGCGGCCGAGGTCACTCGCATGGGCGGTGCCGTCTCTGCCGAGCACGGCGTGGGCAAGATCAAGCGCGGCTTCCTGGCCACGATGTATGGCGAGGAGCACATCTGCGAGATGGCGGCGCTGAAGCTCCAGCTCGACCCAAAGGCTCAGCTGGGGCGTGGCAACCTCTTTGGCGAGGAGCTGCTGGAGGGCGCCGTTGCACCTGTCGCGGTTGAGAAGGGCGGTGAGCGCGCATGAGGACCGTCGTCTGCATGAAGGCCGTGCCCAGCACGACCGAGGTCCGCATGGACCCAAAGACCAACACCATCATCCGCGACGGCAAGCAGTCCGTCGTGAACCCGTTCGACACGGCGGCGCTTGAGGTGGCACTTGCCCTTAAGGACCAGCTCGGCGGCACCGTGTGCGCGCTTTCCATGGGCATCCCAGACACCACGCGCCTTCTGCGCGATGCCATCTCGCGCGGGGCAACCGACGCGCTGCTCCTCTCCGACCGCGCCTTTGCCGGCGCAGACACGCTTGCCACCTCCTATGCGCTCTCGCTTGGGCTGGAGCAGCTGGGCGAGCCTGCCGACCTCGTGCTTTGCGGCAAGATGGCGGTTGACGGCGACACGGCCCAGATCGGCCCCGAGCTGGGTGGCCTCTTGGGCGTCCCCTGCGTCACGAGCGTCTCTGAGGTGCTCGAGGCGAGCGAGCGCGAGCTCGTGGTGCGCCACGACACCGACGAGGGTACCGAGGTCGTGCGCGTGCCGCTGCCCGCGGTGCTCACCGTGACGAAGGACATCGCCAACCTGCGCATGCCCACTATCACAGGCGTGCGTGCGGGCGAGGCGGCCGAGGTGCGCGTGCTGAACGCGGAGGACGCGCGGGCCGACCGCGCGCGTTGCGGCCTGGACGGCTCGCCCACGCAGGTGGTTCGTTCGTTTGTGCCTGAGCGCTCAAACGAAGCGGTTGAGGTTTGCGGCACGGTGCCTGAGCAGGCAGCCGAGCTCGTCTCTGTCTTTGAGGAGGTCGCACGATGAGCGGACTGGTTGTTGACGCAGCGAAGTGCGTAGGCTGCCGCCGCTGCGAGCGCGTGTGCGGCAACTCCGGCATTGAGGTCACCGAGCGCAAGGCCCACGTGCTGGACGGCTGCATCGCCTGCGGCATGTGCGTGGAGGCCTGCCCGGTGGGTGCGCTCGCGATTGAGAAGGATGGTGCCGGTGCGGCCGACTTGGACGCCTATGAGGGCATCTGGGTCTTCTCGCAGGTAGACGCTGCGGGCGAGGTGCTGCCCGTGGCGCTTGAGCTCGTCGGCAAGGGCCGCGAGCTCGCAGACGAGCGTGGCTGCGGCCTGGTGGCCGTGCTGGGCGAGGGCGCCGAGGCCGCGGATTCGGCCGAGGACGCCAACGCCATGGCGCTTCTCGCCGCTGGCGCCGACGAGGTCATCCGCACCTGCGACGACCGCCTGGCCACCAATGACGCCGAGGTTTATGCTGCTTGGCTCTGTGCCCTGGCCGAGGAGCGCAAGCCCGAGGCCATCCTCTACGGCGCCACGAACTTTGGCCGCGAGCTGGCCCCGCGCGTGGCGGTGCTTCTCCAGACTGGCCTTACGGCCGACTGCACCATCCTTGAGATGGATGCCGAGAAGGGCCTGCTCCAGCAGACGCGCCCGGCTTTTGGCGGCAACCTCATGGCCACCATCGTTTGCCCGGCGCACCGCCCGCAGATGGCGACCGTGCGCCCGGGCATCTTTGCCGCGCCCGAGCCGCGCGAGGTGCGCGCGGCCGTTATCGAGGATGTGCCGCTGGCGGCAGACGTCGCGAGCTCGGTTAAGGTCGTCTCGCGCGAGGCTGCCGGGGCCGATGGCTCCATCACCGACGCCTACGTGCTCATCGTGGTGGGCCGCGGCATCGGCAGCAAGAAGGCCCTTGGCCCCGTGCGCGAGCTCGCGCGCCTCATGGGCGAGCGCCTGGGCTGCACGGTGGAGCTTGGCTGCACGCGCCCCGTGGTGGAAGCCGGTTGGCTCGACTACTCGCACCAGGTTGGCCAGACGGGCGTCTCCGTCGCACCAAAGCTGCTGGTGAGCCTTGGTGTGAGCGGTGCCATCCAGCACCTGGCCGGCATCGGCGGCGCTGGCTGCGTCGTCGCAGTCAACGAGGACGCCGGCGCCCCCATCTTCGGCGCCGCCCAGTACAAGGTGGTGGCCGACTGCCACGCCATTGTGAGCGAGCTGATCGAAAAGCTGAGCTAGCCGGTCTTCGCTAGCCCAGGAAGCCGATCATCAAGAACCAGACGACCATGGTTGCTACGAAGACGCCGAGCAAGATAAGCCATTCCTGCTTGGGTGTCTTTCCCTGCAGGAAGAGGGCGTTTGCGCGCAGCCATCTCTTGTCGAGCGCTAGGTAGCCTAGCAGCAGGAAGAGTGCCGGTATCACGACGAGGAAGCCGAATAGATTGGCCGCTGCGGATGCTTTGATCCTCTGCGTGGGGTCGAAGGCATCCCAGGCGCTTGCCGCAATGAGCAAGAGGCAGGCCGCCATGACGATGACGTTGCGTGGGCTGAAGAGCCTCGCCTCGCGAGCGGGAACGTTTGGCATGGGAATCTCTGCGACGCCCGTCGCTCGTGCTTGTTCGGCGCTTGCCGCCTGCGCGGAAGCGGCCGACCGTGAGGCGCATGCTGCCTGCGCGGCCTCCTCAAAGGCCCGGCGCAGCTGGCGTGCGGAGGCGTAGCGCTCGGAAGGGTCGAGCGCGCAGGCCTTCTCGATCACGGCTCGCCATGCCTCCGGCACGGCCTCGTCGTGGAAGCCGATCCTACGGTCCTCGGGGTAGGGGTCACGGCCGGTGAGGCAGAAGAACGCGAGCATGCCAAGGGCATAGACGTCGGTGCGCACATCGGTCTGGCCGAATCCGAACTGCTCTGGCGGGGCGTAGGAGCGGGTGCCGAAGTGGCTGGTGTCGGTCTCTGCGTCGGCCCTCCATGCGCGGGCGATTGCGAAGTCGATGAGGACGGGCGCCTGCGGGTTGCCGTTGGGGCAGATGGCGTTGCCGGGCGTGAGGTCGCGGTGGATGACGGGCACGCCGAGTGCCACGTGCAGCTCGCTTACGGCGTCGCAGAGGGCGGGCATAAGCTCTGCCGCCAGCGTGAGGCTTCCATCGGCGCCCCTGGCCTCGGTCATCTCCCGCACCGTTGGGCCCTGGACATACTCCATAAGGACTTCGAGGTGCTCGCCCTTCTCCTCGCAGCGGAAGATGCGAGGGACGTGGCGGAGCTTGGTGCCGCTTGCCTGGGCATTAAAGAGCAACTGGTAGGTGTTTCCAAGGCCCTCGGCCTTGCGAATTTTCTTGCGAACGTAGGGGCCAAGCTCGCCGCCATCGAGCGTCCTCACATAGACGAGCTCGGTGGTCTCGTAGGGCGAGGTCTTGAGAACCTGCTCGACGCGATAGGCGTCCGGTGCCGAGTCGACGCCGAACGCCTCTAGATGAGCCGTGAGCTCATCGTGAAAGCTGTCTGCCTGGGGCTTGTCCATGTCCTCAATCATAGGCTAGCAAACGGTCTCTTCCCCAAGGCGGTAGAGCTCCTCGTTGGTCTTTTGCAGCGAGCAGCCGCGGTCGAGGCAGAAGATGATGATTGCGTCGCGGCGGTCCTTGCTGTAGAGGGTGCTCACGCCGGCCGCCTCGAGCGCGCGGTTGGTCTCGCGCGGGGTGAGGGCCATGGCGAACGCGATCTGGAGCACCTTGTTGCGGCTGGGGTTCCTCGCGCCGGTGAAGATCTGGTAGCCAAAGGTGTCGTTGAGGTCGGCCATGCGAACGACCTGCGAGCGCTTGAGCCGCTTCTCCTCCAAGAGCTGATTAAGGTAGTCGGAGAGCTCCCTGTGGCCGAGGTCGTTCTCTGCAATGTAGCCGTCAATGGAGGGCGCATCGAGCAACTCGTTCAACAGCTCCTCTGTGAGTCGTTCTGCCATGCGCCCTCCTTGGGTTCGGTCGTTGCCTAGAAGCCGGAGACGTCGGCGAGCGTGTAGCTGGCGACGTCGGCCAGGGGCGAGGTGCCGTATGCCTCATACTTCCAGGTGCCGCCATCGGCGAGGTTGCTTGTGCCGGCGATGGCGGTGCCGATCTGGTTGCCGTCAGCATCGTACAGGTTATAGCTGACAGAAACGTAGCTCAGCTCCTTGCCGGCGTTGTTGGTGTAGGTGCCGCTGATCGTGCAGGACCACTCGTCACCCGTGAGCTCCTCGCCCTCGATGGTGTACTTGGCCTCGGACGCGGCATCAGTGGCAGCCTCGGCGCTCTCCGCGCCAGTGGCCTCGGTGGTTACGGCGGCACCGTCGGTGGTGGAGACCATGGCGTCATCGATGGCCTGCGAGTACATGTTCTGGGTGGCGAGGACGATCACGATGGCGAGCACGTTGACGATGACGGCGGCGATGGCGAGGGCCTTGCCGCTCTTCTTGCCGCGCAACGTTCCCACTAGGCCGACGATGGCGAAGACGACACCGATGAGGGCGAAGAAGAACGAGAAGTTGTTGATGATGGGCATCCAGGAGGAGACGAGGCCGATGACGCCGAGGATGATGGCGACGATAGCGGCGACGGACTTGGGCTTTGCTTCGGTGGCGGTATTGCTCATGAGAATCCTTCCAACGGGCTTTCAGGTAAGCCAATCCTAGGAAGGGGCTCTGTTAATTTCATTAGCTCCGCGCTAATGGGACCTGTCCGGCTTACGCGCGGCGGTTCTTGGCGCTGCGGCCTTCGCGGACGGCCTGGCTGGCGCAGAAGAGCTCGTCGAAGGCGGCTGCGCAGCCGTCCGTGGTGGCCTCGAACGTCACGGCGCACTCCACATCGATGCCGAGCTTGTCCGCCTCGGCCGCCACATCGATGTTGGCACCAAGGAACATGAACTCCCAGCCCTCCTCCTTGGCGGCCTCGATCATGTGCTTCACCTGCTTGTAGCCGTAGCGGCGGCTGGCGTTCTCGTAGCCGTCGGTGGTGATGCAGAAGAGGGTGTGCGCCGGGTGCAGCTCGGCGGGCAGGATCTTTCGCACCTTCTGGTGGTAGGCAATCGCGCCGCCCACGGCATCGAGGAGCGCCGTGCAGCCACCAGGCACGTAGTCCTTGCGGGTGAGGGGCGCCACCTTGGCAATGTCTGCGCGGTCGTGCAGGACCTCTGAGTAGTTGTCGAAGAGGATGGTGGAGACGAGCGCCTTGCCCTCTGCGGCGCGGTTCTTCTCGAGAAGCGCGTTGTAGCCGCCGATGGTGTCGTCTACCAGCGGGGCCATAGAGCCGCTCTTGTCGAGGATGAAGACGAGCTCGGTGAGATTCTTGTCTGCCATGGTTTGCCTCCCTGGGGTGTGCCGCGGGCGTATTCCCGCGCGTCACGTTCAAGATAGGAGGCGGCAACCGGTCATAGGTAAACTGACAGGTGACATTGCCCTGGCGCGCTGCCTGAGCAGGGAAAACTCGTTAGGCAGAACCCAAAAGCGGCTGGTCGAAGGCGAAGAGCATGGAGTTCATCTCGAAGATGTCGTAGCGGCCGTGCGCGATGAAGTACGAGACGATGATGTCGAACTTGCTGCTCTGCGAGAGCGCCAGGCCTGCGCGTTCCAACAGGTCCTGCGTCTCGTCGAGCGTGAGCTCCAACGCCACGGCAAGGGCCACGGCTGTCTGTTTGGTGGGACGGTAGCCGTCGTCCTTGCGCAGCTTGCTGAAGAGCTGGCGGGAGAGGTTCGCGCGCTTGTAGACCTGCGAATCGGTGAGGCCGCGGGCGTCGATGAGGGCAAGCACCGTGGCGGAGAACGAGGCGTCGAGGTTCTCCAGCAGGTCAGTGAGTTCGTTGCTATCGAAGGGCTGGTATGCCGCCGCCTTTGGCGCGGCCGCGGGCGCGGCATCGAGCGCAAGGTTTGCAAGCGTGAGGCCCCCGCCGAATACCGCCTCTGAGGCTGCGAGGTCTGCGCTGCGGTCTCGCCTGGAGTGCGCGCTTACGTACTCGTCATCGATGAGGGCCGCGACCTGGTCGTATTCGCTTAGGCTCAGTGCAAAGGCGCGGCGGTCGAAGACGGCGAGCGTAATCTGCATCTCGAGGCCGCCGTCGTCTCCGGGGCCACCCTCGGGCTTCTCCAGGAACGAGCGAATCTCGCCACAAGCGATTCTAAGCGCGAGCTCGGGCGGGAAGCCGAAGATGCCGGCGGAGATGAGCGGTAGGGCAACGCTTCTGGCACCCAGGCGCGCGGCTTCGGCCAATGCGGAGCGGTAGGCGCTCCGGAGCAGCTCCTGCTCGCCGTGCTCGCCATCTACCCAGCGCGGGCCAACCGCGTGCACAATCCAACGTGCGTCAAGGCCAAAGGCCGGCGTGGAGACGGCGCTGCCGGTGGGGCAGGGCGCCACCTTGTCGCAGGCCGCCTGCAGCTCGTCGTGCCCGGCGGCAGCAAAGATGGCGCCGCAGACGCCGCCGCCTGCAAGCAGGCGCTCGTTTGCGGCGTTGACCACCACGTCGGCATGGACGCGGGCGATGTCGTTGCGCACGATTGAAAACGGCATTGGCACTCCCATCTACGCTTGAATGCAAGTATAGATGCAGCTAGCGCACCTCGGCACCAAAGGGGCAGAGCGCAAGCATGGCCATCTTGAAGAACTGCGTGCCGTAGGGTGTGCCTTACTCGCTCAAGCTCCTGTTGGTTGCCTCGGAGAAGACGAACATGGCAACAAGGATAGCCGTGAGGAAGGCCGGGATAAAGGCCGCGCCGCCCGCGCCAACCATGAGAGAGGCGATGATGGGGGCAACCGTGGTGCCCACGTAAAAGAGGGCCATCTGCAGACTCACCATGGTCTGCGAGGCGGCCTCGCCAAAGCGCACGGGCGTGAGCGAGATAATGCAGGGGTAGATGGGCGCGCATCCCAGGCCGATGAGGATGAGCGCGGCTGAGAGCATGAGCTCACCCTGGCCGAGGACGAGGGCCCCGAGCCCCGCGGCCACGACAATCTGGCCATAGCGGATCATGTTCTTGCTGCCGAGCCTGGGTGCGATGAAGCCCGAGGCCAGACGACCCGCCGTGATGCCGATGTAGAAGAACGAGACCATGGAGGCCGCCTGCGACTCGGTGGTGCCGCGCGCAAGCGTGAGATAGCTCGATGTCCAGAGTCCGCAGACGTACTCGAACGCCGCATAGCAGACAAACGCGGCGATGGCCGTCTTGGCGCCGCGCAGCTTGAGCGCCTTGGCGTAGGTGAGCTCTGAGGCTTCCTCCTCAGAGAGCTCGGAGTCGTCGCCGTTCTTCTTCCAAAGGGGCAGGGAGAAGACCATGAGCGCGGTGATGACGCACTGGATGATGCCAACCGCGAGGTAGCCGCCGTGCCAACCGAGGGGACCGGTGAGCGCCCAGCCCATGATCATGGGGCTCACGCTGGTGCCGATGCCCCAGAAGCAGTGAAGCCAGCTCGTGTGGCGCTCGCCGTAGTGGATGGCGACGTAGTTGTTGAGGGCGGAGTCGATCGCTCCTGCGCCAAGGCCGTAGGGCACGGCGATGAGGCAGAGCATGACGATGTTGGTGCTCGCGGAAAAGCCGAGGATGGCGGCTGCGGTGAGGGCGACCGAGCCGGCGACGAGCTTGCCCGTTCCGAGCTTGCGCATGAGGGGAGCGGTGGCCAGGCTCGAGACGATGGTGGAGATGGTGATGATCATCGTGATGAAGCTCTGTGCCGCAACCGGCGCGCCAAGCTCCACGTACATGGCCGGCCAGCCCGAGCCAAGCAGCGAATCGGGCAGGCCAAGCGAGATGAACGCGATGTAGATGAATGCGAGCAGAAGTGATGCCATGTGGTGCTCCAAGGGTGTTGCCATGAAAAGGTTCTTTGCAATAATACCGACTAGATTTGCTCATATACTGAGCTAAAACGGACGAAAGCTATCAGAAATCGGACAAGCCATGCTACTGGACTTCCACTGCAGCTTCATTAGATCTGAAACCGGTTGCGAGCCGGCTGCCCATGGTGACGACGACTTCGCCTGCCGCGGCTGCGACGAGGTGATCACCTCCGCGCCAGGCGATGGCGTGCCCTGGCACTGGCACAAGGACTTTGAGGCCATCCTTGTCGTCTCTGGCAGCCTGCTCGTGCTGGTCCCCAACGAGGAGATAGAGCTTGCTCCCGGCATGGCCGTCTTCATCAACTCCGGCTGCCCCCACGCCGTGCACTCCAAGAGCGAGGGGCGCCTGCGCTCGGTGATCTTCAGCGACCTCTTCGTGGCGGGCGACGAGGGCTCGGCCATCATGGAGCGTTACGTGCGGCCGCTTGCGCACGCCGAGGACGCCAAGTACGTGCTGTTTAGCCCGGATGACGTGGACGGCGGCCGAGTCGCGAGAAATCTCAAGCTTTCCATCGACGCCATCGAAGCAGAAAGACCCGGCTTTGAGATTGAGGCGAGGAATCGCATCTCGCAGATGCTGTTCGAGATCTGGGAGCTTGCTGGCAAGCCGGCGCCCGTGGATGCGGCGGAGAGGCTGGACGCCAACCGAGCCGAGCTGATGCGCGACTTCATTTCTGACCATTATGCCGAGAAGATCACCGTGGGCCAGATCGCGGCCGCCGGCGGCGTCTGCGAGCGCGAGAGCCTGCGCTGCTTTACCAAGGAGTTTGGCGTGAGCCCTTCGCGCTACCTCATGATCTGCCGCCTCAACCGAGCCTCCGAGCTCTTGGCTGGCACCGACATGGAAGTGGCCGAGGTTGCAAGAACGGTGGGCATCCCCAGCCCCAGCAACTTCTCCCAGCTCTTCCGCCGAGACTTCAACTGCACTCCAAGAGAGTTCCGCAGCCGAGCCAGGGTGCAGCAACCCTTCCAAAACTCATAGAAAAAGCCGCCCCGGAACCAAGCGATTCCGGGGCGGCCACCTAAGCAGAAAGCTGCGGGCGGTTTAGCCCTCCAGCACCTCCATCATGGAGTGCGCGGCCTTCTTGCCGGCGCCCATGGCCAGGATGACCGTGGCAGCACCGGTGACGATGTCGCCGCCGGCCCAGATGCGCGGGTCGGACGTGCGGCCGTTCTCGTCGGCCTCGATGTAGCCCCACTTGTTGAGGGAGACCTCGTCGGCGGCCAGCTTCGGGAACGGGTTGGCGTTGGTGCCGATGGCGGTGACGGCGACGTCGCAGGGGATCTCGAACTCGGAGCCCTCGATGACGTGCGGACGACGACGGCCGCTCTCGTCGGGCTCGCCAAGCTCCATGCGCTCGAGCTTGACGGAGGTCACGAAGCCGTTCTCGTCGGCGATGAACTCAACCGGGGAGACGAGCGGCAGGATCTGGACGCCCTCCTCCTTGGCGTGGTGGAGCTCGGCCTTACGGGCGGGCATCTCTTCCTCGGTGCGGCGATAGGCGAGCGTGACGGTGTCGGCGCCAAGACGCAGGGCGGTACGCGCGGCGTCCATGGCGACGTTGCCGCCGCCGAACACGACGACGTTCTTGCCGTGCTTGGTGGGGGTGTCGTACTCGGGGAACTTCTCGGCCTTCATGAGGTTCACGCGGGTGAGGTACTCGTTGGCGCAGAAGACGCCGGGGAGGTTCTCGCCGGGGACGTTCAGGAACTTGGGCAGGCCGGCGCCGACGGCGAGGTACATCGCGTCGTAGCCGTACTCCTCAAACAGCTCCTTGGCATCGGTGATGCGGCCCACGACGCTGTTGTACTCGAACTTGACGCCGAGCTTCTCCAGGCCGTCGATCTCGCGCTTGACGATCTTCTTGGGCAGACGGAACTCGGGGATGCCGTAGGTCAGCACGCCGCCGCCGGTGAAGAAGGCCTCGAAGACCGTGACCTCATAGCCGTTGCGGGCGAGCTCGCCGGCGCAGGCGATGCCGGAGGGGCCGGAGCCCACGACGGCGACCTTCTTGCCGTTGGAGGGCTTGACCTCGGGGTCGTGAGCGAGCTCGGTGGCGTTGTCGCCGAGGAAGCGCTCGAGCTGGCCGATGGCGATGGGGTTGCCCTTCTTGTTGAGGACGCAGTTGCCCTCGCACTGGTTCTCCTGCGGGCAGACGCGGCCGCAGACGGAGGGCAGGAGGCTGGACTCGCGGATGATGTCGAGGCCGCCGCCGAAGTTGCCCTCGCGGATCTTCTCGATGAAGCCCGGAATGTTGATGTTGACGGGGCAGCCCTCGACGCACTGCGGCTTCTTGCAGTCGAGGCAGCGGTTGGCCTCGGCCACGGCGTCGGCCATGGAGTAACCGCGGTCGACCGGACGGAAGTCCTGGGCGCGCTCGTCGGCGCGCTCCTCGACGTAAGGCGTGCGGGGAGCCTTCATGTTGGGCTTGTACTTACCGTTTACCTGTGGCATGCGCAGCTCTCCTCCTTATAGGCCTCAGTAGCCTCGGCCTCTTCCGTGCGATACGAACCCTGACGGGCGCGCAGGTCGTCCCAGTCAACCTGGGTGGCGTCGAAGTCCGGGCCGTCGACGCAGGCGAACTTCGTCTTGCCGCCGACCTCGACACGGCAGCAGCCGCACATGCCGGTGCCGTCAACCATGATGGGGTTGAGCGAGGCGACGATCGGCAGGTCGTACTTCTGCGCGGTGAGCGCGGAGAACTTCATCATCGGGACGGGGCCGACGCAGAAGGCGCCGTCGACGGCACCCTCCTGACAGAGGCGCTCGAGCGGAGCGGTGACAACGCCCTTCTCGCCCTCGGAGCCGTCGTCGGTGGTGATGTAGAGGCCCTCGAGCGGGAGCGCCTTGAACTGGTCCGTGAGGATGAGTAGGTCCTTGGTGCGGGCGCCCATGATGACGGAAACCTTCTTGCCCTCCTCGCAGAAGGTGCGGGCAACGGGGTAGGCGATGGCCAGGCCAACGCCGCCGCCGAGAACGACCACGCGGTCACCCTCGAGCTCGGTGGGGTTACCGAGCGGGCCGGTGACGTCCTGGAGCTCGTCGCCCTCCTCGTAGGTCGAGAGCATCTGGGTGGTCTTGCCGATCACCATGAAGATGAACTCGATCCAGCCCTCCTCGGCGTTCCAACCGGCGAGGGTGAAGGGCACGCGCTCGCCCTCCTCGTTCGCACGAACCATGAGGAACTGACCGGCGTGGGCCTTCTTGGCCATCTGCGGCGCTTCCACACGGAACTCGAACACCTTCTCCGAGAACTGCGTCTTTTTGAGGATCTTGTACATGCAGATCTCCTCTCCTGTCTTTCCCTTTTTACGCGCGAGGTGCGCTTTGCGGCTTTTGCCCCGAGCCGTTGGCGCGTCCCCACGCGCGTTTTACACACACGGTGTAATCATACATCCCGCTATTGAATTTCAACCCATGTTACCGGCGAGCGTAATACCTACTAGCAGCAGGTATTTAGAGGCTGCGACGCCTTGCGACTATGGCGCCATCAAGGGCTGCAACGGCGCCGACGCCTGCGATGGGAAGGGCCGCGCAGGCGATGTCGTCCGTCTGCGCGAGCGCATCGTTGGAGTCCTCCTTGCCGGAGGGCGTGTTTTCTCCCTTGTCGTCGGCGGGGTTATCGTCCTCGTCTTCTCCCGAGTCGTCTCCAGAGTCGTCTCCCGAGTCGTCTCCAGAGATATGCCGGGCTCCTGGGTGGGAAGTTTGCTCATAAAAACGTGGGCGGTGCATACCGTCCACGATTCTACAGCTTTCCTATGGGATGCCTGCTACAGGTACCTATCTGCTGCCGGGCTTGCCGGCGCCGTTGATGTGGTCGCGGGCAAAGATCACGCCCTTCTCAAGGCAGAGCTCGGCGGCGTCTGCGGCGTCGATGGCGGCACGGCGCACATCCTCCATCTCGCCGGTGCGGTACTCCTTGAGCACCCAGTCCACCACGGGCATGCGCCCCGGGGGCATGCCGATGCCCACGCGCACGCGCGAGAAGTTCTTGCTGCCCAGCTTGTTGATGATGGACTTGAGGCCGTTGTGGCCGGCGTGGCCGCCCGCGAACTTCACGCGGACGTCGAACTCGTCGATGTCGAGCTCGTCATGGATGACGAGGACCTCCTCGGGCTCGATGCCGTACTCGGCGCAGAGCTTGGAGACGGGCCCGCCGCTCGTGTTCATGAAGCTCTGGGGCTTGGCGAGCACGACCTCGCGCACGCCCTCGGCGCCACGGGCGCGCACGACGGCCACCTCGGCGCCGCACTGGCTCTTCCAGTAGCCGGCGCCCAGGCGCTCTCCCAGCTCATCGATGGCGCGGAAGCCCGCGTTGTGGCGCGTGTTCTCGTACTCTGCGCCGGGGTTGCCAAGGCCCGCCACGAGACGGATCTCTTTGGGTTGGGCCTGAGGCTGTGCCTTTGCCATGCTGCTCCTTAATGAAAGGGGCCGCGAGCCCTTGCGGACTACGCGGCCCCGTAACTCGCGAGGTTTACCTATTAGAGGTTGAAGCGGCCGCCGACCATGCCGGAGACGCTCGTCTCGGTGAAGACGTGGTAGATGCACTCGGCGATCTCGTTGGCGACGCTGATCGTGCTGACCTTGCCCTTGAGGTTCTCCTCGGGCTGGGGCACGGAGTCGGTGACGACGCACTCGACGATGGGGGCGTCCTCGAGGCGCTCGATGGCCGGGCCGGAGAAGATGCCGTGGGTGGCGCACACGTAGATGTCGCCGGCGCCCAGGTTCTTGAGCTCCTTGATGGCGGCGCAGAGGGTACCTGCGGTGTCGATCATGTCATCGTTGATGATGCAGGTCTTGTCCTTGATGTCACCAATGATGCCCATGACCTCGGCCGCGTTGTGGCGCGGACGGCCCTTGTGGGCGATGGCGAGGCTGCAGCCGAGCTGGTCGGAGAGCTTCTTGCAGGCCTTGGCGCGGCCCACGTCGGGGGAAACGACGACGGTGTTGTCCCAGTCGAAGTTCTTGTTCTTGAAGTACTCGCCGAAGAGGGGCAGGGCGGTGAGGTGGTTCACCGGGATGTCGAAGAAGCCCTCGATCTGGCCCTGGTGCAGGTCGAGCGTGATGACGCGGTCGACGCCGGCGGTCTCGAGCAGGTTGGCGACGAGGCGAGCGGTGATGGGCTCACGCGGGCCGGCCTTGCGATCCTGACGGGCGTAGGCGTAGTGCGGGATCACGGCGGTGACCGAACGGGCGGAGGCGCGGTGCGCGGCGTCGGCCACGATGAGGGTCTCCATCATGAGGTCGTTGACGTTCTTGCCGACGATGGACTGGACGAAGAACACGTCGCAGCCACGGACGGTCTCGTCAAAGCGAGCGTAGATCTCGCCGTTGGCGAACTGCTCGAGGACGAGGCCGTCGACCTCGACGCCGAGGATGTTGGCGATGTCGCCAGCAAGCTTGGGGTTGCTCGAGCCGGAGTAGATCCTCAGGCGCTTCTTGATCGGGACGAGTTGGTCGAGATCTTCGTACATCTGGGTGCCGCCCTTTCATACGAGAATGGTTGGGAAGGCAGGCGAGGGGGCGTCTGCCGCAACATTCACATGGTACGCCAAATAAAACGCCGCGGGCGCGTGGCCCGCGGCGTATCAGAAACTATTTCTTGACCTTGATGCTCTCGCGGTACTTGGGAGCCCAGTCCTCGATGACCGTCTGGCGGGCGCGGCCAATGCCCAGGGCATCTGCGGGAACGGGCTTGGTGATGACCGAGCCGGCCGCCACGAGCGCGCCGTCGCCGATCTCGCCGGGGGCCACGATCATGGTGTCGGAGCCCACAAATACGTCATCGCCGATGACCGTCTTGTGCTTGTTGACGCCGTCGTAGTTGCAGGTGATGGAGCCCGCGCCCACGTTGACGCCGCTGCCCATGGTGGTGTCGCCGATGTAGGAGAGGTGCGGGACCTTGGAGCCCTCGCCGATCGTGGACTTCTTGATCTCGACATGGGTGCCGGCCTTGGAGCCGTTGAGCATGTGGGTGCCGGGGCGCAGGTAGGCGCGCGGGCCGCAGTCCACGTCGTTTTCCAGCACGGCGTCGATGGCGATGGTCTCGTCGATGACGCAGCCGTTGCCGGCGCGGGTGTTGGTGAGGCGGCTGTTGGGGCCAAGCTGACAGGCCTCGCCCACGGAACTCTTGCCGATGAGGTGGGTCTGCGGCCAGACGACGGTGTCGCGGCCGATGGTGGCATCGGGGCCGATCCAGGCCTGGGCCGGGTCGATGAAGGTGACGCCCTCGGCCATCCAGCGGGCGTTGATGCGGTCGCGGGCGATGCAGGTGAGCTCGGCGAGCTGGGCGCGGGAGTTCACGCCGAGGCCGTCGCGGTAGTCCTCGCAGTGGTAGATGGAGACGCCCTGGCCGGCGCCCTTGAGGATCTCGAGCATGTCGGGCAGGTAGTACTCGCTCTGCGCGTTGTCGTTGGTGACGTCGCCGATGTGGGCGGCGAGCTGGGCGCCGTCGAAGGCATAGCAGCCGGCGTTGCACTCAAGCAGCGTTGCCGCCTGCTCGGGCGTGCAGTCCTTCTGCTCGATGATGCGCTGGATGATGCCGGCATCATCCAGCTGGATACGGCCATAGCCGAAGGGCTCGGGCGGGGTGAAGGTGAGGACGGTGGCGGCGAGCTCGCCGGAGGCTACGGTGTTGGCGAACTTGGCGACGGTCTCGGCTTGGATGAGCGGCAGGTCGCCGTTCAGCACCACGACCGGGCCCTCGCAGATGCCGGTGGCCTCGAGCGCGACTTTGACGGCGTGGGCGGTGCCCAGGCGCTCGGTCTGCTCCACGGTCTCCACCGCAACGGGGGAATCCGCGTAAGCATCCTCGAGAAGGGCACGGACCTCGTCGGCGTGGCTGCCGATGACGACCACGACGCGGCTGCAGCCGCCGGCGATGGTGGCGTCGACCACCCACTGCACCATGGGCTTGCCGAGGATCTGGTGGCTGACCTTGGCGTGGTTTGACTTCATGCGGGTGCCCTCGCCCGCGGCGAGGATGATGGCGGTGGCGTTTGCCATGTGTGCCTCCAGAGGAAGTGAGTTGCAACTCTTTGATGATAGCGCGCGGGGGAGGGGCCGATGCGTGCGGCGCGGAGTGCCGCGTGCGGCTCTGCGGGCGCGCCGCATGGGCAACAAAAAACCAGCGCGTGGCTGGGGTACTAGGATTCGAACCTAGGTAACGGGAATCAAAATCCCGGGTCCTAACCACTGGACGATACCCCAGCGACGCGCTGGCGTAGGTAAGTGTAACAGCTCGCGGGCGTGCGCGGGGCGCTGGGGCTATCCCAGCAGGTAACGCTCGACGAAGTCGGCGAGGCCGTCCTGCTCGTTTGTGAGCGTGAGGGTGAAGTCGGCCGCATCGCGGGCCTCGGCAAAGCCGTTGCCCATGCAGATGCCAAGGCCTGCCGCGCGGAGCATGTCCGCGTCGTTGCCGGAGTCGCCGATGGCGCAGACGTTTTCCAGCGTGCAACCAAGCCGCTCGGCCACGATGGCGAGGCCCGCGGCCTTGCTCACGCCGCCGGCGTTCCACTCGAGGTTGCCCGTCCAGCTGGGGAGCACCGTGAGGCCAGCGGATTCGGCAAGCCCGGTAAAGTCCGCGTCCTCGTAGCCCTCCATGTAGTGGATGCCCACCTTCACCACATCGCAGCCGCTGGCCTCGATCTTCTCGGGCACGTCGGTGCCGTCAAAGCCGTTCCTCTGCGCGCGCCAGGCGGCCACGCGCTCAAACTCCTCCGCCGAGACGCTGGTGCCGAGGCGTGTGCCGGCAACGTCGTCCAGGCACACGTAGACAGCGACGCCGGGCTTCTGGAGTGCGCGGACAAGGGCAGCTGCCTGCGCCGCGGCGATGGGCTTGCGCTGCAGGAACTCGCCCGTGCGCAGGTCGCGCACGTAGGCGCCGCAGCCTGCCACGAGGTAGTTGAAGCCACTCATGCCAAGCTCGGGCTCGGGCAAAAACTGCCAGGTACGGCCCGTGGTGGGCACGGGCTGAATGCCCGCCTCCAACATGGCGCGAACGGCGGCTTTCGTGCGGGGCGAGACGGTCTTGTCATCCCTAAGGAATGTTCCGTCGAGGTCAAATCCAAAGACCCTGATGTCCCGTGCCTTGGCCGCGACCTCTTCTGCCGTCATCGTCATGGCTCCCCCAAGCCCCGTGTTTGCCGCTAACAGAATACTCCCGTGCCCACCGTGCGCCTTCTGCTACATTAGACGAGCTGTCAGTTGAGGAGACATTCGATGTACGCACGCAACGCCAACATCGCGCTTCTAGGCCTAGCTCTACTACCTGCGGGTACGCGCTAGGGTCCTCACCTGTATCGATTTTTTCGGCACCCTTCGCGCACCCGGTTTCGGGTCCACGCTCTGGGGTGTCTTTTTTTGGCCGAGAAGGCCGCATAGCTCAAGCTCCCCAAAGCGAACGCGCGCTACACACGCAAGCCAGCCAAAGCAATGGAGGAAGACATGAGCCGCAAGATCGCCATTTTCGACACCACCCTGCGCGACGGGGAACAGTCCCCGGGCGCGAGCATGAACACCGAGGAAAAGCTCATCATCGCGCGCCAGCTCGTGCGCATGAACGTCGACGTCATCGAGGCGGGCTTTCCCATCTCGAGCCCGGGCGACTTCAAGAGCGTGGCAGAGATCGGCAAGATCGCCGGTGACACCTGCACCGTCTGCGGCCTCACCCGCGCGGTGGACAAGGACATCGAGGTCGCGGCCGAGGCGCTGAAGACGGCCAAGCGCCCGCGCATCCACACGGGCTTGGGCGTTTCCCCCTCGCACCTGCGCGACAAGCTCCGCATGACCGAGGACGAGGCCGTTGAGCACGCCATCCATGCCGTGAAGTACGCGCGCTCCTTCGTGGACGACGTTGAGTTCTACGCCGAGGACGCCGGCCGCTCCGACCAGGAGTTCCTCGTCCGCATCATCCAGGCGGCCGTGAAGGCGGGCGCCACCGTGGTGAACATCCCCGATACCACCGGCTACAACATGCCGTGGGAGTTCGGCGCGCGCATCCGCGACCTGCGCGAGCGCGTGGAGGGCATCGAGGACGTCACCATCTCGGTCCACACCCACAACGACCTCGGCATGGCCACGGCGCTCGCGCTCGAGAGCGTGCGCAATGGCGCCACGCAGATTGAGTGCACCATCAACGGCCTGGGCGAGCGCGCCGGCAACACCTCGCTCGAGGAGGTCGTCATGGCCATCCGCATGCACGAGGCCGAGCTCGACGCCCACACCGACGTCGTGACCAAGGAACTCACGCGCGCGAGCAAGCTCGTGAGCAGCATTACCGGCATAAACGTGCAGCCCAACAAGGCCATCGTGGGCGCCAACGCCTTTGCCCACAGCTCGGGCATCCACCAGGACGGCGTGCTCAAGGCCCGCGACACGTATGAGATCATCGACCCGGCCGACGTGGGCGCCGCCGGCTCAGAGATCATCCTCTCCGCCCGCTCCGGCCACGCGGCGCTGCGCCACCGCCTCTCCGAGCTCGGCTACACCTTCCCCGACGAGGAGTTCGAGGACGTCTACAACCGCTTCCTGGAGATTGCCGATCAGAAGAAGGAGGTCTTTGACGAGGACCTCGAGAGCATGGTGCAGGAGCGCCAGCGCGAGGTGAAGGCCATCTACACGCTGGACGCCCTGCAGGTCTCTTGCGGCGACCCGCTGGTGCCCACCGCAACCGCCACCATCACCGACGAGCTCGGCGTTACGCACGTTGCCTGCTCCACCGGCACCGGCCCGGTCGATGCCGCCTACAAGGCCGTGGACCAGGTGGTGGCCGTGCACGGCGACCTCTCCGAGTTCAACGTCAAGGCCATCACCCGCGGCATCGACGCGATCGGCGAGGTTACGGTGCGCATCACGGCCGAGGACGGCAAGGTCTTCACCGGCCGCGGCGCCGACACCGACATCATCGTGAGCTCGGCCAAGGCCTACGTGAACGCCGTCAACCGCATGATCCAGACCGCGCGTTCCCGCGAAGGCAAGTAGAATTTGACCCACCGTGCGGCGGGGCCGAGACGCTCCGCCGCCTTTTGCGCCGGGCGGTGACCCGGCTGAGAGGAGAGACATGGCACGTCCCATGACCATGGCCGAGAAGATTCTGGCTGCCCACGCCGGGCTCGATGAGGTTGTTCCCGGGCAGCTCGTCGAATGCGACCTTGACCTCGTCCTTGCCAATGACATCACCGCACCCATCGCCATCAAGACCGTGCGCGAGATTGGTGCCGGCGTGTTCGACCGCGACCGCATCTGCCTCGTGCCCGACCACTACAGCCCCAACAAGGACATCAAGAGCGCCGAGCAGACCAAGGTCACGCGCGACTTCGCCCACGAGCACCAGATCACCAACTACTTCGAGCAGGGCTGCATGGGCATCGAGCACGCGCTGTTGCCCGAGCAGGGCGTCGTCGTCCCCGGCGACCTCATGATCGGCGCCGACTCCCACACCTGCACCTACGGCGGCATCGGCGCCTTCTCCACCGGCGTTGGCTCCACCGACGCCGGCGTGGGCATGGCCACCGGCCGCGCCTGGTTCAAGGTGCCCGAGACCATCCGCTTCGTCATCGATGGCGAGCTGCCGGCCGGCGCCACTGCCAAGGACGTCATCCTGCACATCATCGGCAAGATTGGCGTTGACGGCGCCCTCTACTGCGCCATGGAGTTCGCCGGCTCCACCATCGAGAACCTCTCCGTCGAGGGCCGTCTCACCATCGCCAACATGGCCATCGAGGCCGGCGGCAAGGCGGGCCTGTTCGAGGTGGACGAGAAGTGCCGCGCCTGGGTCGCCGAGCGCGCCCGCCGCGAGCCCCGAGAGTTCCACCCCGACGCCGACGCCACCTACAAGCAGGTCATCCACATCGACGCGGCCGAGATTGTGCCCTGCGTCTCTTGGCCGCACCTGCCGAGCAACACCCACCCGGTCACCGAGAGCCGCCATATCACCGTTGACCAGGCGGTTATTGGCTCGTGCACCAACGGCCGCATCGAGGACATGCGCGCCGCCGCCGAGGTCCTGCGCGGCCGCACCGTCGACCCGAACGTTCGCTGCATCGTGATCCCCGCCACGCAGAAGGTCTGGCTGCAGTGCGTCCATGAGGGACTCATGGACGTCTTCGTAAACGCCCACTGCGTGGTCTCCACGCCCACCTGTGGCCCGTGCCTCGGCGGCTACATGGGCATCCTTGCCGCCGGCGAGCGCTGCGTGAGCTCCACCAACCGCAACTTCGTCGGCCGCATGGGCGACCCGACCTCCGAGGTCTA
>CAVIES010000016.1:0-23010 GCA_963641675.1 Anaerovoracaceae bacterium
AAGTAATACCACGCATGTAGTGTGAATTACTCACATCGGTTTTCCAAATGCGTTGACTCACGTTTTGCGGGTGCTAGCCTATCGTGCGGTCTATTTTTGGGGGCAGGTTTTGAAAGACCTAAAGCTTTTGTGGGTTTACCTCGGTAAATATCGCCGAGACTTTGTGCTTGCGGCCATATGCATGTTCTTTGAGGGAACGCTTGAGCTTCTCATCCCGTACCTCACGGCGGGCCTCATCGACGAGGGCGTCGTGGGCGGCGACCTCAGCCAGGTTTGGGCGACGGGCGCCAAGATGCTTGCCTGCGGCATCGCCGCTATGGGCTTCGGCATGGTGTTCGCGCGTCTCGCCGCCCGCTGCTCCATGGGGCTTGGCGCCAACCTGCGCGAGGCGGAGTTCGCCGCCATCCAGCGCTTTTCCTACGAGAACCTCGACCGCTTCGAGACGTCCTCGCTGGTGACCCGCATGACCACCGACGTTACGGTGATCCAGAACGCGATGATGAACGGATTCCGTCCCATGATGCGCGGCCCCGTTATGTTCACCTCGGGCCTCGTGCTTGCAAGCATGCTTTCCGTGCGCCTGGCCTGCGTCTTCTTTGTCATGTTGCCAATCCTTGCCGTGGCGCTCGTACTGATCGTGCGCCACGTGGGGCCGCTCTACCGCCTGCTCCAGAACGTGATGGACGACCTCAACGAGGTGGTGCAGGAGGGCGCCACCGCCATCCGCGCCGTCAAGGCCTTTGTGCGCGGCGAGTGGGTGGAGGAGCGCTTCGGTCGCGTGAACGACGAGCTTTCCGCCACTTCCACGCGCACCTTCCGCTCGGCCGTGCTGAACGTGCCCCTCTTCCAGGCAGTCATGTACACGATTGATATCCTCGTGCTGGCGCTTGGCGGCCGCATGATCCTAGCGGGCGAGCTTAAGGTGGGCGAGCTCACGGGCTTTATGAGCTACGTGCTCCAGATCACGAACTCGCTCATGATGATCTCCAACGTGTTCCTGCTCATGACGCGCGCCCTCACGAGCGTCCAGCGCGTGTGCGAGGTGCTTGATGAGCAGCCGACCATCCAGAGCCCCGAGGGTGCCATTGCCGAGGTGCCCGATGGCGCCATCGAGATGCGCCACGTGAGCTTTAAGTACAGCGCCTCGGCGCAGGCGAACGTGCTGGAGGACGTCTGCCTCAAGTTCCCAGCGGGCTCTACCGTGGGCGTGCTCGGCGGCACGGGCTCGGGCAAGAGTTCGCTCGTGCAGCTTCTGGCCCGCCTCTACGACGCGAGCGAGGGTGAGGTGCTCGTGGGCGGCCACGATGTGCGCGACTACGACGTGCACGCGTTGCGCGACGCGGTGACCGTGGTGCTTCAGAAGAGCGTGCTCTTCACCGGCACGGTGCGCGAGAACCTGCTCTGGGGCTCTGCCGATGCCACAGACGAGGAGCTGCTGGAGGCATGCCGCGTGGCGGCCGCGGACGAGTTTCTCGACCGCATCGGTGGCCTCGACGGTGACCTTGGTCACGGCGGCGGCAACGTGAGCGGCGGCCAGCGCCAGAGGCTTTGCATCGCCCGCGCGCTTGTAGGCCGCCCGAAGGTCATCGTCTTTGACGATTCCACGAGTGCGGTAGACATGGCGACCGACGCCAAGATTCGTGCCGGTCTAGCTGCGCTTACAGACGTGACTAAGGTCATCGTGGCCCAGCGCGTGGCATCGGTGGCAGAGGCCGACCAGGTCGTGATCCTGGATAACGGCCGCGTGCATGCCGTGGGAACGCCCGCGGAGCTGCTCGCGAGCGACCCGATCTACCAGGAGCTCTACCGAACCCAGGTTGCGGAAGGGGGCGAGGAGTAATGGCGGTCATGACTACCAAGGACGGCTTCAAGAAGCCGAAGAGCCTCGGCTCCACCCTCAGGCGCCTGCTTGCCTACATGGGCAACGCCCGCGTTATGCTGCTCGTGGTGGGCGTGCTGGCGAGCGTCTCGGCCATCTGCCAGCTCACGGGCACCTATATGATCAAGCCTGTGGTGAACTGCCTTACGGGTCTCGACGTCGATGGCTTCACCGCTGGCGTCGCTCTCGCGGCTGCGGTTTACGTCGTTGGCGCGGTAAGCGCGCTCGGCTACACGCAGACCATGGTGAGGGCCGCGCAGCGCGTCGTCACAGACATCCGTCGCGACCTCTTCGCGCATCTCCAGACGCTTCCCGTGAGCTACTTCGACCGCACGCGCACGGGCGACGTCATGAGCTTCTTCACCAACGACGTCGACACGGTCTCCGAGGCGCTCAACAACAGCTTCGCCAACATCATCCAAGCCTTCATTCAGGCCGTGGGCACGTTGGTGCTGCTCTTCGTGCTCGACTGGCGCCTTACGATCGTCACGGTTGTCTGTGACGTCATCCTGCTCGCCTACGTCCGCGGCGCGGGCCGCAGGAGCTCGGCCTTCTTTAACAAGATGCAGCGCTCCCTCGGCGAGCTCGACGGATATGCGCAGGAGATGTGCGAGGGCCAGAAGGTGGTCCAGGCCTACAACCACGAGGCCGCGAGCCTCTCCACCTTCCGCGCGCACAACGAGAGCCTGCGCCAGAGTGGAACGGCCGCCCAGAGCTACGCGGCCACCATGGTGCCCATCACCGTGGCCATGACCTACACCAACTACGCCATCGTGGCAGTTCTTGGCTCCATCCTTGCCGCCAACGGCCTCACCGATATGGGAAGCCTCGCGAGCTACCTCGTGTTTGTTCGCCAGGCGGCCATGCCGTTCAACCAGGTCATGCAGCTCGGCAACTTCCTTCTGGGCGCGCTTGCGGGCGCGGAGCGAATCTTTGGCGTGATGGACCTCGCGCCCGAGGTGGACGAGGGCAAGACCCACCTCGTTAAGGCGGGGGAGAACGACTGGGCTTGGGAGGCCGAGGACGGAGCGCGCACGAGCCTCGCCGGCGACGTGCGCTTCAACGACGTCACCTTTGGCTACCGCGAGGGCAAGGACGTGCTCGCCAACCTCACGCTCTACGCCAAGCCGGGCCAGAAGATCGCCTTCGTTGGCTCTACCGGCGCGGGCAAGACCACCATCACGAACCTCATCAACCGCTTCTATGACGTCCGCGCAGGCCAGATCACCTATGACGGTATCGACGTGCGCAGCATCGAGAAGGCGAGCCTGCGCAAAAGCCTTGGCATCGTGCTGCAGGACACGCACCTCTTTAGCGGCACCATCGCCGACAACATTCGCTTCGGCAAGCTCGACGCCACCGACGAGGAGGTGCGAGCCGCGGCCAAGACCGCCAACGCCGACGGCTTCATAAGCCGCCTTCCCAAGGGCTACGACACCATGGTCACGAGCGACGGCGCCAACCTCTCCCAGGGCCAGCGCCAGCTCATCGCCATCGCCCGTGCCGCCGTGGCAGACCCGCCCGTGCTCATCCTGGACGAGGCCACGAGCTCGGTGGACACGCGCACCGAGGCCCTCATCGAGCGCGGCATGGACGCGCTCATGGCCGGCCGCACGGTCTTTGTCATCGCCCACAGGCTCTCCACGGTGAGAAACGCCGACGCCATCATGGTGCTCGAGCATGGGCGCATCGTGGAGCGCGGCACCCACGAGGAGCTACTTGCCGAGCATGGGGAGTACTGGGCGTTGTACCATGGGATGAGAGAGCTGGGCTAGCCCGTCGGGCGCGCCCAAAGACGAGGGGAGGCGCGCGTGGCGAGGCTTATCGGTAGGGACAAGGTGGCGGCATCCACCAAGGACCGTGGCATGATCCACGGCGTCAACCTCTCCGGCTGGCTCGTGCTGGAGCCCTGGGTCACGCCCTCGCTCTTCGCGGGCACGGGCGCCTTTGACGAGATAGAGCTTGCTGCCTCCGTGGAGCCCTCGCGCTATGCGGCCATGGTCGCAAAGCACAGGGCTGACTTCATCGGCGAGAACGACTTCCTTTCCATCGCGAATCGCGGCTATGACGCCGTGCGCCTGCAGGTGCCGTGGTTCGTCTTTGGCGAGGCCGGCCCCATGCCCGGCCCCTCTGCGGGCTGTCTCAACTACGTCGACCTCGCCTTTGACTGGGCGGAGGCCGCGGGGGTGGACATCCTGCTCGACCTTGCGCTTTCCCCTGGCTCGGACGCCGCTTCTCCCGCGAGCTTCTTTGCCGACGAGGCGAGCCTGCGTCAGGCCGTGCTCGACGTCGTGGGTGCCCTGGCCTCGCGCTACGCCGGGCGCTCCAACTTCCTCGGCATCCAGCCTGTGGACGAGATTCGCGGCCGCTCGCGCCGCGGCTTTCACCTGGTGGAGGGCGTGCCGCCGCATCTCCTGCGCAACTTCTACCGCGACGCCTACGACGTCGTTCGCGAAGCGGCCGGTGACGACCCGGTCATCGTGCTGCACGATGCCTGCCTGCCCGATGCCTGGCGCGGCTTCATGTCGCCCTCGCGCTATACCAACGTCTGGCTCGACAGCCACGTCTACCACTACTCAGAGGCCATGAACGCCGCCGGCCCCACGGGCGTGAGGCGCCTCGTGGCCGATTCCAAGAAGTACCTCGACCGTGCCCGCAAGAGCGGCCTTCCCGTGATGGTGGGCGAGTGGTCGAGCGCACTTCCGCTGGCGGACGCCGGTATGACGCCCGAGGGCCGCATCGCGCTCGAGCGCGTCTACACGGCCGGCCAGATCAGCGCCTTTGCCGGTTGCGAGGGATGGTTCTTCCAGACCTGGAAGACCGAGGGCCGCCTTACCAGCTGGGACGCCCGCGTGGCGCTCTCGAGCTTCGAGAACGGGATGTTTGACTAATGGCCGGCATGCTTTCGCTCGTTGGAACCCCCATCGGCAACCTCTCCGACGCCTCGCCCCGCGTGCTTGACACGCTGCGCGCGGCCGACGCCCTTCTCTGCGAGGACACCCGCGTGACCTCCAAGCTGCTCGCACGCTTTGAGATTCGCGTGCCGCTGGAGCGCTGTGACGAGAACGTCATCGCGAGCCGCGTGGAGAGCGTGCTCAGCCGCGTGGCGGAGGGCCAGCGCATCGCCTTCGTGAGCGACGCCGGCATGCCGGGCGTGAGCGACCCGGGCCAGCGCCTGGTTGACGCCGCGCTGGACGAGGGCCTGCCCGTGGAGGTCATCCCCGGGCCCAGCGCCGTCACCTGCGCGCTCGTTGCGAGCGGCCTTGCCATGGACCACTTCTTCTTCGAGGGCTTTCTGCCGAGAAAGGCCGGCGAGCGCGCCCGCCGCCTGGCCGAGCTCGCGCCCATCCCCGGCGCCCTCGTCTTCTACGAGAGCCCGCACCGCGTGGTCTCCACGCTCGATTCCATCGCGGAGGCATATCCTGCGCGCCGCGTGGCGCTCGTCCGCGAGCTCACGAAGCTCCACGAGGAGTGCGTGCGCGACGTGGCGCCTGCCCTTGCCGTGCGCCTGCACGAGCGCGACGAGGTTCGCGGCGAGTGCGTGATCGTGGTGGAGGGCCCGAGTGAGGCCGAGCTCGAGGGCTTGCGAGCCGCCGCAGTCGATGCGCCTGCGAACCTCGAGGACGCCATCGCCGAGGGGCTTGCCGCCGGCGAGCCCAAGAGCGCGCTCGCCAAGCGCCTGGCCAAGCAGTTCGGCCTCTCCAAGAGCGAGGTCTACGACAAGCTGCACGATTGATGGGTTTGGCCCGCGGCTTGCGCGCGTGGGGCGGCAACGACCTCTAGCTGAGATACAATGGCGAGCGGCTCATTCGCCTGCGGGGGCCCATTTGCCCCACGCACGTATCAGAAGAGGTTTTCACATGGCAGACACCAAGCCCTCGTACTTCGTCACCACGCCCATCTACTACGTCAACGCCGACCCGCACCTGGGAACCGCCTACTCGACGATCCTCGCCGACGTCCAGGCCCGCTTCCGTCGCGCCGCCGGCTACTCCGTCAAGTTCCTCACCGGCATGGACGAGCACGGCGAGAAGGTGGCCGAGGCCGCTGCCAAGCACGGCATGACCCCGCAGGAGTGGACCGACTCCCAGGCCCCGCACTTCAAGGACCTCTGGGAGAAGCTCGAGATCTCCAACGACGACTTCATCCGCACCACCGAGCCGCGCCAGACCAAGGCCGTGCAGTACCTCTGGGAGCGCATGAAGGAGTCCGGCTACCTCTACAAGGGCAGCTACGACGGCTGGTACTGCGTGCCCGACGAGACCTACTTCACCGAGACCCAGGTGGAGAAGGGCGACGAGGAGTATGGCTCCCAGGGCCAGCACCTCTGCCCCGACTGCCACCGCCCGCTCGAGCGCGTGCAGGAGGAGAGCTACTTCTTCAAGCTTTCCGCCTTCCAGGACAAGCTGCTGGCGCTCTATGACGAACACCCCGAGTTCGTGCAGCCTGACTTCCGCATGAACGAGGTCCGCACCTTCGTCGAGGGCGGCCTCAACGACCTCTCCGTCAGCCGCACGAGCTTTGACTGGGGCATTCAGGTGCCCTTCGACGAGGGCCACGTCACCTACGTGTGGTTTGACGCCCTGCTCAACTACATGACGGCCGTGGGCTATGGCGTCGACACGCCCGAGGCACAGGCCGAGCTTGCCTACCGCTGGCCTGCCGACATGCACGTCGTGGGCAAGGACATCATCCGCTTCCACTGCGTCATCTGGCCGGCCATGCTCATGGCCATCGGCGAGGCCCTGCCCAAGAAGGTCTTCGCCCACGGTTTCCTCACCGTGCGCAACGCCGAGACCGGCGCCGCCGAGAAGATGAGCAAGAGCCGCGGCAACGCCATCGCTCCCGCCGACGTCATGGAGCTTCTGGGCGTGGAGGGCTACCGCTACTACTTCATGACCGACGTTGTGCCCGGCACCGACGGCGCCATCTCCTTCGAGCGCATGGAGCAGGTCTACAACGCCGACCTCGCCAACAGCTGGGGCAACCTCATCAGCCGCTCCACGAACATGAGCATCAAGTACTTCGAGGGCAATACCCCCGCTAAGCCCGCGAGCGCCGACGCCTATGAGAACCCGCTGGCCAAGTGCGCCGAAGGTATCTACCAGCGCTACTTCGATGCCATGAGCGAGGTTGACTACGTGGGCGGCAAGGACGCCGCCATGGAGCTCATCCACGCTGCCAACCACTACATCGAGGACTCCGAGCCCTGGACGCTCGCGAAGGACCCCGTCAAGGCCGACGAGCTCGCCTTCGTGATCTACAACCTGCTCGAGGCCATCCGCATCGCCGCCCATCTGCTCTCGCCCTTCATGCCCAAGACGAGCGCTGAGGCGCTTCGTCGCATCGGCTGCGAGGACGAGGCCGGCACCGATGACCTCGCCTCCATGTGCGAGTGGGGCCGCCTCGCCGGCGGTGCCCCGGTGGAGAAGGGCTACGCGCTCTTCCCGCGCCTGGAGAAGAAGGACAAGTAGTCCCTGTTTGCATGACCTGACCTGCGGCCGCCCGGCATGCCCGGCGGCCGCTTTCTTGAACCCGAGAGGATAGGCGCCTATGACCACCTCGCCTTTGGCCTCACCCGCGGCCACGAGGTCTTTGCTGGAGGAGTTTGGCCTCGCGACCAAGCACCGCCTGGGCCAGAACTTCCTGGTGGACAACCACGTGATCGAGCACATATGCGAGCTTGCCGAGCTTGAGGGAACCGAGCGCGTGCTCGAGGTGGGCCCGGGCATCGGCACGCTTACGCTCGCGCTTCTGCAGGAGGCGGCCCATGTCGTCTCCATTGAGGCCGACCCGGAGCTCGAGCCTGTGCTCGCACACCATGCCGACGAGCGTGATGGCTTCAGCTACATCATGGGCGACGCCCTCAAGGTGGCTCCCGCTGCCGTCGCCGAGGCTGCTGGGGGAGAGCCCACCGTGTTCGTGGCTAACCTGCCCTATAACGTGGCCGCCACCATCATCCTGCAGTTCTTCCAGACCATGCCCGCGCTTGAGCGCGTCGTGGTGATGGTGCAGAAGGAGGTGGCCGACCGCATCGCGGCCGAGCCCGGCAACCGCACCTATGGCGGCTACACCGCCAAGCTCGCGCTCTATGGCAAGGTGACCGGCCGCTTTGAGGTGCCTCCCCGCTGCTTCATGCCGGCCCCGCACGTGGACTCCGCCGTCGTGCGCATCGGCCGCGCCGAGCTCGAGATGCCCGAAGGCGTTTCGCGCGAGCAGGTGAGTGCCGTCATCGACGCCGCCTTTGCTCAGCGCAGGAAGACCATCCGCAACTCCATGGGCGCGAACGGCTTTGAGAAGGCCGTGCTTGACGAGGCCTTGGCCGCTGCCGGCCTTGAGGGGACGGCCCGCGCCGAGACCCTGGCGCCTTCCGATTTTGTGCGACTCACCGGCGAGCTTGTCTCCCGCGGTGCCGCGATTGTGGGGCGCTAGGCATGGCCGAGCTCAATAACGACGAGCTAGACGCCCTTACGCTTGAGGATGGCGAGCTCTTCCACACGAAGAAGGGCAAGGTGCGCGAGTGGCCGCGGCCCCTGGCGCCCCTGGCCGACACGCACGGACACCTGACGCCGCTCAAGGCCCATGACCCGGCGATAGCCATCGCCCGTGCGGCGCTCGCTGGCGTTCGCCTGCTCGTGGTGCCCATCGACCCGGTGGGGGACTGCGGCTTTGACCCCACGGACGACCTGCCGTTCCGCACGCCTTCCGAGCTCGTGGAGTTTTTGGACGAGGCTGCCGCGGGCGCAGTCGAGCACCTTCGCAGTTTTGCGGAGATGGGCCTTGTGCCGCCTGCGTTCGAGGGCTTTGCCGATGCCCCCGGCTGTACGCCGGAACTCCCTCTTGACCTGCGCTTTATTGCCGGCTCCCACCCGTATAACGTCCCGTGGTTCGATGATGCCGCACAGGCTCGCATGCGCGAGCTCCTCTCTGCGGATCGCTGCGTAGGCGTGGGAGAGATCGGCCTCGACTACGGCCCCTACAACGAGGTCGAGCCCGAGGTGCAGATCAAGCACTTCAGGCGGCAACTCCTTATGGCCCACGAGCTTGGGCTGCCGGTGGAGCTACACGTGCGCGACGCCGTGGACGACCCGGAGGCCACGGCTCACGTCCAGGCCGCACAGATCCTCCGCGAGCTTGGCGTGCCCGAGGCGGGCTGCGATCTTCACTGCTTCACCTCGGACCCTGCGGTGCTCGAGCCCTATGCCGAGCTTGGCTGCAAGGTGGCCTTCGGCGGGGCCGTCACGTTCTCCAAGAGCGATGACATCCGCGCCGCCGCGGCGACCGCGCCCGCTGGCTGCATCGTCTCTGAGACGGACTGTCCCTACATGGCGCCCGTGCCGCTCCGTGGTGAGGAGTGCGAGCCGGCGATGGTCGCCTACCAGGCTTCCGTTGTGGCCGAGGTGCGCGAGGCCGCCGGCGTGGCAACCCGAGAGCAGACCTACCGCTCGCTCTGGGAGAACGCGCTCGACCTCTTCGGCCTTGGCGCCAGCTGCTAGGATTAACCATCGAACGAGACCCGCGGGCGCGCCCCGCGCAAAGATTGGAGATCTATGAGCCAGAACCTCCGCGTCGCCGTCCTCTTCGGCGGCACCTCCAGCGAGCATGACATCTCGCTTCGCTCCGCCACGAACGTCCTCTCCGAGCTTTCCGGCCTTTCCTATGAGCTCACGCTCGTGGGCATCACCCGCGCCGGCGAGTGGCTGAACTACACCGGCGACGTCGCCGACGTCTGCGAGGGCGACGCCTGGGCCGGCCACGACTGCTGCCCCGTCGTCGTCGTTCCCGGCGGTGGTCTCTGCCGCCACGAGACCGATGGCACCCTCACGCGCCTCGACGTCGACGTTGCCCTGCCGGTGCTTCACGGCCAGGGCGGCGAGGACGGCATCACCCAGGCGCTTCTCGAGAGCGCGGGCGTGCCCTACGTCGGCTGCGGCGTGCTTTCCAGCGCCGTTTGCATGGACAAGGACGTCTCGCACCGCCTTGCCGGCGCTGCCGGCGTGCGCGTGCCCAAGTGCCGCGTGCTTCACCGTGGCAGCTCCGAGGCCGACGTGGCCGAGGCCGTCGAGGCCTGCGGCGGCTACCCCGTCTTCGTGAAGCCGACGCGCGGCGGCTCCTCCTACGGTGTCTCCAAGGTGGCGGACGCCACCGAGATGGCCGAGGCCGTGCGCGTTGCCCTCGAGCTCGACCCCAAGGTCTCCGTGGAGGAGGCCATTGTGGGCACCGAGGTGGGCTGCGCCGTCATCGGCAATCCCGAGACCGGCCTTGAGATGGGCATCGTGGACGAGACCGTCGTGACCGACGGCGGCTTCTTCCACATCCACCAGGACCAGACGGCCGGCGCCTCCACGAGCTCGATGAATTCCTCGCTTCGCTGCCCCGCGCAGATCTCTGAGGAGGACATGGCGCTCGTCCGCAAGACCGGCTTTGAGGTCTACGAGGCCCTCTGCTGCTCTGGCTTCGCGCGCGTGGACCTCTTCGTCACGCCCGAGCACGAGGTCGTCTTCAACGAGGTCAACTCCATCCCGGGCCTTACGCGCTACAGCCGCTTCCCCGAGATGATGAAGGCCTCCGGCCGCGACCTTTCCGGCGTGCTCGACGAGCTCATCCAGGCCGCCGTCTCCGGCCAGGAGCGCTAGGCCTCCGTTCGCCCGATTTCGTTTGCGCCTACGTCGCCCGCTTGGGTAGAGTGCTTGCAACCTAAGGCCCCCCTCACACGTTCGCGTGGAGGGGGCCTATGTCTTTGGAACGTTTGCAAAATGGTGTTGTTTTGGCTGCTCGCGGCATGCGAACGGCCGCGATGGAGCTTGCCTGGCCAACGCGTTGCCTTGTCTGCGACGAGCCGGGTGAGCTCCTATGCGACGACTGTCGCCGACGCCTGCCCTGGACCTGCCAGCGCTGGGCCTGCCCCAATTGCGGTGCGCCCTACGGCTGGGTCGCCTGCACGGAGTGCGACCTGCCGAAGGGGGAGGGCTGGGAGACGCGTGCCTGCGTCTGCGCCCTGCCGCTCGAGGGGCCCGGGCGCCAGCTCGCCGTGGGCTATAAGGACGCAGGGGAGAGGCGCCTTGCGCCCGTCATCGCGGCCATCATCCAAACGGCGCTCGACGAGGCCTCTGCTTGGCCCGCGGACGATGGCGCGGCCCGCTTTGACGTTGGCGCAATCGACGCCGTCTGCTTCGTGCCGGCGACGCGCGCGGCCTACCGCCGACGCGGCTTCGACCACATGGAGGACGTTGCCCGCTGCCTCGCTGCAAGCCTGGGCCTGCCGCTCGCGGACGTGCTCGCCCGCCCCTACGCGCTCGACCAGCGCGGCCTTGGCAAGGAAGCCCGCGCGGAGAACCTCGAGGGCACGGTGGAGGTCATCACTGACGTAAGCGGCTGCTCGTTGCTTTTGCTTGACGACGTCGTCACCACCGGAGCCTCCATGCGCGCCTGTGCCCAGGCGCTTCTGGCGGCGGGCGCGGAGGAGGTGGTCGCCGCCGCCTTGGCCCGCGCGTGGTAGCGGCCTCGGCCCGATGCCGGGCGGCTGGCGCCCCCTTGGGTTTCTCGCCAGCAATGTAGAGAATTGCGAACATGCAGCGTATACGCGTCCCTTGCATAGCCTCACCGCGTGCGAGCTGCTATAATTCTCGAGTCTCATTCAGGTCTGTGGTTGCAGGCCGGTGGGGTGGGCCTTGGGGCTTGCGGCTAAAGTGGCCGCACGTTCCGGGCGCTCCCCTGCGGGCAATCCGCAAGCCGGCCCTAGTCCATGCCAGACGAGGGCAAAGGGATCCACGTAAGCGGGCGCGTGCGCGCGTCGGCGATCATGGCTCGTCCTAGAGGTAAGCCGCACCGTCCGTCATATGAGGGGCATACCGCCCCGCGGGCGAGAGGGCCACTAGTGGAGGCGCCGCGGTGCCAAAGCGAACGCCCCAGTGCGCGAGTGTGGGGTCAAATACCAGGTCAGCTGACTGAGACGAACTGACGATTCCATCGGGCGCGCCCGATGACACGCCGGGCGCCAGGCGCCCCCGACACGAGGAGACTCGATGAAACGCACGATGGCAGCCAAGCTCTCCGCCGCCGCCCTTTTCGCCGCTTCGGCGCTCTGCCTCACGGCCTGCTCCAACCCCGTGAGCGCCGTCACCTCCGCCCTCTCCTCGCCCACGGTCGAGGAGGCGCTTGCCTCCCAGCTGGCAAGTAGCAGCTCGTCGGTGAGTGCAAGCTCCCTTCTCGAGGAGGGCACGCTTACGGTCGGCCTCAACCGCTCCGCCTCCGCGCCCATGGTCATCACGGGCACCGACGGCGCCTACGACGGCTATGACGTCGACATGGCCTACGCCCTCGGCTCCCAGCTCGGCCTCAAGGTCAAGCTCGTGAGCGTCTCTGGCAGCTCCTCCATCGGCACCGAGTGCGACGTCCTCATGGGGGCTGAGTCCATGCGCTCGAGCGACTACAGCATCGCCGGCTCCTACGCCGAGGATGCCATCGCCTTCTTCTACAAGGGCGACGAGAAGGTGGCCGAGAAGGGCGACCTTCTGGGCAAGACCGTGGGCGTGCAGGACGGCTCCACCTCCTCCCAGCTCCTCAAGCGCTCCGACATCGAGTGCACCTCCGAGGCGTTCAGCAACTTGAACGACGCCTTTGACGCCCTTGAGCAGGGCACTGTCGACTACGTTCTCTGCAGCGCCAACTCCGGCGCCTACCTTGCCGGCTTCTACGATGGCATCTCCTGCGCCGGCACCATCGAGGCCCCGACCGCCCTTGGCGTGGGCGTGGCGTCCAGCAACTCCGAGCTCCAGAACGCCGTGAAGGAGGCCGTCGACGCCATCTCCTCCAACGGCGTGGGCGACATTCTGCGTGCCAAGTGGCTTGCCGGCATGAGCCCGCTCACCGAGTCCTCCGCCATCGCCAACGTCACCATCTCCGCCGGTACGGTCGAGGGCACGAGCGACACGGCCGAGGCCACGAACGGCAGCTCCGGCGTGCAGGACGGCTCCACGGCCGGCGCCAACGCCGCCACCATCGAGGGCTAGCGCGTACGGGCAAACCGCGGGAAAGCGAGGCTGCCGCCCCCTGTGAAGGGTCATTTCGGCAGACGGCGATTCCAATTTTGTCCGGTTTTAATCTGCCCGATTGGGTAAGTAAGGGCTAAGGCACCCGGCGTGCCGAGCACGTGCGTGAAAGCTCGAAAGTAGGAGGCACCATGGACATCAAGGTTACCGGTCGCAAGGTCACTGTCACCGACGCGCTGCACAGCTATGTGAACGAGAAGATCGGCGACGCCCTTGGCGTGTTCGACATCCAGCCCATGACCTGCGACGTCGTCCTCCGCGTCGAGAAGAACCGCTCCAACCCCGAGCATGCCGTCTGCGAGGTCACGGTTCGCGTCCGCGACAACGTCGTGCGCGTCGAGTCGACCGACCCCGACATGTACGCCGCCATTGACATCGCGGCCGACAAGGTCACCCGCCAGATCCGCAAGTTCAAGACCAAGATCGTCGACCGTCGCCACCACACAAGCGCGCCCATGCCCGCCGAGCACGTCGAGGACCTTGCCGACCTTATCGTCGACAACGGCGAGGACGAGGACGAGGAGCTCGTGCGCGAGAAGGTCATCGACCTGCCGCCGATGACCGAGGAGGAGGCGCTCGTCCAGACCGACCTCATCGGCCACGACTTCTACGTCTTCACCAACGCCACCACCGGCCTCGTGAACGTCATCTACCACCGTAAGAACGGTGGCTACGGAATCATCAAGCCTAAGATCGAGGAGCTCGAGGATTAGCTTCTTTTCCGACAAAGCAAGCCTAGCGGCCGCGGGTTCTTCGGAGCCCGCGGCCCTCGCGCGTTAAGGAAGGTGCCATGGAAACCCTGGAAGTTGAACAGATTGCCCGCGACGCGAGCGCCAGCTACAAGAAGCGTGGCAAGTGCCGCGTCATCGTCGACTCGTGCGCGGACTTCGCGCCCGAGGTCGCGGCTGCGCTCGGCGTTGACGTCGTGAGCTTCTCCTTCGTCATGAGCGGCGAGGAGCACGCCGACGACCTGTGGAAGTCCATGACCGCGCACGACTTCTACGAGCGCATGCGCAACGGCGAGACGGCCACCACCTCCGCCGTCACCCCCGGCCAGTACCTCGAGGTATTCGAGAAGGCCGCCGAGTCCGGCGTGCCGGCCGTCTACCTCTCCTTCACGCGCGGCCTTTCCTCCAGCGTCGAGGCCGCCCGCCAGGCCGCTGATATGGTGATGGAGAGCCACCCGGGCTATGAGCTCTACGTGGTCGACAACCTGTGTCCCTCCGCCGCGGCCGAGCTTCTGGCCATCGAGGCCGTGCGCCAGGTTGGCAACGGGCTTTCTGCCAAGGAGCTCGTGGAGTGGGTGGAGGAGGCCCGCTACTTCATCCAGGGCTACTTCACGCTCGAGAGCTTCGACGCCCTCGCGCGCGGCGGCCGCATCCCGCCGGCGGCGGCAACGGTCGGCGGCAAGCTCGACATCAAGCCCGAGCTCTCCTATGACCTCAACGGCGCACTCACGCTTCGCGGCATGTGCCGCGGCCGCAAGAAGGCCCTGCGCGCCATCATCTCCGACTTCAAGGAGAACTACATCGGCAACTCCGGCGAGGGCGGCGTCTCGTACCACATGCCCATCGGCATCGTCGACGCCGACGCCGAGAAGGACGCCCGCTGGCTCGCCGACCAGATCCGCAAGGAGCCCGGCTGCCAGGACATTCCCATCATCCACAGCTCGGTCAGCCCGGTCATCGGCTCGCACACGGGCCCCGGCATGGTGGCCTGCGTGTTCTGGGGTAAGGACCGCCGCGAGTCGCTTTCCTTCACCGACAAGATCGCCCGTAGGGTTCGTGGCGAGTAGCTTGTAAAACAGCTGCGCACGGCATTGTTTTTGCTGCCGTGCGCTTAGCTTTATTCGGCGCATGGACGCCCAGAGAGGACTTACATGACCACAACCGCAAAGCCCAAGGTCGCCTTCATCGGCACCGGCATAATGGGCGCCCCCATTGCCGGCCACATCATGGATGCCGGCTACGAGCTCACGGTCTACAACCGTACCAAGAATAAGGCCGAGGGCCTCATCGAGCGCGGCGCCGCGTGGGCCAAGACCCCTGCCGAGGCAGCCAAGGGCGCCGACGTCGTCTTCACCATGCTCGGCTATCCGACCGACGTCGAGGAGGTCTACCTCGCCTCCGACGGTCTCTTGCGCTCCGCCAAGAAGGGCGCCTGGCTCATCGACCTCACGACGAGCTCTGCCCAGCTCGCGCGTGACATCCACGATGCCGCCGAGGCCTCCGGTATCCACGCCTTCGACTGCCCGGTGACGGGCGGCGAGCAGGGTGCCGTCGATGGCACGCTCACGCTCATCGCCGGTGCCTCCGAGAGCGAGGCCGCTCCCGTTCTGCCCATTCTCGAGACCTTCTCCTCCAAGGTCTTCTACTTCGACGCCGCCGGGCAGGGCCAGACGGCCAAGCTCTGCAACCAGGTAAGCCTTGCCGGCTGCATGGTTGGCATGGCCGACGCCCTGGCCCTTGCCGAGCAGGGCGGCCTCGACGTGGAGCAGATGCTTGCGATGGTCGGCTCCGGCATGGGCGGCTCCCGCGCGCTTTCGAGCCTCGCGCCCAAGGCGGTCGACGGCGACTACAAGCCGGGATTTCTCGTGGAGCACTTCCGCAAGGACCTCGCGCTTGCCATCGAGCAGGCGGGCGACCTCGAGATTACGCTGCCCGGCACCGAGACGGCCTTCACCCTTTACGACATGCTCACTCAGATCGGCGGCGGCAAGCTCGGCACCCAGGCGATCGCCCTTCTCTATCGCGAGCAAGCGGACGCCGTTGCCGCAGGCCTCGACTGGGACCAGCTCGACATGAGCGCCTTCGAGGACGGCGACGATGCCGGCGAGGACTGCGGCTGCTGCGGCGGCGAGGGTGAGCACGAGTGCTGCGCAGGCCACGACCACGCGGACGGCGATTGCTGCTGCGGTGGCCACGATGACGGCCACGAGTGCTGCGGGGGCCATGGCGACGGCTGCTGCTGCGGCTCTGAGGAGTAGCTCGTGGGAGACGGATTCGGCATCACCATCGTCAGCATCCTCTTCGCGGCCTTCGGCATCGTGATGGGCTTTCACTTCGGCGAGGAGGCGGGCTATCGCCTCGAGGGCAAGGGTGCCTACGCGGCTGCCAACCTCGCGGCCGTGGTCATCGGCGGTTTCCTCTTCATGATCGTGTTCGCAACCGGCTACGTGGTTGTTGGCATGTTAGCCATCGGCGCAGTCGCGGGTGCCGTGGCAGGCCTTAAGTTCGGCTTCGGCGAATCGGTTGGCCCGTGGAAGTTCGTCGACAAGCTCATGACGCCCGCCGCGCGCGAGCGCGACCGCGAGCGTGCCCGCGTCAAGAGGGCAGAGATCAAGCGCGAGGCCACCGGGGAGGCCGAGCCTGAGCTCATGAGCGTCAAGGGCGAGGACAAGAAGCACGACTAACTCGCTCATTAGGATTTAAACTACCTGACGCGGCTGGTGCTGCGACATCCTATTGGGCCCAGGCCCAGGACATACAAGGGGCCCGGCGGGCGCGTTCCCGCACTGGGTTTTGCGAGTACAGGGAGGACTTGCATGACTGAGAAGAAAGAGACCGCAAGGCATGGCGCCGGCAAGGTGACCGAGCTCGACCGTCTGCTCGACGAGCTTTCTGGCGCCGTCCGTCGCATGCGCCAGGAGGCCTCGCACACCCTCGCCACGATGATCCGCGAGGACCCGAGCTCCATCAAGGGCGAGGAGGCTCGCGTGGCCGAGGCGCTTATCGATGCGCTCTTCCGCCCCGAGGCCCAGACCCGCTGGGAGGCCCTCTACGGCCTCACCGCGCTCTGCGCCGAGAAGTCCGAGCTCGTGGCTGACGCCTATGACGGCGCCGAGGCCTCGCTCTTTGACGAGAACAACTCCCGCGTGCGCATCGCCGCCTTCTGCCTGCTCGCCCGCATGGCCGCCAAGGACGCCGACACCTCCGACAAGGTGTGGCCGCTGCTAGACGAGGCCATCCAGTGCTACCACGGCGACCAGGGCTACCGCGACATGCTCGCTGGGATGCTCGAGATCGCCGAGGGCGACGCCTCCGCCGCCACCAAGGCCGCGCTTGCCGAGCGCATTAAGTTCGATGCGGAGAGCGGCCGCGGCTACGTGCGCGAGAAGAGCGAGAGAATCGTCGAGGCGGCTAGCGCCAAGTAGGTTTCAGGGTCGTATATCTTGTGTTGGCGTCGGCCCTTGGGCGGTGCCGGCGGGGGAGAATGACCCGGACACGATATGGATGGGCGGGCGCTCGCGCCAAGCTCAATCACTTGAGGAGGCAACATGAGCCACCAAGTTACGCTTATCCCGGGCGATGGCATTGGCCCCGAGATCTCCGACGCCATGGTCAAGGTCGTCGAGGCCACGGGCGTGGCCATCGACTGGCATGTGCAGGAGGCGGGCGCCCACGTCATGGAGGCCGAGGGCACCCCTCTGCCCGAGCGCGTGCTCGACTCCGTGCGCGAGACCGGCACTGCCATCAAGGGCCCCGTCACCACGCCTGTGGGCTCGGGCTTCCGTAGCGTCAACGTCGCCCTCCGCCGCGCCTTCGACCTCTACGCCTGCGTGCGCCCCTGCCTCTCCATGCCCGGCGACGGCAGCCGCTACGATGGCGTCGACCTCGTAATCGTCCGTGAGAACACCGAGGACCTCTACGCCGGCATCGAGTTCGACGAGGGCTCGGCGGGCGCCAAGCAAATCATGGACACGGTAGCCGCCGCAGGCGCCGGCACCATCAAGCCCGACTCCGCCATCTCGCTCAAGCCCATCAGCGTGAGCGGCTCCGAGCGCATCGTGCGCTACGCCTTCGACTACGCCCGCAAGAACGGTCGCCACAAGGTCACGGCCGTCCACAAGGCGAACATCATGAAGTGCACCGACGGCCTCTTCCTCCACACCGCGGAGAGGGTCGCCGCCGAGTACCCCGACATCGAGTTCAACGCAAAGATCGTGGACGCCACCTGCATGGGCCTCGTCCAGGACCCGAACGACTTCGACGTCCTCGTGCTGCCGAACCTCTACGGCGACATCGTGAGCGACCTCTGCGCAGGCCTCGTTGGCGGCCTGGGGCTGGCCCCCGGCTCCAACATCGGCGCTGAGCAGGCCATCTTCGAGGCAACGCACGGAAGCGCCCCCGACATCGCCGGCCAGGACATCGCCAACCCCACGGCAATGATCCTCTCTGCCGCCATGATGCTCGACCACCTGGGAGAGAAGACGGCCGCCGACAACGTCCGCACCGCCGTGCGCGAGACGCTGGCCGCAGGCGAGCAGGTCACAGCCGACATCAAGCGCGCCCTCACCGGCTCTGCCGCTGGCGCCGTGGGCACCCACGCGTACGGCGAGGCCGTCGCGGCCCGCGTGGCGGAGCTTTCGTAGAGGCGCTCCGCTCGGTAGTATCCTCAAGTATGTTCAATTGCCCGGGCGTGTCTCGGGCCCTAGCAAGGCGGCTAGCTCCGCCAGATACCTTGGAGACCATCACATGCCTAGATTCAGCAACGCGGATTCCGGTTTCAACGGCTACGAGTCCGAGCCCAAGCGCCACGGCTTTGGCCTGCCCGTCCTCATCGGCGGCATAGTCGTCGCCCTCATCGTGGGCGTGCTCGCCGGCCACTTCCTGCTTGGTGGCGGCTCCAGCTCCGCCGCGGCCTTCTCTGGCTCCACCACGTGCTCTGAGTCTGACCTCGACACCGTGATAGCCACCTACACCTACAACGGCGAGACCACCTCCATCACGGTGCGCGACGCCATCGAGAGCCAGACCTCGCTTGACAGCGCCAAGGACGACGACGGCAACTACACGCTGCCCAACGCCGACTCCGCGCTCGCCACTGCCCGCAACAAGATCCTCGCCCAGAAGGCAGAGGAGGAGGGCATCACCGTCTCTGACGACGAGCTCTCCAGCTATGCCGAGCAGATCCTCGGCACCTCCGACCTCTCCTCAGTCGCCGACCAGTACGGCCTTACCGAGGACCAGGCCAAGGAAGTCGTGCGCCAGAGCGCCGCGATGTACAAGCTCAAGGACAAGGTCTGCGAGACGAGCGCCGGCACCATGCCCGACGCCCCGACCTCTCCCGCCGAGGGCGAGGAGGACGTCGCCACCGCCGACTACGGCGCCTACATCGTGAACCTCCTCGGCGACGAGTGGGACTCCACCAACAACACCTGGGCCCGCACCGACGGCGACTACTACGCTGCCCTCAAGGACGAGACCTGGTCGCCCGACTCCGCCACCTACTCCCAGGCCCAGACCGCCTACTCCGTGGCCTACAAGGCCTACGCCACGGCGGCCAGCGCCTCCAGCACCGAGTGGACCGAGTACGTGAACGGCATCCTCTCCGGCGTCTCCATCACCATCCTCACGCTCAGCGCCTAACTCAAAGCCGCGCGTGAACATCCTCGTTAGCAGGTGTCTTCTGGGCGAGCGTTGCCGCTATGACGGCGACGCTCGCCCTTCTCTTGCCGTGCATGCGCTTGCTGCCAACGTGCGCGAGCGTGGCGGCACGGTGGCCGACGTCTGCCCTGAGGTGGACGGCGGGCTTTCCACGCCGCGCCCGCCGGCAGAGATAGCAGGGGAGCGCGTGCTCACCGCAGACGGCGCCGACGTGACGGATGCCTACGCGCTTGGGGCCTCCCTAGCACTTTCCCGAGCGCGTGAGCTCGAGGCGCCGCTCGCCGTCTTGAAGGCAAAAAGTCCCTCGTGCGGCTCGGGACTTGTCTACGATGGAACGCATACGCATACGCTCACGAAGGGCTTTGGCGTCTGTGCCGCAGCCCTGGCTAAGGAGGGGGTTCTCGTGGTTGATGAGAAGGTAGTTGAGGAGTGCCGCGCCAGCGTTGAGCACCCGGTGGCGATCGTGCTTGGGAGCGGCCTCGGCAAGCTTGCCGGCCTTGTGAAGCCGGTCCGCCGTATCGCCTATGACGACATCGAGGGCTTCCCGATGGCGGCCCGCCCCATCGCCGGTCACACCTTTGAGGCCACGGTCGGCACCATCAACGGCGTGCCTGTCGTGGTCTATCCTGGCCGCGTCCACCTCTACCAAGGCTTTGACGCCGCCGAGGTGAGCTCGCTTGTGCGCCATGCCCACAAGCTCGGCTGCAAGGACATCATCTTCGCTTGCGCCACCGGCGCCATTGCCGGCCGTGCCCACGTCGGCCTCGGCCTCATTACCGACCACATCAACCTCACAGGCACGAACCCACTGCTTATGGCGGAGGACCTCGCCCAGGTCGAGACGCCCTTCGTCGGTATGACAGACGCTTATACGCCCTACCTGCGAGAGGTTGCCGCGGCCGTTGCGGCCGACGAGGGCATTGAGCTCCAGCAGGGCGTCTATGCCGGGCTTCTCGGTCCCAACTTCGAGACCGCCGCGGAGGTTGCCGCGCTCGGCACCATCGGCTGCTCGTTTGCCGGCATGTCGCTCGTCTGCGAGACAATCATGGCCCATGCCCTCGGCATGAACGTGCTTGGTCTCACGCTTGCGTCCAACATGGCGGGCGAGGCGGGTGTCTCGCACGATTCCGTGCTTGACGTGGCCGCCAACTACGACGCCGACTTCGAGAAGCTCGTTCTTGGTGTCCTCGATCACCTCAAGTAGGGGAGAGGCCTGGCAACGGCCACAAGTTTTTAAAAATTTTTGAACGGCGTCGCGCCCGCGGGGAAACCTCGCGGGCGCGATTCTTGTACAGCGGAGTTATGAGTAAAACTCCCGCTAGATAGTATGATTCGGATAACTTTTATAAGTAAGCCACAGTTTATTGTGGCTTCTACCTCGCGAACTTTCGTCATTTTGAGGGGTTTGCCGAGGTTGACTCCCATAAGAGTTAGTCACATACTACTTTGAGTTAACCCGAGACAACTCTTTTGGAGAGTACTAATGGCAAACGTTAGTGGCCCGCAGATTCCGCTCGCAATGGCTCGCGAGGGCGAGACCGTCCGCGTCGTGAGGGTGAGCGGCGGCCTCGAGCAGCGCCGTCATCTCGAGAACCTCGGCTTCGTCGAGGGCGCGGAGGTAAAGGTCGTCACCCAGAGCGGCAACTCCGGCACCATCGTGAACGTCAAGGGCGCCCAGCTCGGCGTGGACCACACCATCTGCATGCACGTCTACGTGAACTAACCCGAATCCATCCCTTTCCGGCCTTGCGCCGGCCACCCGGCATGTCCGGGCAGTTCGTATGTCGTACCACGCCGGGAACCCCGGCTGAAGAGGAAGAGAGGCAACAGGTGACTACGCTCAGGGACATTCCCGTCGGCTCCTCCTGCACGGTGAAGGCACTCACCGGCACCGGTGCCGTCAAGCGCCGCATCATGGACATGGGCATCACCAAGGGCGCCAAGGTGACGGTGGTCAAGGTGGCCCCGCTCGGCGACCCGCTGGAGCTCAACGTCCGTGGCTATGAGCTCTCCATCCGCAAGGATGAGGCCGAGAAGGTCGAGGTCGAGCCCGCCTAGGCTGCGCACCTCATCCGGCACGTTCCGGAGAACCGCTCCGAACTCTCGGAGGGGCGCGGGCATTCGGGGATTTCCGCGCCAAACATAAGCGTCCAAGAAGGACAGGGGGCTGACCCCGCCCCCAGCAACATAAGGAAAGGGAGTCATGGAAGACCGCATGTACATTGCGCTCGCAGGTAACCCTAACTGCGGCAAGACCACGCTGTTCAACGCCCTTACGGGCTCCAACGGCTACGTCGGCAACTGGCCCGGCGTCACGGTTGAGAAGAAGGAGGCCAACTGGAGGAAGGACAAGTCCGTCACCTTCACCGACCTCCCGGGCATCTACTCGCTCTCTCCGTACAGCCCCGAGGAGATCGTCTCGCGCGACTACCTCATCAAGAACCGTCCGTCTGCGGTGATCGACCTCGTCGATTCCACCAACCTCGAGCGCAACCTCTACCTCACCACCCAGGTTCTCGAGTGCGGCTTGCCCGTGGTGCTCGGCCTCAACATGCTCGACCTGCTCGAGAAGAGCGGCGACAAGATCGACACCGCGGCCCTTGCCAAGGAGCTTGGCTGCGAGGTCGTCCAGGTTTCCGCCCTGCGCGAGACCAACGTCGACGAGCTCGTGAACAAGGCCGTCGAGGCTGGCAAGGCCGGTAAGGCCTCCGCCCCCGCCCACGTCTTCTCCGACGAGGTTGAGGCCGCCATCGCCAAGATCGAGGCCGGCATCGCCGGCAAGTGCGACGCCACCCTCAGCCGCTGGTTCGCCATTAAGGTGTTCGAGCGCGACGCCGCCGCCATCGAGCCCCTCGGCCTCTCCAACGCCGAGCTCGAGGCCTTCGAGGCCGACATCAAGGCCGTCGAGGACGCCCGCGACGACGACGCCGAGTCCATCATCACCTCTGACCGCTACGAGTGGATCGCCCGCGTCATGGACGCATGCGTGGTGAAGGCCCCCAAGAAGCTCACCACCTCCGAGAAGATCGACAAGATCGTCACCAACCGAATCCTCGGCCTGCCGATCTTCGTCGCGGTGATGTTCCTCGTCTACTACATCGCCATCTCCACCGTCGGCACCGCCGGCACCGACTGGGTCAACGACAACCTCTTCTCCGACGGCTTCTTCATCAACTCCGCGGGCCAGGCTGCCTACGAGGCTGACACCGAGGCCTACGCCGAGGAGCACTACGACGACCAGATCAGCGGCTACATCGCCGCTGCTCAGGAGGCCGGCGTCGTGACCGAGGACTCCGCCGCTTCCGTCGAGGAGGCCGCCGCCGACGTCTCCGACGACACCAACTTCCAGATCGTCAGCGACTTCGTCGACTCTGCCAAGAAGGCCAACGTCGTCGCCACCGACGTCGTCATCACCGACGAGGACGGCAACGACACCGACGAGACCATCGCCAAGGTCGACGCCGATGCCTTCTCCGAGGCCGTCGCCGGCAAGCTCCTCGAGCCCTCCGCCGACGAGTACGACGGCTACGTGCCCTCCATCCCCACCGCGGTCGAGAACTGGCTCGATAGCGTCGGTGCCTCTCAGATGGTGAAGTCGCTCGTCATCGACGGCATCATCGGCGGCGTGGGCTCCGTCCTTGGCTTCATCCCGCAGATGTTCGTCCTGTTCGTCCTGCTCTGCTTCCTTGAGGAT
>CAVIES010000017.1:0-22542 GCA_963641675.1 Anaerovoracaceae bacterium
TCCATGGTGTGGTAGACGTTCTGCACGTCCTCGAGCTCCTCGAGACGGTCGACGAGGCGCTGGACCTTCTTGGCGTCGGCGACGGCGACGGTGGTCGGGGTGGTCGGGACCATGGTGAGCTCGGAGCCCTTGACCTCAATGCCCTGAGCCTCGAGGCCCTTCTGGACGTCCTGCATCTTGTCGTAGGCGGTCCAGACAACCCACTCCTCGCCGGCGTCCTCGTAGTCCTCGCCACCGGCCTCGGCGACGGCCATCATGAACTCGTCCTCGTCGACGGCGTTCTCCTTGTCGGCGACCTTCTTGTCGTCGGACTTGATGACCTTGTCGACGGCGATGGAGCCCTTGCGCTCGAACTGGAAGGCCACGGAGCCCGTGGTGCCCAGGGAGCCGCCGGAGTGGGTGAAGGCGGAGCGGACGTCAGCCGCGGTGCGGTTCTTGTTGTCGGTCAGGCAGTCGACGTAGACGGCGACGCCAGCGGGGCCGTAGCCCTCGTAGGTGACCTCGGCGTAGACGGCAGCGTCGGCGCCGGCACCAAAGGCCTTGTCGATGGCGGCCTTGATGCGGTCCTTCGGCATGGAGGACATGCGGGCCTTGGCCACGGCGGTGGCGAGGGAGGCGTTGTTCTCCGGGTTGGGGTCGCCGCCGAGCTTGGCCGCAACGGTGATGTTACGGGAGAGCTTCGAGAACAGCGCGGAGCGCTTGGCGTCCTGCGCGCCCTTACGATGCTTGGTGGTTGCCCACTTAGAGTGTCCGGACATGCACGTCTCCTTCTTCAACGCAGCGCCGGTCCTTCTGGCCGGCGCGCACTACTGCATAATCGGCGCGAGCATAACGCCTGGGCGTCACCGCGCGCAACTTGCTTATGATAGCCCCTTTTTTGCCTGCGTTCCACCCACGCGGCATACCTACGCGATATGTCCAATCTGCGGGCGCCTCGCGCGGTGCGACCAGACGAGCACGCAGATGCCCGCGACGACGAGCGGAAGGCTCAGCAGCTGGCCCATCGTGATGGGGCCAAAGAGGTAGCCGAGCTGCGCGTCGGGCACGCGCACGAACTCGATGAGGAAGCGGAAGATGCCGTAAAGCACGAGGAAGGTGCCTATGAAGCTGCCCTGCGGGCGTGCCGGGCGCTTGCGGCTCATGGCAAAGAGCACGCAGAAGATGACGAGGCCCTCAAGCACGGCCTCGTAAAGCTGGCTGGGATGGCGAGCGACGTTTCCGCCCGTCTCGAACACCACGCCCCAGGGAAGGCTCGTGGGCTTGCCCCAGAGCTCGCCGTTCACAAAGTTGGCGCAACGGCCGAAGAAAAGCCCCAGCGGCGCGCCGATGACGCCGAGGTCGCAGACCGTGGGGATGGAGATCTTGCACACGCGGCAGACAATGGAGCCGCCGATGATGGCGCCAACGAAGCCGCCGTGGAAGCTCATACCGCCCTCTGAGACGGCGAAGACCTTGAGTGGGTTGGCGAAGTAGTAGCCGTCGCCATAGAAGACGCAGTAGAACAGGCGCGCGCCGATGATGACGCCCCAGGCGATGCCGATGACGATGCTGGCGACCTCATCTGTGGTGATGCCAAGCTCCCAGCGGCGCGAGACGCGGTACATCACAACGCCCGCGAGGGCGAAGCCGGCAAGGTAGGCCAAGGCGTACCAGTGGATCTGGAGCGGCCCGAGCGTAATGGCGATGGGGTTAAGGCTGTGGTAGAGCTCGTTAAGCATTAAGACACCTACATCAATGCCCGGACGCTCGTGACGCCCGGCACGTTTTCCTTCACGACGCGCTCGATGCCCTGGGAGAGCGTGACCTCGGAGAGCGAGCAGCCGGCACAGGCACCCGTGAGCTCGAGCGTCACGACACCGTCCTCGTCAACGCCGACGAGGGCGCAGTCGCCGCCGTCAGCCTGAAGGCTCGGGCGAACCGCGTCGAGGACGACCTCGAGAAGATCCTTGTCTACCGCCATGGCTACCTCCTTGGGCAAGATTCGGGCGTTACGGTAAGGGCGCCCGAAGGCGCCCCAGGGCCTTTAGTACATGACCGGGCGAACCGCGGTGACGCCCGGCACATGCTCCTTGATGATCGTGTCGATGCCCTCGGAGATGTCCGAGGAAGCGAACATGCAGGCGGCGCAGGCGCCGGTCATCTCGATGGTGACGACGCCGGTCTCGTCGTCGACGCCGATGAGCTCGATGTCGCCGCCGTCGGCCTGGAAGCTCGGGCGGATCGCGTCGAGGACGTCCTCGAGAAGCACGTGGTCGATCTTTGCGCTCTGGGCTTCGTTCTCGTTCTCTGCCATGGTGTCCCCTCTCCCGGCTACGCCGGTGTTTCGTTTGTCTTGGCTACCGGCCGCGGGCTCTGGTGCGCGGCGGCGTTGGTTTTCCCCTTTGGATGCTACCCGACAATCGCGGCGATAGCGCCGACATGCCGGAACTTCGCAGCCCGTTTTAACGCACGCCCGAGCCCGCGAGCTAGCCGATGCCCCAGAAGAGGTGGCCGCTCGTGGCGCCCTTCTCGCGCGGTGCCGGCTTCTTGCCGGCCTGCACCGCCTCGAGGGCGGCCTTGACGCGGGCGACTGCGGAGGCGGCCTCCTGCTCGCCAAGCAACGTGGCGTCCACCGCCAAACGCGTGACTCCAGCGGCGACGAGCTCTCCCACCTGCGGCGTGAGGTCGAGCGGGGAGGCGTCGTAGATGCGCGAGCGGCCGTTCACGTCGGTGCGAACGGGCAGCTCGCGGCCGTCCTTGTCGCGCAGGGAGAGCTCGCGGCGGCGAAGCGCGCAGCGCGGGCAGTCGTGGATGCACTTGTCCGCGGCTTGCAGCACGCAGTGCTCGCTCGTCATCACGCGCACACGACCGTAGACCACAAGCCCCACAGGGATGGTGGCAAGGGGCGCCAGCTGCTGGATCTCTGCCAGCGTGAGCTCGGGCGAGAGCCAGACGCCGGCGGCGCCAGCATGCGTGAGCTTGGCAAGGGCGGAGGAGTTGTGGACTGGGATGCAGCCGCGCAGCTCCGCCGCCGCACCGCGCTCGGAAGCAAGGGCCAGCTCGGAGACATTGCCCACGGCCACGGGCATGCCGGCGGCAAGCCACGGGTCTATGCGGGCATGGTCAGACTCGCGGCAGACCTCGTCGGCCACGGGGACGGTGCCGGCGGGCCAGGCGGGCGCGGGCGTGCCGGGGGTGCCGGCAGGCGCAAAGGGGCCACCGGAGGCAAGCTCGTCCACGGGCGCGTAGACGCGCGTGGCACCTGCGGCAACGGCGGCGACCGCCACCTGCGGGGAGGTGGCCAGCACGCAGATCTCGGGCGCCGAGACCGGGGCGGCGGCCGGCGCGGCGGGCGTCAGGTCGGCCGTGGCCGGCGCGGGAGCCAGCGCGGCAGCACGCTCGGCGTAAGGGCTGAGAATCGCCTGCTCAAGGGCCTCGCAAGCAGCGGCTCTCACCTTGTGGACGGCGGAGAAGCCCATGCCACAGCCCTCGTCCAGCTCCACCTCGAACGATACGGGCTCAAAGGCCGAGGTGCCCATGCGGCCCACGTGCTCGATGAGGTCCTCACGCGTCACGGCCTTGGTGCGGGCGGCCTCCACGACAAAGCCCTCGGCAGCGGCATGCGGCAGCTCGGAGGTGCCGTGCGCCGAGGTGGTGCAGGCAAGCTCCACGCGGAAGGGCTCCCCAAGGCGGGCGACGACGCGCACCGCCACGGGGCGCTTGCGCGAGACCTCTCGGGAAAGCGCGGCGTCGCTGCCGTCGTGGGCGGCTTTGCTGCGGATGACGCGTACCGGACATCCCACGGGCATCGGGCGCGCGACCTTGCACTCCACGGTGCCGCCTGCGGGAACGTCCTCGCCCACCTGCGCGGTGAGGAAGGAATCCGGGTCGTTGTCGGGCCTGAGCTCAAGGAGGTCGCCGGCGCCCACGGGCTCGTTCACACGCACGGTTACCGTGCAGCGGGCGCGGCGCTTGTCCTGGCGCGGGTCGGCGTGGAGGTTGCCGCGACCGTCCTTTCTCTGCACCTGGGTGCCGCTGCTTGCAAGGACCTCGCCCACAAGCTGCCCACGGTTGTTGGAGCGCTCGTAGCTCATGAGCTCGTCACCCGAAGTGCCTCGCAGGTACGCGTCGGTGAAGTCGCGGTTGAAGGCGCGCTTGAGGCGTCGCCCCACGCCGGCCGAGACGGGCGTGGCGCCCAGCTCCGGCGTGCCCGGGTTGGCAAGGGCGGCATCGATCTGCTCGCGATAGGCTCCGATGACGCTCCAGACGTAGTCGGGGGCCTTCATGCGGCCCTCCACCTTGAGCGAACCCACGCCGGCGGCGATGAGCGCGTCGACGTCGGCGGCAGTGCAGGCGTCCTTGGGGCAGAGCGGGCGGGTGCGGCCGGGTGCGGCCACGTCCTTGCCCCGCTCATCCACGAGCTTGTAGAGCAGGCGGCACGGCTGGGCGCAGAGGCCGCGGTTGGCACTGCGGCCGCCCGCCATGCTCGACATGAGGCAGACGCCCGAATAGCAGAAGCAAAGGGCGCCGTGGCCAAAGCACTCGAGCTCGACGCCCTCCTCGGCGATGCGGGAAATCTCTGGCAGCGAGAGCTCACGCGAGAGCGTGACCCTGTGCGCGCCCTGCTCGCGGGCCCAGGCGGTTCCACGCGCGTCATGGACGTTAGCCTGCGTGGAGACATGGAGCTCGAGCTCGGGCCAGGTGCGGCGGATGCGCTCGAAGAGGCCCCAGTCCTGGATGATGAAGGCATCGGCGCCGCGGACGGAGGCCTCGCGGACGAGCGCGAGCGCGCGGCCCATCTCCTCCTCGCGCACGACGACGTTGATGGTCACGTAGACGCGCGTGCCGGCCAAGTGCGCGGCGCGACAGGCGGCCTCGAAGGAGTCGAAGTCGAAGTTGCTCGCGTTGCGGCGGGCGTTGAAGTCGTTGCCCACGCCACAGTAGATGGCATCGGCACCAGCGGCCAGCGCCGCACGGAACGGCTCCGGCCCACCGGCCGGCGCCAACAGCTCAATCGACATGCAACCCTCCATCACGAATTTGCCGCCTAAGCATAGCAGGTCACCCGCGAATCCCACGATGCGTCACGGCGTGGCCCCGGTCTTGCAAGTATTCCAGCCAGGCACTCGGCCAGAGCCCCACCGTCGCGCGCTTCAAATCAAGTGCTCCAAAGCGACAGCAAATCGGGATTCTTAACCAAACGCGACCAAAACGGTCGATGAAAAAGGCGGCCGCTGGTGGGCGGCCGCCTTTGGCATTGCTTTGTATGAGCCGAAAAGGCCGGATCTTTGGCGTCCGGGACAGGCGGGGCGTCTGGTCCCTATCCTGCACTAGCCGGTGCGCGGGGCCAGAGTGCCGGGGCGCACACGAGCCCATCGAGTCGAGCCTATCCCTCGCCAGTCGACGTGCGGGAGGCCGGAGTGGAGGCCCTTAGGCCAGGCGGGCGAAGTGGAGCTTACCGACCTGGAGGACGGCACCCTTCTTGAGGAGCTCGGGGGCGACGTTGTACTCCTTGGCAGGCAGGGCCTCGCCGTCGATCTTCACGCCGCCGCCGTCGATGTCACGACGGGCCTGGCTGGCGGAGGTGGAGAGGCCGGCGGCCACGAGCACGCGGGGCAGGTAGACCTTGCCCTCGTCGTTGACCTCGACCTCAACGGAGACCTCGTCGATCTCGGTAGGCATCTGGCCCTTGGAGTGCACGCGCGTGAACTCGGCGCTCGCCGCCTCGCCGGCGCCGGCGCCGTGGTAGAGGTCGCAGATGTTGGCGGCCAGCTGGCGCTTGAGCTCGTAGGGGTCGGCGGAGCCGTCGGCCAGGGCGGCGTCGATGGCGTCGACCTCGTCAACCGAGAGGGTGCTCGCAAGGCGGAAGTACTTGCCGATCATGGTGTCGGGGATGCTCATGAGCTTGCCGTACATGTCGGCCGGCTCGTCGGTGAGGCCGACGTAGTTGCCGTAGCTCTTGGACATCTTGCGAACGCCGTCGGTACCCTCGAGCAGCGGCATAGTGAGCGCCACCTGCGGCTCCATGTCCATCTTGTCCATGAGGTCGCGGCCGGCGAGCAGGTTGAAGAGCTGGTCGGTGCCGCCCATCTCGACGTCGGCCTTGATCTGCACGGAGTCGAAGGCCTGCATCACCGGGTAGAGGAACTCGTGGAGGGCGATGGGGGTCTGGGACTGGTAGCGCTTGGTGAAGTCGTCGCGCTCGAGGATGCGGGCGACGGTGAACTTGCTGCAGAGCTCGAGCATGCCCTTGAGGTTGAGGGAGAGGATCCAGTCGCCGTTGTGCACGACCTTGGTCTTCTCGGGGTCGAGGATCTTCATGGCCTGGGAGACGTAGGTCTCTGCGTTGGCCTCGATCTGCTCCTGGCTGAGCTGCGGGCGGGTGGAGTTCTTGCCGGACGGGTCGCCGATGAGGGCGGTGCCGTTACCGATGATGAGGGTGACCTGGTGGCCGAGGTCCTGGAACTGGCGCATCTTGCGCAGCGGGACGGCGTGGCCGAGGTGCAGGTCGGGGCTGGTGGGGTCAACGCCGAGCTTGATGTTCAGCGGCTGGTTGCGCTCGAGCTTCTTCTTGAGCTCGGCCTCCGGCACGATCTGGGCGACGCCCGAGGCGATGACCTTCATCTGTTCGTCGACTGAGAGCAAAGTTCCTCCTATGTGCGGCTAGCGCCCTCGCCCGCGGCCGCGGGCGGTGCTTCGTTCGTAGGACCCGTTCGCGGCGCTAGCGCAGCAAATCGAGCTAGGGGCATATTCTAACAGCACTTTTTGGAAGATGTGACCGCACCTTCATATCAGCGCACGCCCTGCAAAAGCAGGGGTTATGCAACACGGACAGCGAGGCATTATGACCCCGTGGAGCTTAGCCCGCCAGAAAGGGCACCACGGCGCTACGCTCCCGTAGGAGCGGGCCCGGCCGGAAAGGGTGCCGCGACGCCATGGCTCCATGGGAGAGAGCCCCGCCAAAGCGTGCTCACATGCCTATTCGGCGCTAAAGTTCCAGACGGAAATGACGGAGCTGGAGACCGCGCCCGTCCCAAGGTCGGTGACCTTCTGCTTCTTCACGCTCGAAGAAACATGCTCTTGCAGGTACGTCTCGTAGACCTCGGCCGTGGACTCGGTGGCGACGAGCACCATATCGTCGCGGTTGGCAAGCTGCTGGAGCGTGTCGCCGTCCGAGAGGCCCCAGCGCGTGAGGGTCTCGTCCCAGGGCGCGGTCTCGCTCTCCCAACCGCCCACGAACAGGACGTTGTCGGGGCACTGCCAGCTCGCGGAGGCAAAGGCGTCCGTACCGCTGAGCCATGCGCTCTGCGTGTGGGCAAAGACCACGAGCGTGTCGGCGTTCTCCTCCACGTACTCCTGCACGGCGCTCGCAAAGGGAAGCGAAAGGCGGTTCCACAGCGGGCGGACGCTTGTGTACCAGAAGCCCGCGACGCCGAGCACGCAAACCGCGCAGACGGCACCGGCCGCAAGGCGCATACGGAGAGTCGAGGACGTGGCCACGGCCCCGCGCTTGGCATGGTGACCGTGAGCCTCCTCCTCGCAAGGGCCTGAGCAACAGACGAGCAGCGCCATAAACGTGACGACCGCGATGGGGATGACGATGTGGAGCCTCGGGCGGCCGCGCATGACAATGAGCAGGTAGCTCACGAGTGCCATGCCCACTACCCCGAGGGAGAGGTTCCTGCCGGCAGGCTCGAGCCTGCGCATGCGTGCCAGAACAAGCGCGACCGCGGCGAGCATCGCAGAGAGGGCAACGAGCAAGTAGGTGATCTTCGCCTTGAGCGAGGCAATGAGGTGCGAAAGCCCGTAGGAGCTGGTCGTGGAGCCAATGCGCTCGAGGACCTCGGTGCCGAAGACATCGTGGTCGACGAAGTCCCAGGCATAGAGCATGGTGACGTCGTTCTCGGAGAGCTCGGACGCCGCCGCCTGGACCTCCTCGGTGGTCATAGCCTGGGTGTCGAGCACCTTACGGCCGGCGTCGAGGTAGCTCGGGAAGTCCTCCCAGCCGGGTGTGAGCCTGTAGGCCGCCTGCCCGCCGACGTAGCACGCGGCGATGACGGCGATGACGGCCGCAGCGCGAAACATGGTGCCCGCGCGGCGGCTACGGACGAGCGCGTAGACGAAGAAGGGGGCGAACAGGAGCAGTGCCGCCTCTCCCGACTCGGGGCGAAGCGAGAAACCTATCGCCACGAGCAGGAGGCCGAAGACGTCGTTTGCGCCGGGACGTCCCGCGTCGCCAAAGACGGCCCTCGGCATGATGAGTACAAGGCCCGCGGCGAACGTGATGAACGCAACGATAGTGAAGGTGAAGTAGAGAACGCACAGGGCCTCGGCCGCAAGCACGACCGCCCCGACGCACACGAGCTGGAGGCGCTTGAGATTGAGCGAGAGCGCCTGCGCCCACGTGACGGCGAACGAAACGAAGATGAGCGCCAACAGCGCGAGCGCATACCAGGGCACACTCGGCACCAGCTGGTAAAGGGCAGAAAGCGGGGCGCTGACAAGCACGAGCGTATAAGGCATGAGCGAGCTCGCCGCCGCCTGGAACTGCCCGCGCGCGAACAACTCCTGCACGGCGTCGTCGGGAGGGGTGGCGTAGACGGGTGCATGGAGCAGGCAGAGCACGACGACGGGGACGAGCGCAAGCAGCACCGAGGCCAAAACGCGTTGAGAAGTGCCCAAGGAAATCCCGTTGGCGGCGAATCCGCCCGCGGCGAGGTCTTGCTTCTTCGGTTCGTCCATGCGATTACCCTTCGGTAGCTTCCCCGAAGCTGGCAGGGGAAGCCTTGTGATTCTTGTACTTGAGAAATCTTATAGCACCGTCGAGGCCCGCCGCCGCGAGGGGCAGGATGACGATGGCGTAGGGCAACACGTAGACCGCCTTTGCCTCCCAGAGAAGGTAGCAGCCAAAACCCGTGAAGAAGGTGGCCGCAAGCAGGAGCGCGGCAGGGCTCGGCGCACCGTGCGGTGACTCGGCGGGGTCGCCGCTCGCAGCCGTGGGCTCGGCAAGTTCGGCAGAGGAATCAGCAAGGCCGGCTACAGCAGACGGGGAGACGTCGCCCAGGTTGCCTGGGCCGAGCGCTCCGGCCGCGACGTCCGCGCCAGCAAGGCGCTTGCCCCTCCCCCACCTGCGGGCGGCCCAGCACACAAAGCCGAAGGCACCGGCAAAGGCGACCGTCTGGTAGCCATCGAGCATGAAGGTGAGCACCGTGCTCACGGCGCCAAAGGGCTGCGTGATGTCGGCCGGGTTGGGACGGCCGCCGCTCGGCATGCCGCACATGCTGAGGTAGTAGAGCGACTGGTAGGTTGGGTCGGCCCACTCGGTGGCGAGCTTTACCGAGAAGAACCTGAGGGCGTAGGCGGGGTCTGAGACGAACTGATAGAGGTCGGCTCCAAGCCCTTCCAGCGCAAGCTCGTTCTGGACCTCGGCGTTCTCGCCTGAATACTCCCAGACGGCGTTGGCGTGGTTAGACCAGCCGCCGGGCGCGAACTCGGCGTCGCCGCCGTCGATGCTCACGTAGAACTCGCCCGCGCCCATGCGAAGACCAAGCTCCAGATGGTTGAGCGTGGTGAGGGCCTCGCCAAACTCGTAGCTGCCGGAAGCCACACGCAGTGCCTCGAAGGGCAGGCCAGAGACGGTGTGGGCGACGAGCACCATGGCAAGGCACGCTGCCAGGCCCCAGGCGCTCCGGCGCGAGACGGCGAGCACGATCCACGCGAGCACGGCGGCGATGGCAAAGAGCATGAACGTGGCCTTGACGCACCAAGCCGCGGCGAGGAACACGAGCGAGACGGCGCTCCACTTGAGGACGTCGCGCACGCCCTCCGCGCGCATGGCCCTCGCCTGGAAGGCAAGGAAGGCGAGCGCCAAGCCGCAGCCCATGGCGTTTCCGTAGATGAAGGTGCTGAGCCAGTACATCGGTAGGCAGAGCGCCACCAGCACAAAGAGCACGCGGCGCACACCGGGCCGCTCGCTCACGGCCTCTCCCAGCTCAAGCAGGCTCCAGACGCCAAGGCTCGTGGCAGCAGCGGCAAGCACTTGGTAGGCCATGTAGGAGAAGTCCCCGAAGACAATACGCAGGAAGTACATGATCCAGAAGAGCGTTGCCTGGAAGGGATAGCAGGAGAAGTAGAGGCGCGCGTCATGGAAGAGCGTTCCGTAGGCACCCGTGAAGGCGGCCTTGACGCCGCCACCCTCGATGGCCTTGCGCACGAAGTCGCGCACCATCCAGGAATCCCCCCAGTAGGTGTCGCGTGTCTGTATTGCGAGGATGATGACGAGCTGGAAGAGGAAGGTGCCCACGATGAGGGCCCTCTTGGCACGGGACCCTTCAAGCTTTTCGCCAAAGCGCCACGCAAGGACGCAGAGCGCGAGGACTGCCACCGCGCCGGCGGCACCCGCCAGCAGCATCTTCTTCGAATGCAGCCACGTGTAGAGAGACATCGACTGCGTGAGGTTGCCGTCGTCTGTCCCAGACATGAGCCACACGGTGGAGAAGACCACGACGGCGAGCACGATACCGAGCGCTATGGCTGTGAGGACGAGGCCGAGCCGCGCGAGAAAGTCGCCGGCGCGACGCCAGCGCGGGCTCGCGCTGGGCTCGGCAGCGCGGCGGCTGGGCAGGCGACGCATAAGGCGCTCGAGGTCGGTCACGGCCTGTGAGGTGTTTGCGGCCATCACTCGTCAGACCCCTGAGAGGCAGAGGAGCTCGCCGCCGAGCTTGAGGCGCTCGTGGCGTCGCTCGAGCTGCTAGAGCCCGCCGCAGAACTCGCGCGGTAGCCGATGATGGACTCCTTGCCATACCACTGGCAGAGACGGTAGTTGATGTAGTTGTCCATGTTGTCGCGAATATCGCCCATGAGCAGCACGTGCGGCACGTTGGTGTAGTAGGGGACCTCGAGGCTGTCCCCGTCGGAGTTCTCGATGGTGTTGATGCGATCCCACACCTGTGCGTCGTAGGCGGCGGCCTTGCCCGAGACGAGCGAGCGTGCAGCCGAGACGCTGGAGAGGTCCTCGCCAAGGTCTTCGTCGGCAGCCATGGAGCCCACCACACAGCAGGCCACGAGCATGACGAGCCCCGCCGCAAGGGCCACCTGGCGCAGGTTCAGCACCTGCGAGCAGGGCTGGCCGTCGAGCTCGCGACGGCGCGCGGCAAACCAGCCGCAGAGCCAGAAGACGTCGAGCACGAGCAGGACGACGAAGAGGTCGAAGCGGCAGTTCTGCACACGGCCCGGCCCCACCGAGCCCTCCGCCCAGAACGTTGGCGTGAAGCTCGTGGCAAAGAGGGCGACGGAGCCCACCACCACGAGCGCCGGCAGCGGGAAGCGCCAACCGCGCTCCACCGCCTTAGGCGCCGCATGCACGGCGATGACGGCGGCGAGGATACAAAGCAGCAGCACAAGCCCCGTGCCCCACTGCTGGATGTACTGAAAGCACGCAAGCGACGAGCCCCAGATGGTGCCAAGGACACCGGCCGAATCGTCCGGGAACTGCGTCTGCTGGCGCACCGAGTTGCCAGGCGCGGCAAGCGATATGGCGAGGCCGAGCATGAGCAGGCCAAAGGGCCACAGCACGCTCATGGCCGAACGGCGAGCACGATAGATGAGCACGCAGAGCACGCAGAAGAGCACCTCGGCCGCCACGAGCGCCGTCACGAAGTTGCCGCCCGCCACGAAGACGGCCAGAAGGCTCGCCGCGATGGTGGCGCCACGCGGGCGTGTGGCGCGCGCGGGGTTGGCGATGCGCGCCACGCAGCCGAACATCGCGAGCGCCGCGGCATGGTAGCCGGTGTAGTAGACGGCGCTGTTGAACCAGAAGATGCCCTCCACCGGGCTTGGCTGCAGCAAAAGCTGCACGCACAGCATGGCGCAACTGAGCCCCAGCCAGTGGCCGCGGCGGCAACCCAAGAGCTCGACCATAAGCACGTGGGTGAAGAAGAGCGTGCCCGCAATGAGTGCGGCCATGACGAGCGGCGCGGCGATGACGTAGCACTGCTCGCCAAAGACGCTGGGCTCAAGCGCCATGAGGAAGATCGCCGAGTAGGTGCCCTGCCAATCGAACCAGGCCTTGCCGGCCTGCTGCAGCGCCGTGACGATGGCATCGAAGATGTTGCCGCCCTGCTCGAGCACAAGGTGGGCCCAGACGCCGTAGTGCCAGTCGTCTGCGTAGGAGTGGTTGTATGCGCTGATGAGCACGAGGGGCACGAGCACCGCCACGAGCGCGATGACGCCGAGCGCACCCACGAAGGCGGACGAGCGTGCGCTTGGCTCACGCACCACGAGAACCTCTGGCACGGGGGCGCAGACATCATCGGGAGCGGGATCGTACTCAGACGCGGCGTCGGAGGCAATGTCGCGCTCAGGCGCCTCCTCGTCCAGCCCGTCGCCGATGGAGGGTGCGGCGGCATCGAGCGCATCAGCCGCTCCGTCTGGGGCAGGCACAGGCTCAAGCCCCCGCTCGCAGCCAGCGGCAGACACGACGCCCGCAGGCTCCTCGCCCGTAAGCTCGCTCGCGTTCTCAAACTCGTCCATGCACCCTCCCCTCTTATTCGGCCACTCCAGTCTAGGGCACAAGCCTGACAGAAAACCGTAAGGGCTTCTGCCCTACAAAATCCCTTGACCTCGCCAAACGCGTTTAAGCAAGGTGTTTGCGCCGCAAGGCATGTGAATGCAGCGTTGACTCATCCGTTTCGCACGCGCGAGAAAGAAATATGGCCGATAATGGGTAGGTCTGTGTTTCCGCATAGGAGGACTGCATGGGAATTCGCAAGCGTCGCGCCCGCAAGCACGCAAAGACGCACATCATCGGCTTCTCTCTGGCCGGCGTACTCGGTTTTCTCGCGATTCTGGCCATCGCCCTGGCCGTGTCGCTGGGTGCCGTCGTTGAGTCTTGGCTGCAAGACCTGCCCGACTACACCTCGGCCGACGCCTACCTCGTCGCCGAGCCGAGCGAGGTCTACGACGCGCAGGGCAACACCATCGCCACGTTCTACCTCGAGAACCGCCGCTCCATCACGCAGGAGGAAGTCAGCGACTACGTGTGGAAGGGCACCGTCGACGTCGAGGACGAGCGCTTCTACTCCCACAACGGCGTTGACATCCTCGGCATCGGCCGAGCCGTGCTCGCCACGCTCACGGGCCGCTCCGAGGGCGCATCCACCATCACACAGCAGCTCGTGCGAAACACCGTCCTCTCCGACGAGCAGTTCGAGAAGTCGCTCAAGCGTAAGGTCCGCGAGGCCTACATCGCCATCGAGATGGAGAAGACCTACTCCAAAGAGCAGATCCTGCTGATGTACCTCAACACGATCTACTACGGCCACGGCGCCTATGGCATCGAGGCCGCGAGCATCACCTACTTCAACAAGCACGCGAGCGAGCTCACGCTGGCCGAGGCCGCCACGCTCATCGGCCTGCCCAACTCGCCTTCCTACTACGACCCCACGCAGAACCCCGACGCCGCCAAGGAGCGCCGCAACAAGGTTCTCGACAACATGCTGCGTTGCGGCGACATCACCCAGGAGGAGCACGACGCCGCCCAGGCGGAGGACCTCGTGCTGAACCTCGGCGACACCAACATGGACAGCACCGGCACCTACCCCTACTGGACCAACTACGTGAAGGGCGTGCTCGAGGGCGACTTTAGCCAGGACACCATCGTGCAGAGCGGCCTCAAGATCTACACCACCATCGACCCGACCTACCAGGAGGCGGCGGAGAGCGCCGTCAACCAGATGCTGGACGAGACGGGCAACAGCGAGCTCGACAGCGCCCTAGTGGCAATCGACCCCAACACCGGCTACATCAAGGCCATGGTGGGCGGCAAGGACTTCTACGCCGATACCGAAAACGCCCAGGTGAACGCCGCAACGACCTCGGCTAAGCAGACGGGCTCCACCTTCAAGATGTTCACGCTCGTGACGGCGCTCAAGGCCGGCATGAACCCGAACATCACGCTCAACTGCAACTCGCCCATCCAGGTCAACAGCTCCTGGAAGGTCCAGAACTACGGCAACGAGTCGTACGGATACATGACGCTCGCAAACGCAACGGCCATCTCCTCCAACACCGGCTACGTGCAGGTGGGCATGGCCGTGGGCGTCGACCAGGTGATCGAGACCGCCAAGAGCATGGGCATCGACAGCGACCTCGAGCCCTACGGCTCCACGATCCTCGGTACCAACACCACCTCCCCGCTTGAGATGGCCGAGGCCTACGCCACGCTTGCGAGCGGCGGACTCCACCGCGACGCCGTGGCGATCTACAAGATCGAGGATCGCAACGGCAACGTCGTCTACGAGCACAAGGACAACCCCACCCGCGTCATGGACGAGTCCGTGGCCAAGGCCGCGACCGAGGTGCTTGAGGGCGTTCTCACCTACAGCCGCGGCACCGCCAAGCAGCTCCCGGGGCTGCTCACCATCGACCAGCCGGTGGCCGGCAAGACCGGTTCCACCGAATACCTCGACAACCTCTGGTTCTGCGGCTACACCCCGCAGATCTCCGTCGCGGTCTGGACGGGCTACAAGGGGAGCAGCACCACGGTCAAGCTCGGGGATGGCTCGGAGGCGCACCCCAGCTCAACGTCAAACAAGGCCTTCGCGTACTTTGTGAACAGCGCCCTTGAAGGGGTCGAACGACAAGAATGGCCCATGGCGAGTGCCGCCGACCCAACCTACAAGGCGAACACAACATGGAAGTTCTCCAACACGAGCACGAGCGAGGTCGACGGCGCCACCAACGCGACGACGGAGGAGGCCACGACCGAGGAGTCCTCGGAGGAGACGCAGACCGAGACCACCACGGGTGGCGACGGGGGTAGCTCTGACGGCGGTAGCTCCGGCGGCACCGATAGCGGCGGCTCGTCGAGCGGCGGCAGCTCTGAGAGCGGCGGTGACAGCGGTGGCGAGGTCACGCCCACGCCCACTCCGACTCCGACTCCGACGCCAACCGAGTAGGACTAATAGCAAGCAAAGGGGCTGCCTTCGGGCGGCCCCTTTTTCGTGCAGATAGGCAATGCTTGCCGAGATTGCAGGGGCCAAAGCGCCACCCCCCCTGACATAGCTCCCCGGTAAACGCCCCATCGTATCGATGCACCCCATGGAAGGGCGCGCCTCGCCACGAGCGACGTCGCCGCAAGCCCCAGCCCCTATATACAAGAAAAGGGCGCCTGCGTATGCAAGCGCCCTTTAGCGATTCGTATGTGGCGACGGCTAGGCCTTATGCTCGGCCACCTTGGCCTCGGCGGCCTCGCAGGTAGCGCGGGCCTGCTCCATCTGAGCCTTCACGGCCTCGTGGCCGGTGCCGCCAAAGGTGGTGCGGCGGCGCACGATGTTGTCGATGTCGAGGGCCTCGTGGGCGCCGTCGTCAAAGAGCTCGGAGTAGCTCTTGAGCTCCTCGGTGGTGAGCTCCTGGAGCGTCACGCCCTCGCGCACGCAGTCACCCACGATGCGGCCAACCACGGCGTGAGCCTGGCGGAACGGCAGGCCCTTGCCCACGAGGTAGTCGGCAAGGTCGGTCGCAGCCATATAGCCCTCGTGCGAGGCCTCGCGCATGCGGTCGGCCTTGAAGGTGAGGGTGGCCATCATGCCGGTGCAGGCCATGAGCGAGCCGAGGACGGTGTCGGCCGCATCGAACAGCGGCTCCTTGTCCTCCTGGAGGTCCTTGTCGTAGGTGAGGGGCGTGCCCTTCACCGTGACAAGCAGGCTCGTGAGGTCGCCCACCACGCGACCGCTCTTGCCGCGCACAAGCTCGGCAAAGTCGGGGTTCTTCTTCTGCGGCATGATCGAGGAGCCGGTGGAGTGGGCGTCGTCCATCTCCACAAAGCCGAACTCGGCGGAGCTCCACCAGACAAGCTCCTCGCAGAGGCGGGAGAGGTGGACCTCGATGACGCTGCAGGCATAAAGAAGGTCGAGCAGGTAGTCGCGGTCGCTCACGGCGTCCATGGAGTTGGGCACGGGGGCGTCAAAGCCAAGCGCCTCTGAGGTGGCGTGGCGGTCGAGCGGGTAGGTGGTGCCGGCAAGCGCGGCGGCGCCGAGCGGGCACTGGTTGGCAGCGGCACGGGCGTTCTCCACGCGCGTGAAGTCGCGGCTGAACATCCAGAAGTAGGCCAGCAGATGGTGCGAGAGCAGCACGGGCTGGGCCGGCTGCATGTGGGTGTAGCCGGGCATGACCACGCCAAACTGCTCGTCGGCGCGCTCGAGCATCACGCGCATGAGCTTGGCGAGCGACTCGAGGATCTCGTCGGCGAGGTCGCGGGCGATCATGTGCGTGTCGACGGCGGTCTGGTCGTTGCGGGAGCGGCCGGTGTGGAGGCGCCCGCCCGCAGGCCCGATACGCTCGGTGAGCACGCGCTCGATGGCCATGTGGATGTCCTCGTCGCGGTCGACGTCAAAGACGAACTCCCCTGCCTCGATTTCACTCGCGATTTGGTCGAGGCCAGCACGGATGGCCGCGGCGTCTTCCTCAGAAATTACCCCCTGCGTAGCGAGCATGGAGGCGTGCGCCTTGGAGCCGCGGATGTCCTGGCGCCACATGCGCTTGTCAAACGGGAGCGACGCGCCAAAGCGCTCGAGCTCGCCGGTGGGCGCTGCAGAGAAGCGGCCGCCCCACAGGGGCTTCGGCTCCTGACCAGCCTTGTTCTCGTCCATAAGATTCCCCCTATAAAAGAAGGCGGCCCGGCTGCGAGCATGCGCAACCGGGCCGCCACACGTTCACGTCCCCTATGTTAGCCGACTAGGGCAGAGACTTGGCTCTATTCCTCGGAGTTATTCTCCAGCGGCTGCTCAGTGGGCGCCTCGGTGGCCTCAACAGGAGCAGCATCGGCCTCTACCTCGGCTTTATTGGCGTCCGCTTCCGCATCGGCCTCAGCCTCGGCGGCGCGCTCGGCGGCGCGGGCCTTGGCCTGCTCAATGCGATCGAGCTGCATACGGCTCAGGGGCAGCGAGCCCTCGTCATAGCCCGTCGCGTCGCCGCCGACCTCGGCCGCGGTCGTGCGAGCACCCTTGAAGTTCTCCTTGGCCACACTGATCATCAGCTTGATGCGGTTCAGCTGGTTGACCTCGGAGGCACCCGGGTCGTAGTCGACCGCAACGATGTTGCTCTCGGGGTGCATCTCGCGCAGGCGCTTGATGACCGACTTGCCCACGACGTGGTTGGGCAGGCAGGCGAAGGGTGAGGCGCAGACGATGTTGGGCGTGCCCGTCTCGATGAGGTCGCACATCTCGGCCGTGAGCAGCCAGCCCTCGCCCATGGTGTTGCAGAGGGAGAGCACGTGCGAGGCCTTCTCGGCCAGGTCGAAGATGTCTGCGTAGGGCTCAAAGCGCGTGGACTTCTCGAGCATGCGATTGATGGGCGCGCGCAGGGCGTTCACGGCCTTGATGCCGGCCTGGTGCGTGAAGCGGCGGCGCAGCGGCGTGCCGAGCTCGTGGTTGGTGTTGGTGGGGTTGGACATGCCAAAGAGGAAGAAGTCGAGCAGGCCCGGCACCACGGCCTCGCAGCCCTCGGCCTCGATGACCTTTACCACCTGGTTGTTGGCCGTGGGGTGGAACTTCACGAGGATCTCGCCCACGACGCCGACGCGCGGCTTTGAGCGGTCGTTCACCACGGGCAGGGTCTCGAAGGCGTCAACCGAATCCTGGCAGAGCTTGAGGAAGCCCTTCTGGCCGCAGGTAAGCAGCTCGGTCTGGGCGCGCTTCATGTACTCGTCGAAGAGCGCGTCGGTAGAGCCTGCCTCGGCCTCGTAGGGGCGGACGCGATAGAGCATCTGCATGATGAGGTCGCCGTAGAGAAGCGCGTAGACGGCGTGGAGGATGAGGTCGGGCTTCATGACGTTAAAGCCCGGGTTGTCCTCGTCAAGGCCGCTCGCCGCGGAGAGCGAGACCACCGGCACCTCGGGGTGGCCGGAATCGCGCAGGGCCTTGCGGATGAGCGCGATGTAGTTGGTGGCGCGGCAGCCGCCGCCGGTCTGCGAGATGATGACGGCCGTCTTGGAAAGGTCGTACTTGCCGCTCTCGATGGCCTCCATGATCTGGCCCGTGACCAGGATCGACGGGTAGCAGATGTCGTTGTTGACGTACTTGAGGCCGGCCTCGACCGCGCCGTGGTCAACGGAGGGCATGAGCACGGCGTTGTAGCCGGCGTTCTTGAGCAGGGGCTCGATGAGGTCGAAGTGGATGGGGCTCATCTGCGGGCAGAGGAGCGTGTAGCCGGCCGCCTGCATCTCCTTGGTGTAGCGCACCTTGGGGAAGGCGGCGCTGGCTGCCTTGCGCCAGACGGGCAGCTTGCCCTCGGGCGTGGGCTTGGCCTTCTCGAAGGTGCCGTCGGCGCGGCGCACCTCCACAGGCCCCACCGGCTCGAGCTCGCCGGAGTCGTTCTTGCGCACGAGGTCCTCGTGCTGCTCGAGCAGGGCGGCCATAAGCGAGCGCACGCGGATGCGGGCGGCGCCGAGGTTGGAGACCTCGTCGATCTTCAGCACGGTGTAGATCTTGCCGCTGGCCTCGAGGATCTCCTGCACCTGGTCGGTGGTGAGGGCGTCCAGGCCGCAGCCGAAGCTGTTGAGCTGGATGAGGTCGAGGTCGTTGCGGGTGGCCACGAAGCGCGCGGCACGATAGAGGCGGCTGTGGTACATCCACTGGTCAACCACGCGGATGGGGCGCTCGGGGCGCATCTTGTGCGCCACGGAGTCCTCGGTGAGCACGGCAAAGCCAAAGCTGTTCACGAGCTCGGGGATGGCGTGGTTGATCTCCGGGTCGTTGTGGTAGGGGCGGCCCGCCAGCACGATGCCGTGGGCGTCGTTGGCCTCCATCCAGGCGAGGGTCTCATCGCCCTTGCGCTGCATGGTCTCCTTAAACTCGAGATCGGCCTCCCAGGCGAGGTTCACGGCGCGGTCGATCTCGGTGCGGGTGATGTGCTCGCCCTTGAAGCGGCCCTTGCCGTTGGCGGCGTCGGCCTCGCGCTGGACGCTGATGAGCTCGTAGAGGCGGCGCTTGAGCTCCTTCTTGTCGTCATAGGGGACGAAGGCGTCGAGGAACTCAACCTCGGGCTTTGCAAGCTCGTCGACGTTGAGGCCGAGGGCCTGCGGGTAGCTCATGACAATCGGGCAGTTGTAGTGGTTGCCGGCGGTCTCGTCCTCCTGGCGCTCCCAGCGGATGCAGGGCATCCAGATGAAGTCGGGGTCCTTGGCCAGCAGGTTCATGATGTGGCCGTGGCTGAGCTTGGCCGGGTAGCAGACGCTCTCGGAGGGCATGGACTCGATGCCGGCCTCGTAGGTCTTCTTGGTGGACTGGTCGGAGAGCACCACCGAGAAGCCGAGCTCGGTGAAGAACGTGTGCCAGAAGGGGTAGTTCTCGTACATGCCGAGGGCGCGCGGGATGCCCACCGTGCCGTGGGGCGCGGTCTTAGGATCAAGCACCGGGCGGTCGAACAGGAGCTTGTTCTTGAAGGCGAAGAGGTTGGGGGCCGCAGCCTTGGTGCGCTTGTGGCCGGCGCCCTTCTCGCAGCGGTTGCCCGTGATGAACTTGCGGCCGTTGCCGAAGTTGTTGATGGTGAGCAGGCAGTTGTTGGAGCAGCGACCGCAGTGGGCCTTGGTCTGCTTCACCTCGAGGTTGTTGATGTCGTCGCGCGAGAGCAGCGTGGAGGTGCCGTCGGCGCCGGCACGGTCGCGGGCGAGGAGCGCCGCGCCGTAGGAGCCCATGCAGCCGGCGATGTCGGGGCGGATGGCCTCGCGGCCGGTGAGCTTCTCGAAGGCACGCAGCGTGGCGTCGCTCATGAAGGTGCCGCCCTGGACCACCACGTACTTGCCGATCTCTTGCGGGTCACGCATCTTGATGACCTTGAAGAGGGCGTTCTTGATGACGGAGTAGGAAAGGCCAGCGGCGATGTCGCCCACCGTGGCGCCTTCCTTCTGCGCCTGCTTGACGCGGGAGTTCATGAAGACGGTGCAGCGGCTGCCGAGGTCGACGGGCTTCTCGGCGCCCATGGCCGCGGCGGCGAAGTCCTGGACGGAGAGGCCCATGGAGTCGGCGAAGCTCTCGATGAAGGAGCCGCAGCCGGAGGAGCACGCCTCGTTGAGCATGATGTGCTCGATGACACCGTTGTTCACGCGCAGGCACTTCATGTCCTGGCCGCCGATGTCGAGGATGAACTGCACGTCGGGCACGAAGGCTTTGGCGCCGCGCAGGTGGGCGACGGTCTCGATCTCGCCGGAGTCGGCGCGCAGGGCCTCGATGAGCAGGGCCTCGCCGTAGCCGGTGGTGGTGACGTGGCCGATGGTGCAGCCCTCGGGCAGCTTGTCGTAGATGTCGTTCATGATGACGCGGGCCGTGCCCAGGACGTCACCGCGGTTGTTGCCGTACCAGGTGTAGAGCAGCTCGCCCTCCTCGCCCACCACGGCGGCCTTCATCGTGGTGGAGCCGGCGTCGATGCCGATGAAGACGCGGCCCTGGTAGCTCGCGAGGTCGCCCTTGGGGACCACCTGCGCGTCGTGGCGCTCGTGGAACTCGGCGAGCTCGGCCTCGTCGGCGAAGAGCGGGTCCAGGCGCTGGACCTCGGAGCCCTGCATGTCGCCGAGGTTGGCGAGGTCGTTGATGACCTGGGCGAAGGTGACCTTCTTCTCGGACTCGCCGGCAAGCGCGGCGCCCGTGGCCACGAAGAGGTGGGCATTGGTGGGGACGATGCGGTGCTCCTCGTCCAGGTTGAGCGTCTCGTAGAAGCGCTTGCGCAGCTCGGAGAGGTACTGGAGCGGGCCGCCGAGGAAGGCGACGTAGCCGCGGATGGGGTGGCCGCAGGCAAGGCCCGAGACCGTCTGGTTGGCCACGGCCTGGAAGATGGAGGCGGCCACGTCGGCGGGGGCGGCGCCCTCGTTCAGCAGCGGTTGGACGTCGGTCTTGGCAAAGACGCCGCAGCGGCTGGCGATGGGGTAGATGTTGGTGGCCTGCTTGGCAAGCTCGTTCAGTCCGCCGGCGTCGGTGTGCAGAAGCGAGGCCATCTGGTCGATGAAGGCGCCCGTGCCGCCGGCGCAGGTGCCGTTCATGCGCTGCTCGATGCCGTTGTCGAAGTAGATGATCTTGGCGTCCTCGCCACCGAGCTCGATGGCGACGTCGGTCTGGGGGATGAGGGTCTCCACCGCGCGCTTGGAGGCGATGACCTCCTGGACGAACTCGAGGTCGAGCCACTTGGCGAGCAGAAGGCCGCCGGAGCCGGTGATGGAGACGCGCATGGTGGCGTCGCCCAGCACGGCCTGGGCGCCCTCGAAGAGCTCCTTGGCCGTGGCGCGGATGTCGGTGTGGTGGCGCTGGTAGTTGGCATAGACGATGCGGTCGTGGTCGTCGATGACCGAGAGCTTGACCGTGGTGGAGCCCACGTCGATGCCCAGGCGCAGGTTGGCGCGCGAGAAGTCGGTGGTGTTGGCCGGGCGGAGCTCGGCGCCGTTCTCGATCAGCTCGATGCCGCGTGCGGCGTGGGCCTGGGCGGCGTTGGAGGCGGCGGGGTTGTTAGTCATGGTTGAGCTCCTTGTTGTTGGCGGCGCCGGTTGCGGCCGCGTCCCTCTCGGATTGGACGAGCGCCAGCGCGTAGGCCGGCACGTTGAAGTCGATGTTCTTGCCGTACAGGTCGCCCGGGCGCACGAAGGTGAGCGCCGTCATGATGAGCGCCATGGTACGAACGCTCTCGCGCATGCCGCCCGTGAGCCAGCGTGTGAGCACGCCGGCCTCGGCCGAGATGGCAAAGGTGAGGTAGTAGTCGAAGAAGGGGCCGAGCGCGCGGGCATCGATGCCGTCAAGCGCGCGGTCGGTCACCGTCTCTAGGCAGACGTCCTTGATCTTCTCCACAAAGGCCGGGTCGCCGCCCTTGCCGAGAAGTGCGGTGAGGTGGAAGGAGTTCTCCTTGAAGTAGTTGAGGAACTCGACCGCACCGGGCGCCGGTTCGAGGCCCTTAAGCGCGCAGGTGAGCTGCTCCAAGTTTGAGGCGGCGATATTCTCCACGTGGGCCCGGATGTCGGTGAGCGCCTCGCGCTCGACGTCGTCCACCAGGTCTGGGATGTCATGGAAGTGCGAGTAGAACGTGCGGCGCGAGACGCCCGCGCGCTCGGTGACGGCGGTTACCGTCACGCGCGAGAGGTCGCCCGTCGCCTGGATCTCCGCCGCGAGGGCGTCGCGCAGCTGGGCACGGCTCCTCATGGAGCGACGGTCGAGACGAGCATGCGACGCGGTGGCCGCGCGCAGGGGCGTCTCGGCAGTGAGCATGTCTTGCAAGTGTCCTCCCCGGACAAAGCGCAGATGCGCTACCTCGGGTTATATGCCCGTTGGCACTCCCCCGCCCGTATGCCTGGCGCGGTATTCCCGCCCGCACTTGGCATAGTTTTTGCACAGCGTGTGCAGTATTACACATCGTGTGCAATAGCAAGCCCCCGTTCACCGCCTACCACGGTTAGCGCACAAAGTGCTTACGTAGCCTGAAAACTCCTCAGTTCGCAAGGCCGGGACCAAGGGGGAGCCACGCCGTGCTCAGGCAGTCCTGAGCTCGCACGAAGGCCACATTAAGTGGCCTTCGGCTCATGCGGAATCT
>CAVIES010000018.1:0-8678 GCA_963641675.1 Anaerovoracaceae bacterium
CTCCTGCCCGCGGTGCTGCAGGGCATGGAGGGCGAAGTAGGTCATGCGCGCGACGTCGCGGCCGGGCGCCCAGATGCCAAAGACGCCGCACTCGTCGTGGAAGGTGTCGTCCTCGTGGGAGTTCACCATGCCGTCCGGCTCGGGCATGGTGCCGTCGTCGACGTGGGTTGCCTCGCAAACGTCAATCATTGAGCAGCGTGACATGCGGGTCCTTTCCGCTTAGCTGGCCTGCGTATCTTCGATGGTGTCTGCCGTGGCGGGCTCCTCGGTGCTGGTGGTGGCGCCGTTGGCACCGGCCTCCACCTCGCTCTTAAGTGCGCAGACGAGAAGGCCACGGCCGTTGCTCTGTCCAAAGTCGTTCTCGTAGTCGCAGGTGCAGAGCGTGAGCACCTTGGAGAGGTTGTTGATGGCGGAGGTCGCCGTCTCGTTGGTGGCGCTCGCCTGCTCCACCAGGCCGTTAAGGTAGCTGTGGAACTCGTCGTCAGAGGCCCAGGTCATGGCGCGGGCGTCGGCGTTGGTGGCGGCGCTCTTGTAGAAGAGCAGGCCCGTGAGCTCGTAGGTCGCGTCTTCTGTGAGGTACCAGATGGTCTGGAACTTATCCATGCCGCTCTCGTTGGCGTACTCGTCAATCTGGGCGAACATCGCGCCGTTGTTGAGGTGGTGGCCGTAGATGATGGTCTGGCGGTCGACCATGCCGGGCGCGGCGTTCTCGTAGTCCATGAAGACCTGGCCGCCCACGCTCCACTCACCCGTGGCGGAGGTGCGCAGGTAGGTGTCGTTCGTCTCGCCCTGGTAGACGGGGAAGTTCACGTTGGTGTCGGGGATGTAGATCCAGCCCACGACGTCGTCGTTCACGGCCTTCAGGCTCTCCCAGTCAACCGTGATGGGGCAGCCCGTGGCATCATCGTCGCTCACCGTGGCGTAGGCGGCGAGCTTCTCGTTGTTGGCGTCGGTGGCGGCGTACTGCAGCTGGGTGTTGATGAACATGCCCGCAGCCACGAGCAGAAGCACCACGCCCACGACGATGAGCAGCGTGGAGAGGACGTTCTTGCGCTTGGGCTTCTCGCCACCGTTGGAGGTGCGCCCATGCTTGCCACCACGGCCGCCGTTGCCCCCGTTGCCGCTAGCGCTATAGGGGTTGCTAGCTGCGCCGTAGTTGACCTGCTTGGAACGACGGCCGGAGGCGGTGGTGGGGGCTGCATAGCCGGTGTGGGAGTTCATGGGGCTGGCGGAGGTGAAGCCAACGGTCTGGTTGGCGTCCGCATTGGAGAAGCGCTTGCCCGAGGTTTTGCCGGATGCGGTGCGGGAGGTGCCGCCTGCGGCGTGGGCGCCCGCAGCGTGGCGGCCAGACTTTGCGGCCTTACCAGAAGCAGGCTGGCCGAAGTGCCTTCCCGAATTGGAGGTGTCTGCCATGGGTCTCCCTTAGGCCTCGGCCATGGAACGCTTGAACTCGACCATCTTCTCGCGATACTCGGGCATGGTGGCGCCGAGGATCTGCGTGGCGTAGATGGCGGCGTTCTTGGCGCCGTTGATTGCGACGCAGGCCACCGGCACGCCGGAGGGCATCTGCACCATGGAGAGCAGCGAGTCCATGCCGCCGAGGTCACTCGTCTTCATCGGCACACCGATGATGGGCAGCGGGGTGTAGGCGGCAACGACGCCGCCGAGGTGGGCCGCCTTGCCGGCGGCGGCGATGATGACCTTGAGACCGCGGTCGGCCGCGGACTCGGCCCACTCGTGGACCTTGTCCGGCGTGCGGTGCGCGCTCGCGATCACGAGCTCGTAGGGAACGCCCAGCTCCTCGAGCTGCTGCGTGCACGCCTCCATAACCGGCATGTCTGACTTAGAACCCATGATGATGCCAACGAGCGGCTGCTCTGCCATCTTTCGCTCCTCTTCGGTAGCTGTTGTTCGCACAATGTTCCAGTATAGCCGCCACGCGCAAAACCCGCGCGTTTGTAACCTGTCTGACAGACTCCATTCCCAGCGATGGGCTATGCTTTAGCGCGCAAACAAAAGTCCCTTACGAAAGGTTTGCTCATGTCCAACGCTTCCAGCCGCGTGCTTTACACCCGCGAGGGCGGCAAGCTTCCCCGCGTCGCCGCCGTCCACGACCTCTGCGGTTACGGCAAGTGCTCGCTCGGCGTCGCCATCCCCGTGCTCTCCTGCGCAGGCATCGACGTCTGCCCCGTGCCGACCTCCCTCTTCTCCGCCCACACCAAGTTCCCCGAGTTCTACATGCACGACACCACCTCTATGCTCGAGGACTACCTCAACGCCTGGGGCAAGGAGGGCATCGAGCTCGAGGGCGTCTACTCCGGCTTCCTCGGTTCCGCCGAGCAGGTGGCAGTCATCCAGCGCCTCTACGCCGAGCACCCCAAGGCGCTGCGCATCGTCGACCCGGTGATGGGCGACGGCGGCCAGAAGTACCCCACCTACACCGACGAGATGTGCGAGGCCACGCGTGGCCTGGTGGAGGGCGCCGACGTGCTCACCCCCAACCTCACCGAGGCCTCCATCCTCACCGGCATCGCCTATGAGGGGCAGGACGTGAGCGACGACTACGTGCGCGCCACCTGCGACAAGCTGCTCGAGATGGGCGCCAAGACCGTCGTGCTCAAGGGCATCGTCCACGAGGGCGAGGGCCTCATCCACAACTACGTCGCCTGTGAGGCCGGCGAGGTGGAGCAGGTCTCCAGCGAGCTTCTCCCCTACATGGTCCACGGCACCGGCGACCTCTTCGCCAGCGGCCTCACCGCGGCCATCTACGCCGGCAAGTCGCTCGTCGAGTCCGTCGAGTTCGCCGGCACGCTCGTGCGCGACGCCATGAAGATCACCCCCGAGCAGCCCGACTGGGAGACCCGCGGCGTGAGCTTCGAGTCCGTCCTCGGCGAGGTCACCGACCTGCTCGCCTAAGACACTCGGCAGATAGATACGCAAGGAGGGCACCCGGGATTCCGGATGCCCTCCTTTTCGTTTGGCTTGGTTGGGCGTCGCTCGGCGGCCGCGCCGCGGATGACGCTAGTTGGAGGCCGTGGTCTCCGCCTCGGTGGCTTCTGCCTCCGTGGTGTCCGCCTCGGTGGTCGTGGCCTCGTCTGTCTCGGAGTCGGCGGCGTCGTCGGTCGCGGCCTCGGTCGTGGCAGCAGTGCCCAGCACGCTGTCGATGAGGTTGCCCTGCACCGTCACCGTCTTGCGGAGGTTCTCCGCGGCGGTCTCGTCGAGGCCGGTGATCATGCAGTTGAAGTTAAAGCCGCCGTTGCTCGAGCTGCTCTTGGTCCAGATGAACGTGGCGAAGCGACGGATGGTGCCCTTGGGCTTGATGAAGCCGAAGAACTCCGACTGCAGGAAGTTGCCGTCAGCGTCCTGGTGGACGTCGACGTGGTAGACGACCTGCGTGACATTGGGGTTGAGAAGCGCGTTGACGGAAAGCGCCGCGGCCTGGATCTGAGATCCCGCGAGGCACTCGAGCTCGTCGGAGCTCGAGGTGTCGACGACGGTGACCTCGATGCGGCCGCTCTCCTCGTTGGCCTCGAGCACGGTGAAGTCCTGCGGGAACTGCGTGAAGCCGTCGCCCCACTCGACGCCGTTGCGAAGCGCGGAGGAAACGGCGGCGTTGTCGACCTTGTTGGCGAGCTGAGCGGTGCCGGCGCGGCGGATGACGCCGCAGGCGACCTGCGAGATGATGACGACCGCAAGCAGCGCCGCAACGACGAGGATCGCCGCGCGTGTCATGGTCTTACCCACGTTGGAGCCGGAGGGGTCCTCGCCAGAGAGCGGGTCTACGTCGGTGCCGTGCAGGTGAAGGCGACGGCGGGAGCGCTCCTTGCGCGCCTTGGAGGCGTTGGTGTGGCCCGTCTCGTCAACGTCGGCGAACAGCGCCTCGACCTCGTCGAGGGTAAGCTCGCTCTTCTGCTTTTCCTTCTTAGACATCTCATCTTCTTTACGTTTAACGGCGCCCATGGCGCCGGGAGTCAGCTAGCAAACCAGTATAGGCAGGCTTTCTGAAAGGGCACTTACCCTGCGTGAACTCCCACTCAAGCTACATATGCGCAGGCGTCCTCACAAATGTTCAAATTAGCGGAGACAGACACGGAAGCGGTGTCTATGCCAGCTTCGCGCCGCCGAACTGCATCTTGTAGTAGTTGGCGTAGGTGCCGCCGAGGGCCAGCAGCTCCTCGTGGGTACCACGCTCGGCCACCTGGCCGGCGGCAATCGTCACGATCTCGTCGGCGTCACGGATGGTAGAAAGGCGGTGGGCGATGACGAGCGTGGTGCGACCCTCGGAAAGGCGGCCGAGCGACTCCTGCACCGCGCGCTCGCTCTCGTTGTCGAGCGCACTCGTAGCCTCGTCGAGCACGAGGATCTTCGGGTTCTTGAGGAACACGCGCGCGATGGCAATGCGCTGCTTCTGCCCGCCGGAGAGGCGCGCGCCCCTCTCCCCCACCTGCGTGTCATAGCCAGAAGGCAGGCCCTGGATGAACTCGTCGATGTTGGCGAGACCTGCGGCCTCGCGAATCTCTGCCAGCGTGGCGCCGGACTTGCCGTAGGCGATGTTCTCCGCGATGGAGCCGTCGAAGAGGTAGACGTCCTGCTGCACGATACCGATGGCCTCACGCAGGCTCTTTTGGGTAACCTCACGCACGTCCTGCCCATCGATGCTGATGCTGCCCTCGCGCACGTCGTAGAAGCGCGGAAGCAGGCTGCAGGTGGTGGACTTGCCGCCACCCGAGGGGCCGACGAGCGCCACGGTCTTACCGGGCTCGATGTCGAGGTCAAGCCCGCAGATGACGTCTTCCTCGTCGCCATAGGCAAATCGAACGCCCTCGTAGACGATGTGGCCTTCGCTCACCTCAAGCGGCTTGGCGTCCACCGTATCCAACACGTCGGGCACGGCCTCCACCATCTCGGCAAAGCGACGGAAGCCAGCGATGGCCTTCTGGAAGGTCTCGGTGAAGTTGAGGATGTTCTCGATGGGCGTGGTAAGCATCGAGATGTAGAGCGCGTAGGTGGCGAGGTCTGCCGCCTGCATCTGCCCCTGGGCGATGAGCCAGCCGCCATAGACGAGCACGAGCGTGTTGAGCGCGCCCATCATGCCCGAGATGGAGGCGTGGTAGGAGCCCATGGCGTGGTACTGGTTGTTCTTTGAGACGAGGTAGGCGTCGTTGCTAGTGCGGAACTTGGCACGCTCGACGTCCTCGGCGGCAAATCCCTTCACCACGCGGATGCCCGCGAGCGAGTCCTCAACCTGGGAGTTCACGTTGGAGATCTCCACGCGGTTCTCGGCAAAGACCGCCTTCATGTGGACGTTGGCCCAGGCGTTGTAGGCGATGAGCGCAAGCGTGATGAGCGCGAGGACGCCCGTGAGCGGCAGGTTGATGGTGGAAAGGATCACGAAGGCGCCGATGACCTCAACAACGCCGATGAGCAGGAACTCCGGGCCGTGGTGAGCCGCCTCGCAGATGTCAAAGAGGTCCGAGACCAAACGGCTCATGAGGTCGCCGCTCTTGTTCTTGTCAAAGAAGGAGAAGCTCATGCGCTCGTAGGCGTCAAAGAGGTCCTCGCGCATGCGGCTCTCCATGCGGGCGCCCATGATGTGACCCCAGCAGGTGATGAAGTACTTGCAGCCAAAGCGCAGCACGTACATGCAGACAAGCCCCGCGGCAAACATCCAGAGCGCGGCCATGATGGCGTCGGAGCCCTGCGTGAACACGCCCTTGGAGGCCGCACGCAGAATCTGCGGGAACGCCAGGTCGATCCCGGCGATGGCAACCGAGCACACGAGGTCGGCCACAAAGAGGTGGGTCTCGCCGGCGTAGTAGCTAAGGAAGCGCGCAAAGACGCCCATCTTCTCGGGCACGCCCGCGGCGCAAGCATCCTGCCTGCCCTCGGGGCAGGCCCTCTTTTCTTCCTTTTGCACGGGTTCTAGCCTTCCGTCACGACGTCCGGGGTAAGGCGGCGCGCCACGGCATCGCAGATGAGGGCGCCCACGATGGTCTTGGCGTCCTCAACCTGGCCGTCGAGCACGGCGTCGATAAACTTCGGCAGCTCCACCATGTCGACGTTGATGAACTCGTCGTCGTCCGGGTCGGACTTGCCAAAGGTGAGGCCGGTGGCCATGTAGAGGTGGATGACTTCGTCGCAGAAGCCCACGGTGCTCGCGATGGTGGTGAGGTAGGCCATCTTGGCGGCGGTGAAGCCTGTCTCCTCCAAGAGCTCGCGGTGGGCGGCCTCCAGCGGGTCCTCGCCCGGGTCGAGCTTGCCGGCCGGAATCTCAACCGTCACGCGGTCGAAGGCGGTGCGGTACTGACGCACGAGGCAGATGCGGCCGTCATCGGTGAGGGCCACCACGGCAACGGCGCCGTTGTGGCGCACGACGTCGCGCACGGACTCACGACCGTCGGGCAGCTCCACGTGCAGGCGGTTCACAGAGAAGATCTTTCCCGTCCACATCGTCTCTTCGGTCAGCGGCTTCTCGGCGAGCGTGGCGTCGCGCGGGTCGTCGCCACCCTTCACGAAGTCGCGGGTCTCGGGCTCGCCCGACTCATGGTCGTGCGTGCGGCGGGCGCCCTCGTAGGTAAAGGCCTCCACCGTGTCGAGGAGCTCCTCGGTGTCCTTGTCTGCCATGCGCTAAACCTCCCAGGCGCCGCGGCCGCGAAGGGCGCGGGCGCCGATGTCGTGACGAAGGGTCTTGCCCTCGAAGTCGATGAGCTCGCAGGCGCGGTAGGCCTGCTCGCGGGCGGCCTCGAAGCTGCCGGCCACGGCCGTGACGTTGAGCACGCGGCCGCCGTTGGTCACGAGCTCGCCGGCGACGAGCTTGGTGCCGGCGTGGTAGACCGTGACGCCCTCGAGTTTCTCGGCCTCCTCGATGCCGGTAATCTTCTTACCCTTTTCGTAGGAGCCGGGATACCCCGCGCTCGTGAGAACCACGCTCACGGCCCAGTCGTCGTCCCAAGAGATGTCGGCATCGGCCAGCGTGCCGTTGTCGCAGCGGCAGAAGACGTCCACGAGGTCGGCCTTCATGCGCGGCAGCACCACCTGGGTCTCGGGGTCGCCGAAGCGGGCGTTGAACTCGAGCACCTTGGGGCCGTCCTTGGTGAGCATGAATCCGCCGTAGAGGCAGCCGGAGTAGGGCACGCCGTCGGCCGCGAGCTGGGCCACGACCTTGCGCTCAATCTCCACCATGGCCTCGTGCTCCTCGGGAGTGACGAAGGGCACGGGCGAGTAGACGCCCATGCCGCCCGTGTTGGGACCGAGGTCGCCCTCGAGGGCGCGCTTGTGGTCCTGCGAGCTGGCGAGCGGCACCACGGTGGTGCCGTCGGTGAGGGCCAAGAGCGAGCACTCGGGGCCCTTGAGCATCTCCTCCACGACGACCGTGCTGCCAGCCTCGCCGAAGGTGCCGCTGAAGCACTCGCGGACGCCAGCGAGCGCCTCCTCGGTGGTCTGGGCCACGATCACGCCCTTGCCGGCGGCCAGGCCGTCGGCCTTGACCACGCAGGGGCCGGCGAGCTCGCGCACGTAGGCCTCGGCGGGCGCGCACTCGGTAAAGCTCTGGTAGCGAGCCGTGGGAACGCCGGCGCGCTCCATGACCTGCTTGGCAAAGACCTTGGAGCCCTCCATCTGGGCGGCCTCGCCGGAGGGGCCGAAGCACGCGATGCCCTCGGCACGGACGGCGTCAGCCACGCCCGCGACGAGCGGCGCCTCGGGGCCAATCACCACAAGGCCGACGCCGTGGGCCTTGGCAAAGGCCGCGACCTCGGCGGGGTTCTCCTGGTCGAGGTCTGCGTACTCGGCCTCGGCGAGGATGCCGCCGTTGCCGGGGGCAGCCCAGACGTGGCCCGCGCGCGGGCTCTCCATGAGCTTGCGAAGCAGGGCGTGCTCGCGCCCGCCGGCGCCCAGAAGCAGGATGTCGATCTTGTCAGCAGCGGCCATCGTGGCTCCATTCTCAAAAGGTCGTTTTAACCCCTGTATCGTAGCGCGAAAGGCCGGGGGCGCACCCCGGCCTCTTGCTGCGACATCGTGTTGTTACGCACAGAAAAGGCCCCGGCGCATGTCCGGGGCCATAAGGCTTACTTCCAGTGGCGGTTGATCGTCTGGTCGCGATCGGGGCCGACCGCGATGAGCGAGACCCTCACGCCGGAGAGCTGCTCGATGAGGTCGATGTAGTCCTTGGCCTCGCGCGGCAGGTCATAGAAGCTGCGGCAGCCGGAGATGTCTTCCTTCCAGCCGGGAACCTCGATGTACTTGGGCTTGGCGTGGTAGAAGATGCCCTGGTGCTCGGGGACGGTGGTGTACTCGACGCCATCGCACTCGTAGGCGGTGCAGATCTTGATGGTGTCGAGGCCGCCGAGCACGTCAAGCTTGGTGATGGCGAGGTCGGTAAGGCCGTTCACGCGGGCGGCGTAGTTGACGACCACGGCGTCGTACCAACCGCAGCGGCGCTGGCGGCCGGTGGTCACGCCGTACTCGTGGCCCTTCTCGAGCAGGAACTTGCCCACGCCCTCGTCCTCGGGGAGCTCCGTGGGGAACGGGCCGGAGCCGACGCGCGTGAGGTAGGCCTTGGCGATGCCGAGCACGCGGTCGATGTTGGTGGGACCAACGCCCGAACCGGTGACGGCGCCGCCGGCGGTGCAGTTGGAGGAGGTCACGAACGGGTAGGTGCCGTGGTCGATGTCGAGCAT
>CAVIES010000018.1:8955-22158 GCA_963641675.1 Anaerovoracaceae bacterium
CCGACGCCGCGCTTGGTGGTGCCGATGAGGTTCTTGCCGAGCTTCTTCTCGTGGGCGCCGTCGAGGTCCTTGTGGTAGGGCATGACGATGTGGGCGTTGCCAGAGACGCGCAGGCCGGCGCAGTCGAGGCCCTGGCCCTGGAGCGTGTCGAGCTCCTCGAGCATGATCTGCGGGTCGACGATGCAGCCGTTGCCAATGACGGAGAGGACGCCGTCATACATGACGCCAGACGGGATCTGGTGCAGCGCGAGCTTGTGGCCGTTGGCGATGACGGTGTGGCCGGCGTTGGCACCTCCCTGGTAGCGAACAACGCAGTCGAAGTCACCAGAGACGAGGTCGGTGACCTTGCCCTTACCCTCGTCGCCCCACTGAGTACCAACGAGCACTGAAGCCGGCATGGAAAGCTCCTTCTATTTTGGGTTGGCTTACCGCATAAGTATACGGCATCAATCCTCGGAGAACTCGCCTTCTTCCGCCTATACAAGAAGACCCCGCAGCAGCGGGGTCTTCGAGCTTCTATTCGTCCTCGTGGTGGGTGTCCACCTCGAGGAACTTGGTCTTCTCGGCGAAGAAGGCCATGTCGATGATTCCCAGGGGGCCGGAACGGTTCTTGGCGATGATGAACTGCGTGATGCCGTAGTCCGGCCTGTCGTCGCGGGCGCCCTCGTCCTCGGTCATCGAGCGGTCGAGCAGAATGACGATGTCGGCGTCCTGCTCGATGGAGCCCGATTCGCGCAGGTCGGAGAGCTGCGGGCGCTTGGCCTTCTGGCCCGTGCGGTCCTCGCTCTTACGAGAGAGCTGCGAAAGCGCGATAACGGGGATGCCAAGGTCCTTGGCCATGATCTTGATACCACGGCTCATCTCAGAGACCTCGGTGGCGCGCGAGTCGGCGCGGCGGCTCGGCGGTGGGGAGACGAGCTGCAGGTAGTCCAGGATTACCACGCCGTTGTCCTTGTTGCGCAGCATGCGGCGGGCCTTTGCGCGCACCTCTGTCACCGTGGTGCCGGGCGTGTCGTCGATGAGCAGGTCGAGCGTGGAGAGTTCCTGCGTGGCGCGCAGGATGTCGTTCCACTGCTCGGGCGCGATCTTGCCCGAGCGGATGTTCTGGAGCGGCACCTGCGAGTAGATGGAGAGCAGGCGCTGGGCGATTTCCTCAGAGCTCATCTCGAGCGAGAAGAAGCAGACCGTGGAGCCGCCCTGGGCCATCTGCACGGCGAGGTTGAGTGCGAATGAGGTCTTGCCCACGCCCGGTCGGGCGCCGACGACGATCATCTGGCCGGCGCGCAGGCCCAGGAACATGCGGTCCATGGCCGGGAAGCCCGTCTGCACGCCAGCGGCCTCGGCGCCCTCCTGCGAGAGGCGCGAGAGATCCTCGTAGAGCGAGACCATGGCGTCCTCGAGACGCACGTAGGTGGTCTTGATGTCGCGGTTGGTGACGTCGAGCAGCATCTTCTCCGCGGTGTCGACGACCTCCTTGGTGTCCTCGGGCGCGTTGGCGGCGAGGTTGGCGATCTTGGCGGAGGCGTCGATCATGAGGCGCAGGGTCGAGTCGCGGTGCAGCATCTCGGCATGGTGCTGCCAGCTGGCAATGGAGAACGAGTCCTCTCCCAGGCGTGCGAGCGTGGCAACGCCGCCGATGCGCTCCAGCTGGTCGTTGGAGGCCAGGTAGTCGGCGAGCGAGATGGGGTCCACCGGATTGTTGCGCTCGAACATCGTGCGCATGGCAGAGAAGATAATGCGGTTCGCATCGAGGAAGAAGTCATCCTCAGAGAGCTCGACGAGGGCAGACTCCAAGACGTCGGGCGAGAGCAGCATGGCCGAGAGGACGGAGCGCTCCGCGGCCACATCAGACGGCATGGTCTTGATGGATGCGAACGACGCCGGCGACGGCGTTGCGTCATATACGATCTCGTCCATTCGGTCCTCCTCCCATAGCGTTTGCGCCCGTGCATCTTAGACCATAGAGCGCGCCCGATTGTTGGGATTTTTTGGCCACGTGCGCTCTCAACAGGGCATTGTTAATTGCTTCTGGCGCTTATCCCGCAGAACGCGACTTTTCACACTTTTCAACAACTTTTTCTAGTTTCGGCAGGAGGTTTTCAACATTTGGGGCCAGATTTCCACGAGTATGCAAAGCTAGCAGACTTTTTGTAAGCAACAGCCCCGTTTTCCTCGCATTTTGTCTAAATCCGCAGGTAGATGGCGTGTAATTTTAACCCACTGCTTACCTTGGCTTTACGCCAACTGGGGTTTTGCGATAACGGTTGTAAAGTTCAAACCAACTTGACCACTCTAAAGTGGTCATGTGTTGATGAAAATTTGAACGTGGATATCAACGGTCGAAAAACTCCGCGCGATTTTATGCATGCGCAAGAAAAAAGGACCCACAACCAAAAGTTGCGGGTCCTTGTGCATGCCTGGGCATGTAGACGCCCTTGCGGGGCGCCTAAAAGGTGCTACTCGGCAGCCTCGGTGGCCTCAGCGGCCTCCTCAGCAACCTCGGCCTCGACGGTCTCCTCAGCGGCGACCTCGGCCGGAGCCTCCTCGACGGCCGGCTTGCCGACCTGGAGGTTGAGCTCAGCGGCGATCTCGCGGTAGAGGGACACCTTGACGGTGTGGATACCGGAGGTCTTGATGGCGCGGTTGAGCTCGACGCGCTTGCGGTCGATCTCGACACCGAGCTCGTTCTTGACGGCGTCGGCGACCATCGTGTTGGTGACGGAGCCGAAGAGCTGGCCCTCCTCGCCGACCTTAGCGTCGATGAGGACGGTCTTGCCGTCGATGGCGGCCTTCAGAGCCTCGGCATCGGCGATGCGCTGAGCCTCGCGCTTCTCGATGTTGTGGCGACGCTCCTCGAGCTGCTTGATGTTGCCCTTGGTGGCAGGCAGGGCCATGCGGTTGGGGAACAGGTAGTTCTCAGCGAACCCCTGAGCGACCTCGACGATGTCGCCCTCTCCGCCCTTGCCCTTGAGCTCACCCAGAAGGATGACTTTCATGGACACTCCTTACTTAGCTGCGGTCGCGACGGCCACCACGGCTGGACACCACGGAAACGGTGTACGGCAGAAGGGCCATCTCACGGGCGCGCTTGATGGCGTTGGCGATATCGTGCTGGTGCTGCGTGCAGGTGCCGGTGACGCGACGGGGCTTGATCTTGCCACGGTCGGTCATGTACTTGCGAAGGAGCTGAGTGTCCTTGTAGTCGATGAACTCAGTGTTCTCCTTGCAGAACTGGCAGTACTTGCGACGCGGCTGACGCTGGTACTCAGTAGCCATGTCTCAAAACCTTTCTGTTGGCGTGCGGCCGGCTTACGGCCGGACGCCGGTTCTCTCGGAGACGTACCTCTTGGTACGCCAGCCACCGAGGAGGGCCTTGCGGCCTCGTAGGTGGCCTAGAACGGGATGTCCTCGTCATAGACGTCCGCGGCGGGCGGAGCGGAGACGGGGGCAGGGGCGGACGCCGGGGCGCTCGCCTGGTAGGGAGCCTGGGCAGGAGCCTGGGCGGCATAGCCGCCGTTGCTGCCGCCGCCCTGGCGCGAGCTCATGAACTCGATCTCGTCAACGACGACCTCGATCTTGGAGCGCTTCTGTCCGTCGCGCTCCCAGGAGCTGTAGCGAAGGCGGCCCTCAATGGCGACCTTGGTTCCCTTGGAGAGGTAGCGCTGGATCGCCTCGGCACGCGTGCCAAACATCACGCAGTCGATGAAGTTGGGGTAGTCCTCCCAGTTACCGGTCTGCGGGTTGCGGCGACGGTCGTTCACGGCCACGCCAAGGTGCAGCACCTGGGTGCCGCCAGACGTTGCGCGCAGCTCGGGGTCCCTGGTCAGGTTGCCCGTAATGTTCACTCGGTTGATGCTCACGATGCTCACTACCTTCCATGTGCGGGACGAATCCCGCTTCCAACTGATTTACTCGTTCTCGGAACGACGGACGACCATGTGGCGCTTAACGGAGTCGTTAATGCGCAGAACGCGGTCGAGCTCGGCGATCTGGGTGGGATCAGCGTGGAAGTTGACGAGGGTGTAGTCACCCTCGGCGAGCTTGTCGATCTCGTAGGCGAGCTTGCGCTTGCCCCAGTTATCGACGTTGTCGACGGTGCCGCCGTTCTCGGTGATAGCGACGTCGATGCGCTTCATAACGCCAGCGCGCGCCTCATCGGTGATGGTGGGATCGACAAAAAACAGCAGTTCATAAGCCTTCATGTGGTCACCTCCTCTGGGCATATGGCCTCGGGTCGTGAAGGTTTGCGCCCGAGACAGGAAAGGTCGGTGATGAATCGTACCACGTTATTGCTGCGTGTGGGCATGCCAAGGGCTACCTTGCACCCCCTGCCTGCACATTGCCCACACAAGTTGGCCGAAGAGGAACCTTTCCACGCCGTTCCCTTCTATGTGGGAGCAGCGTACACGTAGAACCTGACAAAAATAGGTGCCCGGTCTGACAGAAACCTAACACCGCAGCTAGATTGCTTATTCCAATTCAAATTGACGTGAAATTGACCAGAATCGACCGCTTGTGGCGCCAAACTGGCCGCTCACGCAAGAAGGCCCCATCCAAAATCGGACGGGGCCTCCCAAAAATTAGCTATGTGTCGAGGGTTCCTATTCCTCGGCCTTCTCCTCGGCCTCCGCGGGCCCGGGCTCAGAGGACTCAGGGGCGGCGACGGTCTCGCCAGCGTCCTGCTCAAGCTCTGGGGCGGGTTTCTCGGCAGGCTCTACAGCCTCAGCAGCCTCCTCGGCGGCGGAGGTGTCCTTGTCGGCTACATCCGTCATGGCTTCGGCCTCGGGCTCAGACAGCTGCTCCGTGGGCTCGTCGGCGGAAACTGGCTCAACACTCTCCTCGCCAGCCGGCTCCTCCGCAGGGACCTCGGACTCAGGCTCGGGGTCTGAGATGGGAGGCAGCGGAATCGGCTCCTTCTCAACCTCAGGCTCCGCAGGCTGCTCTACGGGAGCGGGATCTGCGGCGGGCTCGGGCTGGGCAACCGGCTCCGAGTCGGCCGGCTTCTGGGCGGCGGCAGGTGCCACGGGCGCGACGTTATCCGCAAGAGCGGGATCCTGCTCGGGCAGGGGCTCGTTCGGGCCGCCCCAGCGGGCGACGTCAAACTGCCTCATCCAGAGGCCAACGGCGTTGTAGGTAAGCAGCGTGGTCACGGCGCTCACGAAGAACATGAGGTAGAGGAAGATGATGAGCACGGGCACGCACTTGGAGACGATGGAGCCCACGACGGAGATGACGCTCGCAGAGGTGACGGAGTAGCCGTCGACGGCCTCGACGAAGAGCGTGAGTAGCTGGGCCACGTCGCCGATGTTGACGAGGATGGCGATGAGCACGCCCACGAACACGAGGACGAAGTCGACGAGCATAGAGCAGAAGGTAATGCCGACGACGGAGAAGAGACCCTTGTAGTCGCGCTTAAGCATCTCCCAGACGCGCACCGGGGCAAGGCCGGCGCCGATCTTGGTGTAGATGGCGCCACGCACGGCCGCGGCGACGGCCACGAGGTTATAGAGCAAGGCGCAGATAGCAAGTGCGAACGCGATGAGCTCGTAGAGGACGGTGGAGCCGCTAAAGACCGACTTCACGACGGAGGAGACAATGGACCACACGATGGTCCACACGAGCATGATCACGGCACCGCGGAAGCCCGAGACGATGCAACCGCCGACCTTAACGCCCTTCTGCTTGGGCGCGGAGTCGACGTTCCAGGCCGTGAGGCGCGCCCACTCAAGGGCATAGCCCATGGCGGCAAGCATGCCCACGATGGGCACGAACATAGAGAGTGCGAGCAGAAGCACCGGCTTGTACCAGCCCTTCTCACCCGTAAGCATCTTCCAAGAGCGGGAGAAGTAGTGGCCGCTCGCAGTGGCTGCATCAGACATGGGAACCTCCGTCTTCATTGGCTTAGCGCAAGTATACCCAGCTGGCGCACAAGCTCCCTGAAAGCCCTGTTACGACCTTGCAAGATTGGACGGAAAAGAAAAGGGCCCAACTCTTGCGAGCCGGGCCCTGCATGCTCTGGCGGAGAGGGAGGGATTTGAACCCTCGTAGCCACATAGTGGCTAAACGGTTTTCGAGACCGCCGCATTCAGCCGCTCTGCCACCTCTCCAGAGATATAAGAGCGGCGCCACTCGGGCGCCGCGGAAGACTCTGGCGGAGAGTCGGGGATTTGAACCCCGGAGACGCTTTAGACGCCTACACGATTTCCAATCGTGCGCCTTCGACCACTCGGCCAACTCTCCAATAAAGTGCATCGACTAGAATACGGAAGTTCGCGCCAAAGCGCAACAGTCAATTTTGAGTCAACGCAACTTTTTCTTCTCTGGGGCCCAAACGGGCCCCATGAAAGCTCTTACTTGTTCACCATGCCGGCGCGGACGTTGGCCTTCTTGCGCTCGGTGGCGTTGAGGATGCGCTTGCGCATGCGGACGCTCTTGGGCGTCACCTCAACGAGCTCGTCGTCCATGATGTACTCGAGCGCCTCCTCGAGCGTGAAGGTGCGCGGCGGGGTGAGCTGGACGGCGATGTCGGCGGTGGAGCTGCGCTGGTTGCCGAGCTGCTTGGAGCGGGCGATGTTGACGACCATGTCGCCGGGCTTGGAGCGCTCGCCCACGAGCATGCCCTCGTAGCACTCGTCGCCAGGGCCGACGAAGAGCTGGCCGCGCTCCTGGAGCGTGCCGAGGGCGTAGCCGACGGCCTTCTCGGTGCTCATGGAGATCATGGCGCCGTTGTTGCGCACGCCGAGTTCGCCGGCGAACGGGCCGTACTCGAGGAAGGTGTGGTAGAAGACGCCCTCGCCGTGGGTGACGTTGAGGATGCGGTTCTTGAGGCCCATGATGCCGCGGGTGGGGATGCGGAACTCGATGTGGCAGATGGTGTCGCCCTGCTCCATGTTGGTCATGGTGCCGGAGGCGTTGCCGAAGACCTCGATGACCTTGCCGGAGTACTCGCCCGGGCACTCGACGACGGCCTGCTCGATCGGCTCGATGCGGTTGCCGTTCTCGTCCTTCTTGATGAGGACGCGCGGGCGGCCGACCTGGAACTCGAAGCCCTCGCGGCGCATGGACTCCATAAGGACGGAGAGGTGAAGGATGCCGCGGCCGGAGACCTCGACGCCAGTCTTGTCGGGAAGCTCCTCGATGCGCATGGTGACGTTGTTCTCGGCCTCGGTCATGAGGCGCTCCTTGAGCTGGCGGGCGCCCACGATGTCGCCCTCGCGGCCCACGAGCGGGCTGGTGCTGGCCTCGAAGACGATGGAGAGGGTCGGCGGGTCAATCTCAATCGGGTCGAGCTCAACGGGGTTCTCGGGGTCGGTGTAGACGTCGCCGATGTCGGTACGGTCGATGCCCACGACGGCGGCGATGTCACCGGCGCCGACCTCGTTGCACTCCTTGCGGCCGAGGTAGTCGAAGGTGAAGAGCTGCTTGACGGTGGCGGTGGCGCGGGAGCCGTCGTTCTTCACGACGAGGATTTTGTCGCCGTTGTGGATGGTGCCGGAGTAGATGCGACCGATGCCGATGCGGCCGACGTACTCGGAGTGGTCGATGGTGACGCACTGCATGGCGAGAGGGCCGTCGATGTCGACCTCGGGGGCCGGCATGTCCTCGACGATCATGTCGAGCAGCGGATACATGTTGTCGTTGCCGTCGGACGGGTCAAGACGAGCAAAGCCGTTCATGGCGCTGGCGTAGACGACGTGCTCCATGGCGAACTCGAGCTGCTCGTCGGTGGCGCCGAGGTCGGCCATGAGGTCGAGGCAGTCGTTATAGGCCTTCTCGGGGTCGGCACCCGGACGGTCGATCTTGTTCACGACGATCATGATGGAGAGGCCGGCGTCGATGGCGTGACGCAGCACGAAGCGGGTCTGCGGCATCGGGCCCTCGAAGGCGTCGACGAGCAGCAGGGCGCCGTCGGCCATCTTGAGCACGCGCTCGACCTCGCCGCCGAAGTCGGCGTGGCCGGGGGTGTCGATGACGTTGATCTTGATGTCCTTGTACTCGATGGAGATGTTCTTGGCCAGAATCGTGATGCCGCGCTCGCGCTCCTGGTCGTTGGAGTCGAGCACGCGCTCCTCCACCTGCTGGTTGTCACGGAAGGCGTCGGTGGCGCGCAGGAGCTTGTCCACGAGCGTCGTCTTGCCGTGGTCGACGTGGGCGATGATGGCGATGTTGCGTAGGCTGTCCTGGCGCATGTATGTCCTCAATCTGTACGGCATGCCGTGTTGCATGCAATATGGCATAAGGGAGCCGATTTCTCGGCCAACGGCTAAGTTTAGCGCGCAAGTGGGTATTGTGCCCGGCTCATGTGCGCGTTCATCGAGCTATCACGTCTGCTTGGGCACATACGACCCTAACGGGCGGCTCTAGAGGAGACAGGGGGTCTCGCCCGCGGGCGCGGGGTCGCTATAGGCGAGGTCGTCGCCGGCGCCGATCCCCTCGACGAGCGAGAAGGCGGAGTAGCCGCTCTCCGCGCCGCGCTCGCCGAACTCGAGGATGAGCGCGTCTCGGAAGACGTCATCCTCGTCGGCGACCGCGCCGAGGTAGGCGATGGCGTAACAGGTGAGCTTGCCGATGACGCGGGAGTTGTCCTCGCCACGCGCGCCCTGACGCACCCACTCGCGGGCGGCCTCGAGACACTGCTCGGTGGAGTCCTCGTCAAACTCGCAGGTCATGCGCTGGCCAGCGGCATCGACGGCACTGGCCACCACGGAGAGGGTGCCGTCATCGGCAAGACGGTCGAGTGCCTCTCCCATGAGGGTGCTTCCAAGCTCGTCGGTCTGCTCGCTCACGCCGCCGTTGTTGTTCTCAGCCATCTCTTGCCCTTTCGCACGGGTTTTCCGAGCAAATAGTAGCGCGCCGCGCGGGTGGGCGCACCAACCACAAAGATAAGGCGGACCGGGAAACCCCGGCCCGCCCGCTTGTTTCTGGTGGAGACGATGGGGATCGAACCCACGACCTCAGGCTTGCAAAGCCCGCGCTCTCCCAACTGAGCTACGTCCCCGCATGTGGCAAACATAATACGGCATTTGCCGTCTGCCTGCCCTTGCGCGCCAAAATCGCCTATTTAGTAATAAACGCCCCAGCGGCGACTCGGCTCACGCTGGGGCGTTTATTGGCGAAAAGGTGGTGGGCCCGACAAGGTTCGAACTTGTGACCTCCCGGTTATCAGCCGGACGCTCTGACCAACTGAGCTACGGGCCCACGTGCGATGTGTTCGCCACAACGCGCTTGGGTATAATAACCCAACCCGAGCGAAATGGTCAACAAATTTCTTGAGAAGTTTCTGACTCACGCCAGAAATGACAAATCGCTAGGATTAGCTACTACTTTTACACGGGAGAGGGGGCAGACATGGTCCGCATGGTTTTGAAGAACGTCATCGTCGGCACGCCGCCTCTGCCCTCCGCCGTCATTCTCGCACCCATTCAGGAAGGCGAGGAGAGGCCCGAGGTCACCGTGGAGCGTGAGCGCCCGGCCAGTGAGGTCATAGATTCCTCCCCCACCGATGTGTTGCCCATCAGCGTCGGCATGTTCGAGGCCGCAAGCATCAGCCGCGGCGTTGACGGGCACGAGGCCAAGCGCCCCGACACCCACATGCTGCTGCTCGATTCGATCGTCGCCATGGGAGGCACGCTTACGAGCGTGAGCCTCACCCGCGTGGAGGGCGCGACCTTCTTCGCCACGCTCGACGTGCGCGACTCCGATGGCGGCAGGCACCACATCGACGCCCGCCCCTCCGATGCCATCGCGCTCGCAACCCGCGCCGAGGTCGACATCCTCGCCAGCGAGGACGTACTCACCTGCGCGGGGCTCCCCAACTTCGAGGCCATCGCCGAGGACGAGCGCACCCGTGAAACCGAGGCGTTCCACGAGTTCGTCGAAAACTTGTCGCCTGAGGATTTCGAGCTCCCCAAAGAGGGGTAATTTGCTTGTCCGGTTCCAGGTGGGGTTAGACCCCTGGCAAAGACATATTTGCTTCGCAAATCTCCCCTAGCCTCGCCTGCCGGGGCAACCCCCGCCCAGCCCTGGCGCATATAGACCTGACTGGTTTAGTCACCCGGGCGGTTTTCTAGAACTATCACGTGGTTACACGACTAAAAGAAAAGGGAGGCCCACCTGGTTGGTAGGCCTCCCTCTCATGTTGCTATCTAGCCGGCGCTACTCCTCAGTGGAGTTCTCGCCCACTTCCTCGTCGGACTCGGAGTCGGTGGTCTCCTCGTCGGACCCCTCGACGACCTCGTCTTCCTTCTCGTTGGCCTCCATGCGGGCGAGGGCGCAGACGGAGTCGCCGTCAGCGACGTCCATGACCTTAACGCCCTGGGTGGAACGGCCAAGCTGGGAGATATCCTCCACCTTCACGCGGATGACGACACCCTCGGCGGAGACGATCATGAGCTCGTGCTCCGGGTCCACGACGCGGCAAGCGACGAGGTTGCCCTTCTTCTCGGTCATCGTGATGGTGAAGACACCCTGGCCGCCGCGCTTGTGCTCGGGGTACTCCGAGACCGGCGTGCGCTTGCCGTAGCCCTTCTCCGTGATGACGAAGAGGTCGCCTTCTCCGTTCGTGACCTCCATGCCGAGCATGCGGGCGTCGCCCTTGAGGGTGATGCCGCGCACGCCAGAGGTGTCGCGACCCATCGGGCGCACCTCTTCCTCGGGGAACATGATGGCCTTGCCGTCGGTGGAGACGAGCATGACCTTGTCGTCCGGGCGGACGCGACGGACGTTGACGAGCTCGTCACCCTCGCGCAGGTTGATGGCGATGATGCCGTCGCGGCGCGTGCGGTCGTAGGCGCTCATGGCGGTCTTCTTCACCGTGCCGTTGGCCGTGGCGAACATGAGGTACTCGTCCTCGGGGAACGTGCGGCAGGTGATGACGGCCGTGGCGTGCTCTCCCTCGGTGAAGGGCACGAGGTTGGAGATGTGCGAGCCGCGGGCGGTGCGCTGACCAATCGGCAGCTCGTGCACCTTCATGCGGTAGACCTTGCCCTTGTTCGAGAAGAACATGACGTAGTCGTGCGTGCTCGCCACAAAGAGATCCTCGACGAAGTCCTCATCCTTGAGGTTCACGCCCTGGACGCCCTTGCCGCCGCGCTTCTGGGCGCGGTAGGTGTCAACCGGCGTGCGCTTGACGTAGCCGGCATGCGTGCAGGTGACGACCATGTCCTCTTCGGCGATGAGATCCTCGACGTTGAGGTTCCTGACACCCTGCTCGTTGATCGTGGTGCGGCGCTTGTCGGCGAACTTGCGCTCGATCTCGCGCATCTCATCCTTGATGACGCCCAGGATCTTCTCGGGGTTGGCGAGAAGGTCCTCGTAGTAGGCAATCGCCTTGCGCAGGCCGTCGAGCTCCTCCTGGATCTGATCGCGGGAGAGGCCGGTGAGACGGCGCAGGCGCATCTCGAGGATGGCCTGGGTCTGCTCGGGCGAGAACTCGAAGCGCTCGATGAGGCGGCTGGAGGCCTCGGCGTCAGTCTGGCTCGAGCGGATGATGTGGATGACCTCGTCGATGTTGTCGAGAGCCTTGAGGTAGCCCTCGAGGATGTGGGCGCGGGCCTGGGCCTTCTTGAGGTCGAAGCGCGTGCGGCGGGTCACGACGTCAACCTGGTGGTCGATGTAGTGCTGCAGCATCTCGCGCAGGGTGAGCAGCTTCGGCACGCCGCCGACGAGCGCGAGGTTGATCACGCCGAAGGTGGTCTGGAGCTGCGTGTACTTGTAGAGGTTGTTGAGGACGACCTGCGGGATGACGTCCTTCTTGAGCTCGATGACGAGGCGGATGCCCTTCTGGTTCGACTCGTCGCGAAGGTCGGAGATGCCCTCGAGGCGCTTCTCGTTGACGAGCTGAGCGATCTTCTCCTGCAGCGCGCCCTTGTTGACCTGGTAGGGCATCTCGGTGAAGACGATGCGGCCGCGACCGGTCTTGGTGGTCTCCACGTGGGCCTTGGCGCGGATGGTGAGGCTGCCGCGGCCGGTCTCGTAAGCCTCGCGGATACCGTCGGTGCCCATGATGATGGCACCCGTCGGGAAGTCGGGGCCGGGCATGACCTGCATGAGCTCATCGGTGGTGGCATCGGGGTTGTCGATGAGGAGGCACGCGGCCTCGATGGCCTCGCCGAGGTTGTGCGGCGGGATGTTGGTGGCCATGCCGACGGCGATGCCGTTGCAGCCGTTCACCAGGAGGTTCGGGAAGCGGGCAGGCAAGACGGTGGGCTCGGAGAGCGACTCGTCATAGTTGGGCTGCCAGTCGACCGTGTCCTTCTGGAGGTCGCGCAACAGCTCCATGGCGGGCTTCGCCAGGCGCGACTCGGTGTAACGCATGGCGGCGGCGCCGTCGCCGTCGATGTTGCCGAAGTTGCCGTGGCCGTCGATGAGCGGGGTGCGCATGGAGAACCACTGGGCGAGACGAACCATCGTCTCGTACACGGCGGAGTCACCGTGCGGGTGGTACTTACCAATGACCTCGCCGACCGTCCAGGCCGACTTCTTGTGCGGGCGGTTGGGGAAGATGCCGCTCTCGTTCATCGCGTAGAGGATGCGACGGTGAACCGGCTTCAGGCCGTCACGGACGTCCGGAAGGGCACGCGCCGTGATGACCGACATCGAATACTCGATGAACGACTGGCGCATCTCGTGGCCGAACTCGGAGAGCTGGAGCGCTCCGCCGTGCTCGTCCACCTCACCGGCGTCCTCGCCACGGCCCGCGGAGCCAAACTCCTCCTCGAGCTCGCCGTCGTCGTCATCCTCGTCGCCGTCAGCCTCATCCTCGACGTAGACGTCAGTGCCCTCGTCCTCGGCACTCGCGCGGTCGAGCAGGCGGCGAAGATCGTCAGGCAGGTCGGCGGAGTTCTCGCCGCTGTTCTTGTCAATATCGTCTGCCACGTTGGGCCTTTCTCTCAAAACCAGCTAGGCGCTGGTCCCAAATTCAAATCGAGCTGCGAAACCCCACAGGTAGGCTCAGGGTTTCTGTGGTGCCGTAGATCGCCGCGAAAGAGGAGCGAAGCGTACTAAGTACGTGAGCGACGAATGAACGGCGAGGTACGGTGCCACAGGAAGCCTGAGCTAGGCGTCCAGGAACCTGGCGTCATGCGCATGGCGCTCGATATAGTCCTTTCGATAAGACACTTCCGAACCCATGAGCTCACGGACGGCGCGCTCGGCTGCGGCGGCGTCTTCGATGGTCACGCGCTGCAGGATGCGGGTCTTGGG
>CAVIES010000019.1:0-21099 GCA_963641675.1 Anaerovoracaceae bacterium
GCGGGGGCCGCAGAGGGCCTCAAGTCCCCCGAGGAATAGCCCTGCGCATACCTGCGCGTTTTACCGCTCAACCTGAAATAGCTACCGCTGGCGCTCACTTTTGCGCGAAATTGCTCAATACTGCGCAACTGAGCGCAAAAGTGTGCAATAGTACGCAATAGCAAGCAGCTCCGTGGCAGAGCCATGGGTTGTTTGGGGGGCAAGGTGGGTGCGCGAACGCCCGCGGTCCACGGAAAAAGTTCCGCGGGCGTTCGCTCCGCCGTGCAAGCAGGGCAGTGCCGCGCGCAAGCGGCCGGCAAGAGGGAGGCAAAGATGCTCGCAGCTGAACGTCGCCAGCGCATGGTAGAGATGCTGGACGAGAACGCCACCGTCTCCGTCACCGAGTTCGCCACCCTCTTCGGTACCTCCGAGTCCACCATCCGCCGCGACCTCGAGCGCCTGGACGCGGCCGGCCTCATCGTGAAGGTCCACGGCGGTGCCTCCAGCGTCGAGTCTGCCTTAAAGCCCGCCTCCTTCGTGGCGGCCGAGCCCACCATGGCCGAGAAGCGCGAGGTCAACGCTACAGAGAAGCACGCGCTTGCCGCCTGGGCCGCCGCCCAGGTCCACGCCGATGACTTCGTCTTCATCGACTCCGGCACCACCACGCAGGCCATCGTGGAGCACCTCTCAGAGGAGGCCCTGCGCGCCACCTTCGTCTCCAACTCCGCCACGCTCGCGCTGGCGCTTGCCGCCCGCGGTGCCCACAGCATCGTCATCGGCGGCGACATCAAGGCCGGCACCGAGGCCATCGTGGGCCCCGGCGCCATCGACGCCCTCTCTCGCTACAACTTCTCCATCGGCTTCTGGGGCACCAACGGCGTCACGCCCGAGCAGGGCTTTACCACGCCCGACACCGCCGAAGCCATGGTGAAGCTCGTCTCAATGCAGCACGCGCGCGACCGCTACGTGCTCGCCGACGCCAGCAAGCTCGGCGTCATCTCTCCCGTCACCTTCTCGCGCTTTGCGGACGCCACCCTCGTGACGAACGGCCCCGTGAGCGCCGAGTACGCAAGCCTTTCCAACGTTGTGGAGGTAAACGCATGATCTGCACCGTCACGTTCAACCCCAGCCTCGACTACATCGTCCGCGTGGACGACATGCGCCTTGGCGTGATCAACCGCACCAACTACGAGCAGATCCTGCCCGGCGGTAAGGGCGTGAACGTCTCCATCGTGCTCGGCAACCTCGGCCACGAGTCCACCGCGCTGGGCTTCCTCGCCGGCTTCACCGGCGCAGAGATCGCCCGCCTCGTGAGCGAGGGCGGCGTCGTGAGCGACTTCATCACGGTTGAGCAGGGCATGAGCCGCATCAACGCCAAGATCAAGAGCAACGAGGAGACCGAGCTCAACGGCCAGGGCCCCCTCATCACCGAGGCCGACATCGAGGCCCTCTACGCCAAGCTCGACAAGCTTGGCGAGGGCGACACGCTCGTCATCTCTGGTTCGGTGCCCAACACGCTCCCGGGCGACATGTACGAGCGCATCATGGCCCGCCTCGACGGCCGTGGCGTGCGCATCGTGGTCGACGCCGAGCGCGACCTGCTCACCCGCGTGCTGCCCTACAAGCCGTTCCTCATCAAGCCCAACAACATCGAGCTCGGCGACATCTTCGGCGTCACGCTCAAGACCCGCGAGGACGTCGTTCCTTATGCCAAGAAGCTCCAGGAGCAGGGCGCCCAGAACGTGCTCGTCTCCATGGCGGGCGAGGGTGGCGTGCTCGTGGCCGCCGACGGCAGCGTGTTCGAGAGCCCGGCCGCCAAGGGCACCGTGGTGAACTCCGTGGGCGCCGGCGACTCCAGCGTGGCCGGCTTCCTCGCAGGCCTCATGGAGACGGGCTCCTACGAGACCGCCTTCAAGATGGCGCTCGCCACCGGCTCTGCCAGCGCGTTCTCCGATCACCTCGCCACGCGCCCCGAGGTCGAGGCGCTCATGGCGGCCAACTAGCGCCATCACCCGCGCGGCCACGTGCCGCGCACCCGTGCATCCCGCACGCAACCACAGGCAAGTCCGCGGGCAGGCCCCCTACACCTACTCGCGTTCGTATTGGTAGCTCCGGAAGACCCGGAGGAAGGAAGGTAGAAGCATGAGAATCACTGATCTGCTCCAGCCTACGGCCATCAAGATTGGCGGTGCCGCCTCTTCCAAGGACGACGCCATCAAGCAGCTCGCCGAGCTCATGGCCACCGAGGGCAACGTCGCCGACATGGACGGCTACGTCGCTGCAATCCACGCCCGCGAGGACAGCGGCACCACCGCCCTCGGCGAGGGCATCGCCATCCCGCACGCCAAGACCGCCGCGGTCTCCGCTCCCGGCCTTGCCGCGATGACGCTGCCCGCCGGCGTCGACTACGACTCGCCCGATGGCCAGCCCACCAACCTGATGTTCCTCATCGCCGCGCCCGACACCCAGGCCGACACCCACCTCGAGGTCCTCTCTCGCCTCTCCATGCTGCTCATGGACCAGCACTTCTGCAACGACCTCCGCGCCGCCAAGACCGCCGAGGAGTTCCTCTCCGTGGTCGACGCCGCCGAGACCGCCAAGCTCGCCGCCGAGGGCGTCAAGGCCGAGACGGCTGCCGCCGAGGACGCCAAGGGCTACGACCTCGTGGCCATCACCGCCTGCCCCACCGGCATCGCCCACACCTACATGGCCGCCGAGGCTCTTGAGAACAAGGCCGCCGAGATGGGCCTGCGCATCAAGGTCGAGACCCAGGGCTCCGCTGGCGCCAAGAACGTCCTCACCGCCGCCGACGTCGCCGGCGCCAAGGGCGTCATCATCGCCGCCGACAAGAACATCGAGCTCGACCGCTTTGACGGCAAGGTGCTCCTGAGCTGCCCGGTCTCCCGCGGCATCAACGAGCCCGAGGCCCTCATCAACGAGGTCATGGCCGGCAACGCCCCCGTGCACCACAACGCCAACGGCTCCTCCAAGCCCGCTGAGAGCGCCGGTAGCGAGTCCACCTGGCACGTCATCTACAAGCACCTCATGAACGGCGTTTCCCACATGCTGCCGTTCGTCATCGGCGGCGGCATCCTCACCGCCATCGCCTTCCTGGTCGACCAGCCGGGCCTCGGCACCAGCTCCTACGGCTCCTCCATCCCGGCGGCCGCCCTCTTCAAGACCATCGGCAACGAGGCCTTCGGCATGATGCTGCCGATCCTCGCCGGCTTCATCGCCAGCTCCATCGCCGACCGTCCCGGCCTTGCCCCCGGCTTCGTCGGCGGCCTGTTCGCCAAGGTTGGCTATGACTTCGCCTACCTCGGAACGCTCGATTCCTCCGGCCTCATCTCCGGTGGCTTCATCGCCGCCCTCTTCGCCGGCTTCGCCGCGGGCTACATCACCCTCGGCATCGAGCGCGCCTGCGACAAGCTCCCGAGCTCGCTTGAGGGCATCAAGCCGATGCTCATCTACCCGCTGCTCGGCACCCTTGCCATCGGCGTCGTGATGCTTGCGCTCAACCCCGTCTTCGCCGCCATCAACACCGGCCTGAACACCTTCCTCGCCGGCCTCGGCACCTCCAACATCGTCGTCCTCGGCCTCGTGCTCGGCGGCATGATGTCCATCGACTTCGGTGGCCCCTTCAACAAGGCCGCCTACGTCTTCGGCACCGCCGCCCTCGACCCGAGCTCCGGCCTGGGCACCACCGGCCAGATCATCATGGCCGCCGTCATGGTGGGCGGCATGGTTCCGCCGCTGGTCATCGCCCTTTCCACCACGTTCTTCAAGAACCGCTGGACCGCTGCCGACCGTAGCGCCGGCCTGGTGAACTACATCATGGGCCTCTCCTTCATCTCCGAGGGCGCCATTCCGTTCGCCGCCGCCGACCCGGCCCACGTCATCCCGTCCTGCATGATCGGCTCCGCCGTCGCCGGCGGCCTCTCCGCCGCCTTCGGCTGCACCAGCCCCGCCCCGCACGGCGGCGCCTGGGTCACCGCCGTTATCGGCAACCCCATCATGTGGCTCGTCGCCTGCGTCATCGGCTCCGTCGTCGGCTGCCTCATCCTCTCCTTCTGGAAGAAGCCGCTGCCCGAGAGCGAGTCTGGCCTCGCCAAGTAGGCCTCACGCGCACGCATAGCTAGCGCCAAGGCGCCGGGTCCCTAGGGCTCGGCGCCTTTTTTGTCTGCTATCCTCAAGCGGGAAAGACCTGCGAGCGAGGGAGTGCCATGGCAGAAGAGAGAATCACGGAGGAGCTGCTTGAGCACCTGCTCGCCGCCTCCAAGCCCGAGGCTTACCTCGTGGGCGAGGGCACCACTATCGACCGCACCCTGCCCGACTACCTGAACGAGCTCCTGGCCGAGCGTGGCATCAAGCGCGCCGAGGTGGTGCGCGGCAGCGCCATCAACCCCACGGTGGTCTACGACATCTTCAGCGGCAAGAGCCGCCCCGGCCGCGATCACGCCATCATGCTGGGCTTTGGCCTCAAGTGCGACCTGCGAGAGATGCAGCGCCTCCTGCGCTGCGCCGGCGTCTCCGAGCTCTGGTGCAAGGTGCGTCGCGACGCCGTGATCATCTGGTGCGTGGAGCACGGCCTCACCCGCGCGGAGACCGACGACGAGCTCTACCGCCTGGGCGAGAAGACCCTTCTCGGCACCGACCGCCTGAACTAGGGAAGGGCGGCCACGGACCGCGCCCGCTGCGAACATGCCATTTTGCGATTGTTTAGGCAGAATCGGGCGCTAAGGGGCTCCTTGGAAGTGGCCCGAATGAGCGCCTGAGCAGAGAATTCAGTTGGCAACTAAAGAACGGGTATTCTGCTGCGTATACACTGGGTTGCGGCGTTGCTTGCCCCCGCGGGGGGGGGTATCTCAAAGCGCCGGGATTAGGGAGCGTTTTGGACGACAAGCAAGCCATGCATGCCATGAGCATCGACGACATGTACCATGTCGAGCGCGTGCTGGCCACCGGCCAGGGCGGCGTGACCGAGCTTGTGACCGTGGAGGGCACCGGGCCCTTCGTGCGCAAGAAGATCCCCAACGAGCTCGCCAACCGTGGCGTGTGGAGCGCGCTTGCCTCCTGCGAGTGCCGCCGCCTGCCGCGCGTGGAGGCCACCTACGCCCTGCCCGAGCAGTTCGTGGTGGTCTATGACTTCGTGCCGGGGCGTACGCTCGAGGCCTATGTGGCCGAGCGCGGTCCCGCGAGCGAGGCCGAGGCCTGCTCGCTCATCTCAGACATCTGCGAGGCCGCTGGCGCCCTCCATGCCCAGGGCGTGATCCACCGCGACATCTCGCCGCGCAACGTCATCGTCTCCGCCGACGGCGCCCACCTCGTGGACCTCGGCATCGCGCGCCTGCGCGTGGAGGGCGCGAGCCGCGACACCACCTCGCTCGGCACCTGGGGCTACGCCTCGCCCGAGCAGTATGGCTTTGCCCAGACCGACGCCCGCTCCGACGTCTACTCCATCGGTCGCATCATGGGCTTTGTGCTCACGGGCATGGCGCCCGACGCAGAGGGCTACCAAGACGCCCTGGAGGCCACCGTCTCTGCCGGGGCTCGCGCCGTGGTGCTGCGCGCCTGCGCCTTTGAGCCCAGCGGCCGCTACCAGAGCGCGGCGGAGTTCGACGCTGCCCTGGCCGCACTGGGGGAGAGGGGGGAGGGCATCGATGCTGCCGGGGCGTCTGCGGCTGCTGCCGCTTCTCCAAGAACCGCGTCGGCCGCTGGCGGCAATTCCGCTTCGAACGCCTCCGCGGCGGCCGCTTCCGGCGCCGCGACTGCCCGCGTTGCCGCTGGCGACCCTGCCGCCGAGCCTGAGCGTTCCAAGGGGGTATCGCGCCGCGCCGCCATCGCGGGCGTAGGCGCCGTTGCGCTGGCTGGCGCCGGCGCGCTCGCCGCCCATGCGCTGGGCGCCTTTGGCGGCAGCGATAACGCGGCCACCGCCACCACGGAAGCTGCCGCTGCAACCGAGCCTGCCTCCACGGCCGAGTCCACCGCAGAGGCAACCGTAGAGGTCGAAGGCGCCGAGCCCCTGGAACTCGCCGAGTCCAGCTGGTCACTCATGGATTCCGGCATGGTCTTCTACGTGGCGGGCATCAAGAACCCCAATGCCGACGTGGCCTACACCATGGTGGGCATCACCGCCACGGGCTATGACGCGGAGGGCAACGTCCTGTTCAACGACGACCAGGGCATCATGGTGGCCTTGCCCGGCCGCACCTCCTACTACGCCGGCCACGCGAGCCCCTCAGGCAAGCTTGCGCTGAGCCGCGTGGACATCAAGCTCTCCCAGGGCTCCTCCACCTCGGCCTACCGCCAGACGGGCGACCTCACGCTTGAGGTGTCCAACCTGCGCGAGGGCGAGGACTCCGTGGGGTTTGCGACCTTCACGGGCAAGGTGGGCGTCTCTTCCACGGGGGATGCGCTCAACCAGCTGCCCTCGTATTGCTCGAGCATCGCCGTCACGGTGCTGCTGCGAAACGCGCTCGGCAAGCTCGTCTATGCCACCACCGGATACGTCGACAACCTCGCCGAGGGCACCCAGGCGTTTGAGGTCATGGCATCCGAGGTGCCGGAGCACGCCACCTGTGAGGCCTCCGCGCAGCCCTGGTAGGCCCGAATCACCCTCCCTATGCTGGGGTTTAAAAGATGGTTAACCCACAATAATTCGCGGTTTTTCACCTTTGTTTGGGTGGTGCTGTCCCTATACTAAAAAGTTAGATTTTGTATAGGCATGCCCATACGGAGGGGAACCACATGAAGATGCTCAAGAAGGGGGGCTGGTGCGCGCTCACGCTGCTGCTGACGCTCGCCATGGTGCTCCAGCCCTTCGGCGCGTCGCTCACGAGCGCATATGCCGCCACAACATCTCAGAAGTACTACATCTACATTGAGGTTAGCGGTAACTCCAAGACCCTTGACCTTGACGCCGTTGTGAACGAGCACGGTTGGGTAACCGTCGGATACTCCACGGCCCAGCTTGAGTCTACGAGCGGCGTCGCCGTGGACACGTACTTCACCTCCGGCACCAACTATGACAATGCCAAGGCGGCAGTCGGCAACGTCACCTACTACAGCAAGTTCCTTGACTCCAACAACCAGCCGCTTGCCGACATTAGCAAGGTCGACTGGTCTGGTCACGGCGCCAAGGTCGCTTATGGCGCCACTGACTACGTGCCCAGCAGCCAGATGGCCTGGCACCTCGATGGCACGATCAACGCAGACGACTACGGCTGCGTGACCTTCCACTACGTGGACGAAGATGGCAACGTCATTAAGGACCCGGTCACCGTCTACGCCATCTACAAGGGCGAGTCCATCTCCATCGACGAGAGGGGCGGCAAGACCGCTACCATCGAGAAGGACGGCACCGTATACAGCTACAAGAGCCAGAGCGGCGACATCGATAAAGACAACGCAAACGTCACGGCCGTGGGTGGCGTGGAGAAGGACGTCACCTTTACCTACTCCAAGGCTGTTGCCACCACCTACACGGTGAAGTACCAGTGGGCCGACGGCACCGAGATCGCCGACCCTGAGACCTACAGCGCCAACGTGGGTGACGTGGTCACCGTCACGCCCAAGGACGTCGCGGGCTACACCCCGGTGGACACCAGCAAGAGCTACACCGTGGAGGAGAACGGCACCGTCACCTTCACCTACTACAAGAACGCCAACGGCATCACCGCCAACTCCGGCTCCTTTGCCTATGACGGCCAGGAGCATAGCGTGAGCGGCTTCACCGGCGCCCCCGAGGGCTCTGACTTCAGCAACATCTCCGCCTATGGCTCCCAGACCGAGATCGGCACCTCCAACGTCACCTTCACCGACGAGAACGGCAAGGCCGTTACGGGCAACGTGGTGGACAAGACGGGCAAGTACCTCGCCACCACCCTCGCCACCGGCACCGTGAGCGTCTACGACGGCTCCTTTAACGTTGCGATCGACGGCCCCTCCAGCATCGACTACACCGGCACCGAGCAGAAGCAGGGCGTCGTCGTCACCAAGGACGGCAAGACCCTTACCGAGGGCACCGATTACGAGCTCACCTACAAGCGCAACGGCAAGGAGACCACCGACTTCACCAATGCCGGCACCGTCACCGTCACCGTCACCGGCAAGGGCGCCTACGCCGGCTCCGTCGACGCGAGCTACGTCATCAACCCCATCCACATGAAGGTGACCACCTACGGCGCCCAGAAGGTCTATGACGGCACTCCGCTCACGCAGCAGAGCGCCCTCATCGAGGGCGTTGCCGAGGCCGACAAGGACAAGGTGAAGGCGACCACCACCACAAAGGTGACCGACGTCACCACCGATGATGGCGTTGACAACCACTACACGCTCGACTGGGGCGGCGTGGCTGGCAACTACATCCAGGATGCCCCCACTTACGGCAAGCTCGTCGTGACCGGCCAGAGCATCGACGAGGCCGACGACACCGGCAAGGGCACCGACGACCCCGATAACCCCTACAAGGGCATCACCGTCAACGACCCCTACGACGTCACCTACGACGGCAGCTCCCACAAGTACGTCCCCCAGGTGAAGAAGTCCGACGGCACGAGCCTCGAGGCCGGCACTGACTACACCGTCACCTACAAGCGCAACGGCGAGGAGACCACCGACTTCACCCACGCGGGCACCATCACGATCGAGATCACGGGCACCGGCAACTACTCCGGTACCGTCACCAAGACCTACACCATCGATCCCAAGGACGTCACCATCACTGAGGTTGGCGGTGAGAAGTACTACGACGGCACCGAGCTCACGGGCGAGGCCTACATCGACGGCATCGAGGGCGACGAGACCTACACCATCACGTCTACCGGCTCCCAGACCGAGGTCGGCTCCTCCGAGAGCACCTACGAGCTTACGTGGGACGGCACCGCCCTGGAGTCTGACTACAACATCAAGACCGTGAACAAGGCCGAGCTCGTCGTGAAGGGTCAGAGCATCGACGAGGCCGACGACACCGGCAAGGGCGCCGACGACCCCGATAACCCCTACAAGGGCATCTCCATCAGCGGCCCCGAGGACGTCACCTACGACGGCACCGAGCACAAGCAGCCCATCATCGTGAAGGACGCTGCCGGCAACGTGCTCGAGGAGGGCGTTGACTACAGGCTCACCTACACCGGCGACCTCACCAACGCCGGCAGTGTCAAGGTTGCCATCGAGGGCATGGGCAACTACTCCGGCACCGTCTACAAGGAGTACGTCATCAACAAGCGCACGCTCGTCGTGACCTCTGGCTCTGCCAGCAAGAAGTACGACGGCACCGCTCTCACCGAGCACAGCGCCACCATCACGGGCGAGGGCTTCGCTGACGGCGAGGGCGCCGAGGTCTACTACTCCGGCACCCAGACCGAGGTCGGTACCTCCAAGAACACCATGACCCTCAAGTGGGCCGACGGCACCGACGCCGACAACTACGACGTCACCTACGTCGAAGGCGACCTCACGGTGAACGAGGCCGACGGCACGCCCGCTAAGAAGGACAGCGGCAAGAAGGGCTTCTTCCCGCAGACCGGCGATCTCAAGTCCTGGGCTGGCTACGTGGCTATCGTGGCCGTCGCGGTCGTTGCCTTTGGTGTGGCGCTGCGCCTTATGCGTCGCCTCTTCTAAGAGCAGCTAGCAGCTAATACATAGCCTGCCTATGGGTCCCGAGCATCTCGCTCGGGGCCCTTTTTTGTGCGCGTGCGTGGGCGTGCGCTGCCGCCACAACCATCACCAAATATTTCGAAAATGATTCGGATGCTTTGCCGCACATTTTCCAGAGCGTTTAAAGATGGAGCATTTGAGCTGGCGTTATATGGCAGAAACAATCCGTACATAACCTCAAGTTGTACGTGACAGGAGCACGGGCGGCCGGTGCATGGCCGCCTCGGGATCACACAACAATTTGGGAGGCACACCATGTCCAATCAGCTTAGCCGTCGCCAGTTCCTCACCCTCTCCGGCTCCGCCGCCGCCGTCCTCGGCCTCGGCCTCGTGGGCTGCGGTAGCTCCTCCAGCTCCTCTGATAGCTCCAGCGCCTCCACCGAGAGCGACTCCGGCGTTGCCGGCAAGTCGTTCGTCATCGCCATGGACACCGTCTTCGCCCCGTTTGAGTACACCGACGAGAACGGCGACTTCGTGGGCATCGACGTCGACATCCTGAACGCCGTCGCCGACGACCAGGGCTTCACGGCCGAGATCAACTCCCTCGGCTTCGACGCGGCCCTCGCCGCCCTCGAGAGCGGCCAGGCCGACGGCGTCATCGCCGGCATGTCCATCACCGACGAGCGCAAGAAGAGCTACGACTTCTCTGACGGCTACTACGAGACCTACGTCTCCATTGCCGCCAAGGCCGGTGGCGACATCAAGAGCCTCGACGACATTAAGGGCAAGACCGTCGCCGCCAAGACGGCCACCATCGGTGCCTCCTGCGCCGAGAGCCTGAAGGACGAGTACGACCTCACCATCACCTACTTCGACACCACCGACCTCATGTTCCAGGACACCCTTACCGGTAACTCCGTCGTCTGCTTCGAGGACTACCCGGTCATGGCCTACGGCATCACCCAGGGCAACGGCTTCGAGATCATCGACACCGTCAAGGGCGAGTTTGCCGCCGAGTACGGCTTCGCCGTCAAGAAGGGCGAGAACGCCGACCTGCTCGAGGCCTTCAACGCCGGTCTCAAGAACATCAAGGACAGCGGCAAGTACGACGAGATCTGCGCCAAGTACCTCGGCGAGTAACAACGGCTAACCGGAGCGTGGCCCCCGTGTGGGGCCCGCTTCTTTTTCTGGAGCAAACAGTTAGGAAACCCAATGAGTCTTGAAGACCTCGTAACTACGTTCAACGAGGCGGGCCCGCTTCTGGCCACCGGCCTGCAGATGACGTTCTTCGTCACCGCCCTCTCGCTCTTCATCGCCCTCTTCGTGGGCATCTTCGCCTGCCTCATGAACATGTCTAAGTTCAAGGTGCTGCGCGGCATTGCCAAGTTCTACATCTGGATCATCCGCGGCACGCCGATGCTGGTGCAGGGCTTCTACGTGTACTTCGCCATCCCGCAGCTCATTCAGGCGGTCACGGGCACCAACTTCCGCATCGACGTGGTGACGGCCACCGTCTTCACCATGACGCTCAACTCCGGCGCCTACATGTCAGAGATCTTCCGCGGCTCTATCCAGTCGGTTGACAAGGGCCAGATGGAGGCCGCCCGCAGCCTCGGCGTGGGCTACGCGCCCTCCATGGCCAAGATCATCATCCCGCAGGCCATCCGCATCTGCCTGCCGAGCCTCGTGAACCAGGTCATCATCACGCTCAAGGACTCCACGATCCTCTACGCCATCGGCCTGCCCGAGGTCATGAACCAGGCCAAGGTCTACGTGGGACGCACGTTCAACTCCTTCGCAACCTACACGCTGGTCGCCCTCATCTTCCTGGCGCTCACCACTGTGCTCACCTTCGCTTCGTCCGCCCTCGAGAAAAGGATCCGCAAATAATGTCTGACGTGAAGATCAAGGTTTCGGGCCTTAAGAAGAGCTTTGGCGACAACGAAGTGCTCAAGGGCATCGACCTGGAGATTGCCCAGGGCGAGGTCGTCTGCATCATCGGCCCCTCCGGCTCTGGTAAGTCCACGATGCTGCGATGCCTCAACCGCCTGGAGGACGTCACCGCCGGCGAGATCCTCGTCGATGGTGAGTCCATCACCGACCCCAAGGCCGACGTCGACGCCATTCGCCGCCACATGGGCATGGTGTTCCAGCAGTTCAACCTGTTCCCGCACATGAGCGTGCTGGAGAACCTCACCTGGGCGCCTGTGCAGCTGAAGCTCAAGACGCCCGAGGAGGCCAAGGAGAAGGCACTCAAGCTGCTCGAGCGCGTGGGCCTCTCCGAGAAGGCCGACGCCATGCCGCGCTCGCTCTCCGGCGGCCAGCAGCAGCGTGTGGCCATCGCCCGCGCCCTCTGCATGGACCCCGACATCATGCTCTTTGACGAGCCCACGAGCGCGCTTGACCCCGAGATGGTCTGCGAGGTGCTCGACGTCATGCGCGAGCTCGCGGCCGAGGGTATGACGATGGTCTGCGTCACGCACGAGATGGGCTTTGCCCACGACGTGGCCGACCGCGTCATCTTCGTCGACGGCGGCGTCATCTGCGAGCAGGGCAAGCCCTCCGAGGTGCTCGACAACCCGCAGAACGAGCGCACCCAGAGCTTCCTCTCCAAGGTGCTGTAGGGGAGAGGCCAGCCCGCGAGCGTGTCGCGCAGGCCTGGCACCCGCGCTTTGTATGGAGCCCGAGGCGACCGGCGCACGCGCGCAGTCGCAACAACTTACATGGTCTGGAGCACGTCGGCAGGGTCTGCGGCGTGCTCCTTTCTGTATGCGGCGGGGGAGGTCCCGATGCGGCCGCGGAACTTCGTGATGAAGTAGCTCGAGCTTGAGAAGCCGCAGCGGCTTGCCACCTCGGCCACCGTGTCGTTTGTGGTGAGGAGCAGCCGCGAGGCCTCCTGCAGACGAGCGTTCAGCACGTATTCGGTGAGCGTGCAGCCAAGCTGGCGCTTGAACTCGCGGCAGCAAGTGCTCTTGGCAAAGCCCACGTGCGCTGCGATGTCCTCAAGTGCGATCGGCTCGCTCAGGTGATCGCGCACGTACTCCAGCGCCGAGCGCATTTGCGGACGTATTTGCGCGGGCGCCGCGCTTGCCGTGAGGGCGCCATTTTGCACGAGCGAGTGCCAGGCGCTCGCGAGCCAGATCATGATCTGCAGCTCGTCGGGTGTAGGCGAGCTGTAGCTGCGGTAGACCTTGAGGAGGAGCTCCAAGATCTCTGCTTGCCAGGCAACGCCTGGGCGCATGCGCAGGTAGGGCAGCGCTCCCTCGCGTATGTTCGGCTCGATGTAGCCCGCCTGCACGGCGCTTCCCTCAAAGCCGGCGATGAGGCGCGGGTGGAAGTCGAGGCAGATGTAGGTGGCGTCCGAGCCCGGCGCGTTGGTGATGGAGTGGAGCCGACGCGAGTTCACGAAGAGTCCCTCGCCCTTCTTAAGCGTGAAGGTGTCGCCCTCCACAGAGACGCGGATGGAGTCCTTGACCACGAGGCAGAACTGCAGCTCCTCGTGCCAGTGCCAATCGATGAAGCCGAGGACGTTCTTTGAGACCGTAGTGGTGTAGACCGCCAGCGGGAAGGCGAAGGAGCCGTGGCGCGTGAGCTCGTGGCCGCTGGCGTCGATGTGGATCTCATAGGTCTGCATAGTGGCTTCCTTGCCTTGGGCGGATGCCGTGGGCAACGTTTACCTGCCGGAAACGTAAAAACGCGCCCAAGGTCAATATCTCTAAACTAACGGGCAAGCTGATTATATATTGCAGCTCTCAAAATCAATATCCTCATATCCGTCAAGAAGGGCGGGGCGTGCCTGCGATGTCGTTCTCCCGACGGTCGGCAATCCCCTGCTGCGGGCGGGCCCCGCCCCTTCTGGCGCCTGGAAATTGAGACTCACAAGGGGGTTCGCGATGAACGAGGAGCTTATCAAGTTCTTGCAGAAGGCCGTGCAGACGCGCAGCTATTCCGACGAGGAAGGCGACATGGCGCGCCTGGTGCTCGCCGAGATGCAGAAGCTCGGATACGACGAGGCCTACATCGACGAGACCGGCAACGTCGTCGGCCGCATCGGCAACGGGCCGGAGGTCATCCACTTCGACGGCCACATCGACACCGTGCAGGTGAACGACCCCGAGGAGTGGAAGCACGACCCCTTTGGCGGCGAGATCGTTGACGGCGAGCTCTGGGGCCGCGGATCGGTGGACATGAAGGGCGGCCTCTGCGCGAGCGTCTACGCCGCTGCCGCCGCGCGCGACGCGGGATACCTCGAGGGCAAGACCGTCTACGTCACCGGTACCGTCTGCGAGGAGTACTGCGATGGCGTGAACCTCAAGCTCTTCTACGGTGACACGGGCATCAAGCCCAACTACGCCGTCATCTGCGAGCCCAGCGGCAACCTCATCACGCTCGGCCACAAGGGCAAGGCGCAGATTCGCATCAAGACCCATGGCGTCTCGGCCCACGGCTCCGCGCCCGAGAAGGGCAAGAACGCCGTCTACGAGATGGCCGAGATTATCCAGCGCGTCGAGGCCCTGAACGCTCGCCTCTACAAGCCGGACGCCCCGCACGGCACCGTCGTGCTCTCCGACATCTCCTGCGTGAGCGCCTCGCTCAACGCCGTGCCCTCCGAGTGCGAGATCTACCTCGACCGCCGCCTCTGCCTGGGCGAGACGCTCGAGCAGGTGCGCGCCGAGATGGACGAGCTCATCGCCGGCAAGGACGCCACCTGGGAGGTGGGCGTGCTGGAGCACACGAGCTGGAACGGTCGCGCGCTCCACTACGAGCCCATGCACGACCCCTGGAAGACGGCCGAGGACGCGCCCATCACGCTGGCGCTGATCGACGCCTACACCACCGCCTACGGCGAGGCCCCCACCGAGTTTGACTTCTGGGACTTTGGCACCAACGGCATCACGCCCATCGCCATGGGCGTGCCCACCATCGGCTTTGGCCCTGGCCCCTACAAGCTCGCCCACATGACCAACGAGCACACGCCCGTGGCCGAGGTAGAGAAGGCCTTCCAGATCTACACCGAGCTCATCGGTAACCTGTAGCAGAGAGCGCACGTCGCCTTGGTATACTTTTGGAGGTTTGCCAAAGTGCTCTACTAAGGAGACGTCTGTGAAGCTCCCCAATACGTCTTACCAGCTCAAGAAGGCTGCCGTTAGCGCGGTGGCCTTCTTTGCCATTGCCTGCGCGGCTGTGTTGGCCGCACCCGTTGCGGCCCACGCCGAGGCCGTGGCCAAGCTCACCTATATTTCCTATGGCGCCACGACCTACCAGGAGTTCAGCTCGATGAGCGAGCTCATGGCGAAGGCTGCCGATGAGTCCGGAGACATCACCGTCGACCTCTACTGCGACTGGGATGCCTCCGACGGCACCATCACGATTCCGAGTGGACGCTCCTACACCTTCAACCTCCACGGCCACATGATCAACCGCGGCCTTGCGCGCACCAACAGCAGCGACGCTTGGTATGGCTACCGCAACGGTCAGGTCTTCACCGTGGAGAAGAACGCCACCCTCACCGTGAACGGCGGCGACGGCGACGAGGCCGCAACCGAGCACAAGGGTTGGTTTGACGACAGCAAGAACGACGCCTACCACTTCTGGAAGTACGACGGAACCGGCTCTGCCGTCCTCACCGGTGGCCTCATCACCGGCGGCGCCAGCGCCACCAACTGGACCGCAGGCGGCATCAACGCCAAGGACGGCTCCACGGTGAACCTCAACAACGTGACCGTAGCCGGCAACGTCCTGGGCAACGCCCACTGCGGAGGCGGCGGCATCTGCCTTGGGAAGAACTGCACGCTCAACCTCGCGGGCACCAAGGTCTGCTACAACCACAACGAGACCGACGGCGGCGGCATCTACGACAGCGGTGACAGCTGCGACATCCTCATCAAGAACGGCTCCTCCGTCTCAAACAACCTCTCGTGCGCCCTCGGCGGCGGCATCTTCATCAACGGCAACGACGCCAAGCTGACCGTCGAAGGTAGCGCCATCGACAACAACTATGCCTACAAGGACGGCGGCGGCATCTACCACAACGGCAAGAGGGGCTCCGTCACCATGGGCGGCGGCGCCAGCGTGAGCGGCAACGTGACGGCAAGCGACGGCGGCGGCATCTACGACTACTACAACGGCACCACCTTCAGCATCGCCTCAAGCGCCATCTCGAACAACACTGCCAGCGGCGACGGCGGTGGCCTCTACCTCAACGATTCCTGCGACTTCACGCTTGCGGGCAGCACCGCTACCATCTCTGGCAACTCCGCCAAGAACGGCGCCGGTATCTACGCCGACAAGGACGCCATCAACATCAACGTCAAGGACGGCGCAACCGTGAAGGCCAACACCGCCTCCGAGTACGGCGGTGGCATCTATAACTATGCGCAGAACAGCACCATCCTTGTGGACGCCGCTAGGATCTGCGAGAACACCGCGGCCACCTACGGCGGCGGCATCTACAACGCCACGAGCGGCATCTATTCATACTTTGGCGCCGACTACGTTCGCAAGGCCACGGTCGAGCTCGAGAACGGCGGCTCCATCGACACCAACACCGCCGCGCACGGCGGTGGCCTTGCCGTGGGCGACGGCACCTACGATTCGGTCGTCTGCCTCGACTTCTACCTCAAGTCGGATGATAAGTCGGGCACCATCTACGGCAACACCGCCAACGAGAACGGCGCCGGCGTCTTCTTCAGGGGCTGCTACGACGAGTTCCTCGTCACCGGCATAACCTTCACCCAGAACAAGGCGGAGGGTTACCTCGGCGGCGCCATCTACTACCTTGGTTGGAACTGGTGGGACAACGACAAGTCTTGCATGGACCTTGTTGACTGCACCGTCTCCAACAACAAGGGTGCCGGCGTGTTCTGCCGCTCCGGCTCGGTGAACCTGTGGGGCACGTGCGTCATAGCCGACAACACCGGCACGGACGGCCGCTACGAATACGACCTCGTGCTCCAGGGCGCCGCGAACCATGACCTCGTGAAGACCAACCAGGACACGAGCGGCTTTGTGAAAGACTGCAGCCTCTCGTCCGATAGCCGTATTGGCGTCTATGTCCAAGACAGCAAGTACGACGGCAAGGAGGTCGTGGGCGAGTATGCCACCGACAAGTTCTCGAGCGACCTCGACCTGAGCAAGGTCATCTATAGCAACAACGACGCTTACACCATTGGCTACGACGATGGCGAGGGTCCTGGCGACTCTCTCTACCTGCACAAGTCCAACGGCGAGTACCACACGGCCTCCATCTGGGGCGCGAGCGATACCTCGGCCGCGGCCGACAGGACGTTGAGCAGGACCGAGGGCAGCCTGGTGAAGCTGCAGTCCAGCGAGTTCATGAAGGACGGCACCCTCCCCAGGTATTGGGAAGCTGAGGGCCTCGGCTCCACCACGGTGCTCTACCCTGATGCCGACGGCGTGGCCTCGTTCGCGATGCCTGCCGGCGACGTGAAGCTCGTCGCCCACTACGGCACCATCCTGAGCAAGCTCTCGCTTGGCGTCTCCGACACGGCCGCCTGGTCAAAGATTGGCTACGAGGGGGAGGGCGAGCTCTCGCTCAGCAGCGTCACGTTTACGGGTTCCGACGACTCCGAGGTGACCCCCACCGCCGCCGAGGCTGGTTCCACGCGTCTTGGCACGGTGACGAGCACGCTTGAGTCGGAGATCCCCCGCAAGGTCAAGTTCACGGTGCGCATCCCCGAGTCCCTGCTTGAGGAAGCCGGCATGCTCGCCGATCCCGAGGGTGAGACCTCCCTTGATGTGGAGGGCTCCGCCGTGAGCACCAAGTTCGGCGATGGTGAACTTTCCGCGGGCACCGTGAGCTATGACGCGGAGAAGCAGGAGCTTGTGGCCGAGTTTGAGTGCACCTTCACCGACCCCAAGAGCTATATGGTCACGGTGAACACGTACAGCGTGAACGACGTGGACGCGCCGCTCTCTGCCTCGGCCGGTGTCGCGGCGGATGACGAGGGCAACGCCACCGTGACGGCACCGCGCATCGCGGGCATGAAGTTCCTGCAGTGGAACACGGGTTGCCCCGAGGGCGCCGACTACACGAGCGAGACCCTGACGTTTACGGGGCTCACGGGGAGCACCGAGGTCACGGCGCTCTACGTGCCCATCGTCAACTACTACAAGATCGAGGGCGCCAGCACGCCCACGGTTGGCGAGGCCTTCCCCTCAGAGCTTGTGCGAACGACGGCCAAAGACGCCACCGGCACCCAGATGACGTCCAGCGGGGCCAAGATCAGCTGGACGCGCGCCGACGGCGCCGAGCTTACCGAGGAGACGGTCCAGGCGAGCACCACCTACGTGGCCAGCGGCTACTTCTACGTAACCGCGCCCAGCGGCGGCACCTACATGTACAGGGCTCCGAGCAAGGCCGGCGTCATCTGCGACAACTTTGACATCGAGAATGTCGGCATTGAGGCAACGGAGACCCCGGACGGCTCGACGAGGATGATCAAGGTCTCCTTCACCTACACCGTGACGACGGCGGCCGACGCGAGCTTTGACAGCGTCGTGACCGAGTACGACGACGTGGACGTCGTCTTCTCCGAGGACTGCCTCGCCACGCTCAAGGCGGACACCGCGGTTACCTACAAGCTCAAGAACGGCGAGTACAAGGAGGCCGCGGTTAGCTGGGACACCTCCTCCGTCCCCAGGGGCCAGACCTCCGGCTCCTTTGAGGTGAAGGGCACGTTTGCCGACGAGGCGAGCGAGAGCCACGAGGTGAGCCGCACCTTCAACCTCGTGGGCATCAACGCCCCCGCCCCCAACAAGGACTCGAACGTCCGCTACTACAACAAACTCGACCTGGGCTTTGTCGTGGGCGACGAGATCAAGAGCGGTTTGCTCTCCGTCATGTACTGCGTGGTGCCCGCAAACTCCGAACAGGCGATTGCCACCGCCGCTCTTGACGATGAGAACACGAGCAACGGCTACACCTTCAGCGAGTACACGAGCGACGTCACCCTCACCCAGGACTCCAAGGTCTTGGTGTACGCGCAGGTTAAGGACGAGGATGGCGACGAACGCACGAGTGAGGTCGTAGAGTACGACTACACCGTTGTGCCGACCCACGAGGTGACGGTTGGGGAGGGCTCTGCCACCGACGAGGACAAGCACGAGCTCGTGGACTCCGCCGCCGCCGAGGGCGACACCGTTCTGGTCACGGCCGACGAGTCGCAGGGCGGCAAGACGTTCCTGAGGTGGAAGGTCGTCTCTGGCGAGGCTGAGCTCGAGGATGCCACGAGTCCGGTGACCAGCTTCACCATGGAGGGCACCGACGTCCAACTCGTTGCTGAATACGGCGACCAGACTTGCACCGTGAGCTTTGAGTGCGGCGAGGGCTCCGAGGTGGAGTCGCAGACCGTTGCTGTTGGCGGCAAGGTTGAGAAGCCCGCCGACCCCACGCGTGACGGCTACAAGTTTGCCGGCTGGTACGCGGACGAGGCGCTCACGAGCGAGTACGACTTCTCGGCCGCGGTAGAGGGCGACCTCACCCTCTACGCCAAGTGGGAGAAGGACGGCTCCGGCGATGACTCTGGCGACAAGGGCGACGACTCCGGCGACAAGGGTGGTTCCGGCGAGGACTCCGGCGACAAGGGCGGCGACTCCGGCGACAAGAGTGACGACTCTGGCGACAAGGGCGGTTCCGATGGCTCCGACGGCCAGGGCGGCGCGGACGGCTCCTCCAAGGGCTCCGAGAGCGCTATGCCCCAGACGGGCGATGCCGTCTGCGGCTTTGGTGCCGTGGCGGTCGTTGGTGTTGCCGTGGCGGCTGCCGGCGTGGGCCTGAGGCGCCGCCGCTAGAGACGCGGCCCGCGTGACAATTTGGCTCCTGCTTGCGCAGACTCAACGAGGCGCGGGCGGGGGAACGGTATAGTTGGTTACCGTCCGGCGGCGAGGCTGTCGGACGGTAACTTTTTTGATGTCAGAACGCGTGGTGAGGTGCTTGGTGGCAGCTAGGGCAAAGCGATTCTTGGGCGTTGTCTGCATGGCGGTCGCCGCTGTGGCGCTCGTGCTCGCGTCCTCTCCCGTGGCCGCGATGGCCGAGGCCACCTATCTCGAGATGTCTGTCGAGGACCGCGACGCGTGGTACGCGGAGGGTCGCAACGGCACCGTGGCCGGCGGCCTTACCGAGACCCTCCTGGCCTCCGCCTACCCCAACGCCGAGCTCCAGCTCTTCTCCTCCGAGGCCGACGTGGCGGCCGCCCTTGCCGGCAACAAGCTCGACTACGCCTTCGTCTCTGAGTTCTTCGCCAACCGCTTCATGGAGGAGAACGAAGGCTACGAGTACATCAAGCCGCATTTCGTGACCTATGACGACTCGTTTGCCGTGGCCAAGGGCAACGACTCGCTGCGTACGAGCATCAACGAGGTGCTCTCGCGCATGCGCGAGGACGGCACGCTTGATTCCATCAAGCAGAAGTGGGAGTTCGACCGCAACTACACCATGGACGACGTGCCCGTGCTCGATACGGACAAGGTCCTGCGCGTGGCCACCACCGGCATCGACGAGCCCTTCACCTTCATCCAGAACGGCCAACACGCCGGCGAGGCCATCGAGATCATTGAACGCGTCGCCTACGAGCTGGGGTACCGCTGCGAGTTCCAGGACATGGGCTTTGCCTCAGAGATCGCCGCGGTTTCCTCCGGCAAGGCCGACGTGGCCACGCAGCTCATGCCCACCGACGAGCGCAGGAAGCAGATCGACTTCACCGACACCTACGTCTCGCTCAACTACGGCGCCCTCATCAAGACCGACGGTGCCACGGGCGTGAGCTTCTGGCAGAACCTGAAGCAGAACTTCGTCTCTTCGTTCGTTACAGAAAACCGCTGGCAGCTGGTGGTAAACGGCCTTGGCTCCACCTGCCTCATCTCTGCCGGCGCGTTCGTGTTCGGCACGTTGGGCGGCGCGCTTCTGGCTGCCATGCGCCGCAGCCGCAAGGCTGCCGTGCGCGGCATCGCCCGCGCCTACGGCAAGCTCACGAGCGGCGTGCCCGCGCTCGTGTGGCTCATGGTGCTCTACTACGTCGTGTTCGCGAGTGTGGACATCCCGGCCGTCGCGGTCTCCATCATCTGCTTCGGCCTCTTGAGCGCGGCCTCGCTGGCGGAGGTCTTCCTCACCGGCCTCGAGGGCGTGGACAAAGGCCAGGTTGAGGCGGCGCTCGCCATGGGCTTCTCGCGCGGGGAGGCGTTCAGGAGAATCGTGCTGCCACAGGCCGCCAAGAACGTCTGGCCGCTCTATTCGGCCGAGCTCGGCGAGCTCATCAAGGCCACCTCGGTCGTGGGCTACATCGCCATCCAAGACCTCACCAAGGCCTCGGACATCATCCGCAGCCGCACGTTCCAGGCCTTCTTCCCGCTCTTTGCCACGGCCGTCGTGTACTTTGCCGTGATTGCGCTCTGTGCGGCCGTGCTCGCCTTCATCGGCCGCCGCATGGACCCGCGCCGCCGCAAGCCGGATGCGGTTCTTAAGGGGATCGAGCGCTAGGGGATTGCGCTAGGGGATTGCGCTAG
>CAVIES010000020.1:0-20946 GCA_963641675.1 Anaerovoracaceae bacterium
GGAATACATGGCCTCCCAAGGCATCCCCGTTAGGTTGGACTTCTAATGACTGATATCAAGACCAACGTCACTCCTAGCGGGCTGAAGTACGACTCGCAGGGGCTTATCCCGTGCGTGGTGCAGCAGTGGGATACCGGTGAGGTGCTCATGGTGGCGTGGATGAACGAGGAGAGCGTGGGGCTCACGCTTTCGCGCGGTACCACGTGGTTCTGGAGCCGCAGCCGCCAGGAGCTCTGGAACAAGGGTGCCACCAGCGGCAACATGCAGCAGGTGCGCGAGCTTTGGGCCGATTGCGATTCCGACACCCTGCTCTGCAAGGTGGACTCGCCCGGCCCCGCCTGCCACACCGGCAACCGCACCTGTTTCTTCAAGACCGTCACGGCCGAGTAGCCGCCCGAGTAGCCACTAGCAACCGCCCGGCGCCTGGCGCCGCAAACCTAAGGAGCAACCATGGGAGTTCGCACCGCCAACGTCCAGCCCGGAAACATCGGGGAGACCCTCACGAGCCTCGCCGCCACCATCCACGGCCGCCGAGAGGCCTCGCCGGAGGAGAGCTACACCGCGCGCCTGCTCACCGACGTGGAGGACGAGCTGCTGAAGAAGATCGCCGAAGAGGCGAGCGAGGTCATCATGGCTGCCAAGGACGACGACCACGACCACATCCGCTACGAGGCGGGCGACCTCGTCTACCACCTGCTCGTGGTGCTCGAGCGCTACGGCGTCACGCTTGACGAGCTTGCGGGCGAGCTGAATGCGCGCATGAAATAAATGTTCCGCCGTTCTAACGAACGGCGTTCACGCCGACGCTGCGAGGCCGCCCGGCAAACCAATCTGCCCCCCAACCTCACCGCCGCGAGCAAAAGCCCGGCGGCGTCTCGTTTCGGGGCACCTTGGCTTGCCAGGCGGCCTCTCGCTGACTTTGCAACCACCTGCGGTTTTTCGCATCTGTGAGTAATTTAGCTACTCTAGCTCGAGCTTTTCCCATGAACCGTCTGCATGCGGCACCTCGATTGAGCGGTAGCCGGCGGCTGCTGCATAGCGGTAGGCGTCTGCCACGCCCCAGCAGACGTCGCTTGCCACATGGGCGTCGGTGCCCACGGTGATGGGCACCTCCGCGCGGGCGAACTCGCGCAAAAGGGCTGCGTTGGGGTAGTAAGCTCCCACGCTCTTGCGCAGGCCCGCGGTGGAGAGCTCCACGCGTCGGCCGCAGCTGCGCGCGCACTCGGCCATCTGCCGCCAGAGAGGGGAGAGGTCCGTCGTGGCCGCAAAGCCCTCGTTCGCAAAGCGCATGGCAAGGTCGGGGTGGGCCATGGAGTCGAACTCCAGCGGGCTCTCGCAGGCGGCGCACCATGCATCTACGTAGCGGCGCCAGACCTCGTCTGCGCCCAGCTCCTCCCACACGTGCTTGTCGGAGCCGAAGTCGATCCAGCCGGCACCCGTACCGGGCGTGCCGGCAAGTGCCACGCCCTCCGTGCCGGCGTCTCCCGTGGCCCCGGCGGCGACGTCGCCGGCATCGCCGATCCAGTGGACGCTGCCCAAGCGCACCACGGCACCCTCGCTCCAGGTGGCCACGTTGGCCTCGCAGCCCGGGTACCAGTCGCATTCAAAGCCATAGACGAGCTCAAGCCCGGGCGCAATCTCTGCCGCTAGCTCGCGCGCCGCCTCAAAGGCCGCGCGGTGCTCCGCCAGGCGCGCGTGCGGCACCTGTGCGTCGGCCACGGCCTCCATGCTTGCCGGAAGCGTGAGGTGGTCGGTGGAGACGAGCACGGCGCAGCCCGCGGCCGCGGCGGCGCGGACGTTCTCCTCAAACGTTGACTCGCCGTCAGAGAAGCTCGTGTGCGTGTGGCAATCGACGATGGGCGTGCTCATGGGCGCCTCCAAGGCTTGGAAAAGAAAAGGGCGGCAAGCCGAAGCCTGCCGCCCGAGCAGTTACTTGCGGAGCTTCTTGGCGATGGTGAGCGCCTTGTAGAAGCCCTTGGAGAGGGGCACATCGCGGTCGGGCGAGACCTCGGCCACCTGTTTGGTGAACTTCGTCTTGAACTCGTTCAGGCCCATGAGGGTGGGGGAGAACTCGCTGCCAATGCCCATCATGTCATAGGTGAGGATGCCCTTGTTGGCGCCAAGGTCGCAGCACTCGGAGTAGACGAGCTTGTCGGTGACGTGGTTGCGCATGGTCTCGTTGCGGCTGGCGCCGTAGTAGCGCACAGCGTGGGTGCCGTTGATGGTCACGATGGACCAAGTGACCACGCGGCCGTCGAGCCTGCCGGCAAAGACTCGGCAGTGCTCGGGCCCGAGGATGCGGATCATGTCCTCGTAGTCAGAGCAGGGTGCGGGCGTAAAGCCGTCGCGCTCGCCGGTCTCGCGCATGACGTCGTAGTGCTCCTCAAAGCTCTTGAGTGCGAGCTCGGTCTCGTCGGCGCAGGTGACGGGGCTCTCGCGTAGGGCCTTGCGGACGTCGCGGCGGCCGCGCGGCTTCATACGCGAGAGGATGTCCTCGTCGGTGCCGGTGACGTCGATGACGACGGTGTGGTCGTAGGGGACGCCGGAGAGCACGGGGGCGGAGGCGGAAATCTCGGCCTTGATGGCAAGGCGCATGAAGCGCTCGTGCTTGTCCTTGCCCTTGGCGTAGGCGCTGAGGGTGGTGATGGCCTCGGCCTCATCGGCGGCGGAGGGCTCCTCAACCCAGACGGGACCGTGGGTGGAGCGCAGGAAGTGGTAGCCGTGGGTCTCGTAGTCAAAGAGACTCGCGAGGGCGCAGGTCTTGCCGTCCTTCAGGAACTCGACGCAGCCCCAGGGCGTGCGGCCGGGGATGGTGGCCTGGTAGGTGGCCCAGATGGCGGTCTGCTCAATGGGGAGGTTGATGCCGAGCTCTGCTGCCTTGGCCTCAAGCTCCTCGATGGTGATTTCCTTGGCTTCGATCACATGCGCTCCTTCGTGCGGCCGCTTGGCCTTGCGTTTGCAACCAACCATTCTAGCGGCACGGGCTGCACAGGTCCTACGCCTGCGCCATTAACACGGCGAAACCAGAACAGGGCGGACCGAGCCCGTTTTGGGTGGCTATGGCGGGCAACCGTTTCGTATCTACAAGCCCTGCCGCTCGCGCCCGTAAAAACGCCACTCGCGGAGGGGCGCCATCTGCTCCGGCGCAGCTATGGGCGGGTATTTGCCGCTAGAAAGCTGCGGTAATCGATTTAAGCGATAACTGAGAGGCGCCTAATCGTCACTGCATATTTCACTCCAAAACCCTGTCTTCATACACTTAGGTCAAGAAAACGGAACGCGGCGCAAACAGAGCAAACGTAACCGAATAGCTGCAAGAACACCAATCCATACCACGGCTGTACCCTAGATGCCTTATGCATCCGGGCAATGACTTATGCACTTTTTTCGAAAGGAGCACGACATGAGCTACAAGATCGTCCGCAAGAATGAGGCCACCTTCTACGAGGCCCCGGGCCACTACGACATGCGTCCCACCCGCCTTCACAACCCCGATGACGTCAACGATGGCAAGATCATCATGGGCCTCTCCCACTTCCTCCCGGGCGGCGGCTGCGAGTTTGGCTCCAACCCGCTCGAGAGCATCTACTACATCGTTGAGGGCGAGATGGACATCGAGTGCGAGGGCGGCGAGAAGACCACCCTGCACGCTGGCGACTCCTTCCACTGTGGCCCCAACACCAAGAAGGGCATCCAGAATAACGGCAGCGTGACCTGCCAGATGCTGGTCGTCCTCCTCCCGCCCCAGCAGGCCTAGCTTTCCCCGGACGAGTTCGCGCTACGCGGCAGGGGAAACGTTCACCTTCCCAGGCTTGCCGCCTCTCCTTGGTAGGGGGTTCCACGGCCCCAGGCTTACCAAACAGCCCCTCGTCTCCTTGCAAAAGGGCGTCGCACGAAGCCCCCGGTCTCGTACCGCGTGCGCGCCCTCCTCTCTAGGCGCGGAGCGGTTCCCGTTCCGCTCCGCGCCTACTCCCCATTTATCGGTTCCATCGATAAGTACAGGCACATCGATTAGAAGGAGCAACACATGAGCACCAATCTTTTCGACCTCACCGGTAAGCACGCCGTCGTCGTCGGCGGTGCCGGCGGTATCGGCCAGGCCATCGCCGAGGGCCTCGCCGAGGCCGGCGCGCAGGTCATGATCTCTAGCCGCAAGCCCGAGAGCCTCTTCCGCGCCGCCGACGAGATCAACGCCAGCTGCGGCGCCACCATCCTCACCCACGCTGGCGACGCCTCCAAGGAGGCCGACGTCGAGGGCCTTCTCGCTGCCGCCCTCGAGCAGATGGGCTCCGTGGAGATCCTCGTCAACTCCCAGGGCTTCAACAAGAAGCACCCCGGCACCGAGTTCCCCGAGGACGACTGGGACGCCATGTTCGACGCCAACGTGAAGTCGCTCATGTTCACCTGCAAGCACTTCGGCAAGTACTTCAAGGACAATGACGTCCACGGCAAGATCATCAACGTCGGCTCCGTCCGCGGCATCCGCGCCGTGGGCAACGGCGGCATGGGCAACGTCGGCTACTGCGCCACCAAGGGCGCCGTGGAGATGCTCACCAAGGCCTATGCCTCCGACCTTGGCCCGAACATCCAGGTCAACGCCATCGGCCCCACCATCACCTACACGCCGATGATGGTCGGCCTGCTGCCCGACGACGAGGCCACCCGCAACGCCATCGCCAAGTCCATGCCCGCCCAGCGCATCGGCTACCCCGAGGACTGCAAGGGCCCGGCCATCTTCCTGGCCTCCGCCGCCTCCGACTTCGTCACCGGCTCCACCATCTACCCCGATGGCGGCCTCAACGCGATCGGCTAGGTGAAAAGCATGTCCCTCACCATCCGCCCGGACCGCGTCTACGAGATGCCGGTGTTCTTCGGTCCCTCCCCGGACATGAAGAACCCCAACGAGAACGGCATCTACGAGCTCAACAAGCCCGCCACTGTCGAGGCCGCGACCGTCATGTTCGAGACCGACCCCGAAAAGCTCGAGGCGTTCTTGCCGGAGAACTTCAGCCTGCGCGCCCCGGTGCTATCGGTTGCCACCTGCGAGTTCGGCACCCTTGGCAACTTCAGCGGCAACACGTACTACCTCATCAACATCAGCGTCCCCGTGCGCTACGACGGCGAGCGCGACCACCTCGCCGGCGACCTCGTGCTTGCCATGTACGAGAACCACGCCGACCCGATCCTCGGCGGCCGCGACCTCATGGGCTACGCCAAGGTCTTCGCCGACGTCCCTCGCTTTGCCAAGGACGGGCGCCACGTCCGCACCCAGGCGAGCGATTGGGGCTTCAAGTTCCTCGACGTCGAGCTCGACCTCGAGGGCGAGCCGGAGGACCTCGAGCTCATGAAGAAGCTCACCTCCGAGTCTGAGGGCAAGTTCAACTACAAGTACATCCACGCCACTCCCGAGAAGGGCCAGGTCTACCACGAGGCCGGCGCCGACTGCAGCTACGCCACGTTCAACCCCAAGGCCTGGGAGAAGCCGGCGGACTACCCGTTCGAGATCATGACTCCCGAGACCACGTACTGCTCTGGCACCGCGACCTTCCACGCCCCCGAGCACTGGCAGATGCCGATGTACTGGCACATCCCCACGGCACTTGCCGACCTGCCGGTCATCCGTCCCATTGGTGCGCAGTTCACGCGCTACAACGACCCGGCCGACTACAACCACGTCTACCGCCTGCGTTAAGCGGCCCTAGGCCCGCCGCGAGCGCATCCGCCCAGCGGCGGGCCTTTTCCTCAGTTCCCATCGCCTGGCAAGAGCCCGGGCGACAGGTTGCAAATCCGGGCTCGTTACGGCCCGGCCATCCTAGCGAAAGGAAACACACCCATGACCGTCGAGAGAAAGAAGTACTGCGTCTACGGCGAGTGGCGCGACTCCAAGACGACCGAGTACAAGGAGGTCACGAACTCCTCCACCGGCGAGGTCCTCGCCGAGGTGCCCCTCTGCACCGCCGACGAGGTGGCCGAGGCCATCGACTCCGCCCAGCAGGCCTTCGAGTCTTGGAGCAAGGTCTCGCTTTCCAAGCGCGTCCAGTACATGTTCAAGTGGAGGAACATCCTCAACGAGCACCTCGACGAGCTCACCGAGCTCTGCGCCAAGGAGCACGGCAAGAACCTGAACGAGGCCCGCGGCGACATCCTCAAGGCCATCGAGCCCACCGAGCTCGCCTGCTCGCTGCCGCTTGCCATCCAGGGCTCCGGCGCGCTTCAGGTGACCACCGGCTTCGACTGCTCCACCTACCGCAAGCCCCTCGGCGTCGTCGGCGGCATCGTGCCGTTCAACTTCCCGGCCATGATTCCCTGGGGCTGGATGGTGCCCCTGGCCATCGCCTGCGGCAACTCCGTCGTCCTCAAGGCCGCCACGCCCACGCCGCTTACCTCCATGCGCATGCTCGAGCTCTTCTATGAGGAGGGCGGCTTCCCCAAGGGCCTCGTCAACCTCGTGACCTGCACCCACCACGAGAGCGAGCAGCTCCTCACCGACCCGCGCGTCAAGGCCATCACCTTCGTGGGCACCACCCGCGTCGGCAAGGAGATCTACGCCAAGGCCGGCCTCAACGGCAAGCGCGTCCAGGCCCAGACCGAGGCCAAGAACCACGCCCTCGTCCTGGCCGACTGCGACCTCGAGGCCACGACCTCTGCCATCATCAACTCCGCCTTCGGCTGCGCCGGCGAGCGCTGCATGGCCCTTCCCACCGTCTGCGTGCAGGAGGAGATCGCCGACGACTTCGTGAAGATGATCTGCGAGAAGGCCGCCAACCTCAAGCTTGGCCTTGCCTACGACCCCGAGACCGACCTCGGCCCCGTCGTCTCCGCCGCCCACAAGGAGCGCGTCCTCAACTGGATCGAGAAGGGCATCGAGGAGGGCGCCGAGCTCGTGCTCGACGGCCGTAACCCCGAGGTCCCCGAGGAGTGCAAGGACGGCTTCTTCATCGGCGCCACCATCTTCGACCACGTCACCGAGGACATGTCCATCGGCCACGACGAGATCTTTGGCCCCGTGCTCTCCATCAAGCGCGTCAAGGACTTTGACGAGGGCATCAAGATCATGAACGACAACCCCTTCGCCAACGGCTCCTGCATCTTCACCCAGGACGGCTACTTCGCCCGTCGCTTCGAGATGGAGACCGACGGCGGCATGGTCGGCATCAACGTCGGCATCCCCGTACCCTCCGCGTACTACCCGTTCAGCGGCAACAAGGACTCCTTCTTCGGCGACCAGCACGTGCTCGGCATCGACGGCTACCGCTTCTACACGCGCGCCACGACCGTCACGACCCACTGGTTCGCGGAAGGCTCCAAGCCCGCCAAGAAGATGGATTCGTGGGAGGGCACGGTCGAGCGCATCTAGCGCCCGGCTTTCCCGGGCGGGCGGTGTTTGGGAAAGCCGCCGCCCGCCCGGGCGCCCGCCCTCCCGAAGGGGGAGGTGTGTTCGATGTCCGAACGTAACTCCGCCCGCTCCTGGGCCATGTTCGTCGTCCTTATGCTCTGCGGCATGGCCGTGGGCTTCTCGCAGCTCAAGGTCACGCCGGTGATGGCGCTTCTGGCAGAGGAGCTGGGCGTTAGCACCACAAGCGCCGCCTGGCTCACGTCCATCTTCACGCTGGCCGGCATCGTGCTTTCAATCCCCGGTGCGGGGCTCATCGCCAAGGCCGGCCCCAAGCGCACCCTGCTCTTCATGCTGGCCATGATCGTGGCCGGCAACCTCCTCGGCGCGGTGGCGCCGAGCTTTGAGGTCATGCTCGCCTCGCGCGTGGTGGAGGGCGTGGCCGCGGTCTTCGCTCTGCCCGTGGGCGTGGAGCTCATCGGCCGCTGGTTCGAGGGGCCGCAGATCGGCACCGCCACCGGCATCTTCATGACGGCGACCCCCATCGCGACCTTCCTCATGACCGGCTCCGGCCTCATGATCGCCAACGCCCTGGGTTCGGTGCGCTCGCTCTGGTGGGTCACCTTCGCCTACGCCGTCGTGTGCCTCGTGGTCGCCCTCGTGTTCGTGCAAGACGGTGAGGCCGGCATTGCCGTTCCGCAGTCTGAGGACGCGGTGGCCGCCGGGCTCGTGCCCGTGGTGAAGAGCACACTCGCCTCGCGCCCGCTCGTGCTTCTCTGCGCGGCCATGTTCTTCCTGGCCTTCTCGCTCTACTCGCTCATCACCTGCTACCCGCAGCTGTTCGTCTACTACGGCCTTAGCACCGAGATGAGCAACCTGCTCACCAGCCTGAACGGCCTCGTGGGCATCCCGATGTCGGTCATCGCGGGCATCGTGATCGGCCGCACCGGCAAGCCCTACTACGTGGCCATGGTGGGAGCCGTGGGAGCGTTCGTGGTCTGCGCCACGCTCTCCATGCTGGGCGACGCCACCTATGCGCTGAACGTCATCGGTTCCGCCCTCTTCCCCGGCGGCATCGTCATGGCCCCGATGTTCGTGCTGGCGCCCCTGCTCGTAAACAAGGCGAGCGAGGCCCCGATGGGCACCTGCCTGCTCAACACGTTCTTCTACCTGGGCCAGTTCGTGAGCACGCCGGTCACCACCGCGCTTAGCGACGGCAACACCAACTGGGTCACGCCCTCCATCGTGCTCTCCGCGTCCTGCGTGCTCATGCTCGTGTTCCTCGTCGCCTCACAACGCTCGCTCATCGCGAGCGGCCGCACCGAGGACTCGCGCCCGGCAGACGATACCGCGCCCGCAGAGGCCACCGATGCCACGGAGGCCGCCTGCTAAGGCATTCACCTGGCTTTTCGCGGGCACGGGCCCGCCCAATCGGCAGGGACTCTCGAAGGGAGGGGGTCCAGGCCACGGGGCCAAGCCCCAAAACCCGAGGCAGCCGCCTCAAACTGCGCCGGCAAAGGGCCGGGGCAGCCACCTTGGGGAACGTTTCCCCACTACCGTAAGGAGGCCCACCATGGGCAAGCCTATGGCTGATTACGTCAAGCTCCCCGAGCTCGAGGAGTACGCGGAGTGGTTCAAGGACTTCGCCGACCTCTACCGCGAGGACGGCATCCTGCAGGTCACCTGGAAGACCAACGACGGCCCCATGTGCCACTCCGGCATGAGCCACCGCGCCGTCTCCCAGCTCGTCCGCGTGCTCTCGCTCGACTTCAAGAACGAGATCATCATCTTCACCCACCTCGGCGACTCCTGGATGACCGAGAGCGACCCCAACGGCTGGGAGACCTACTCCGAGCTGCCCACCCAGCGTTTCCAGCACCAGTACTTCGATGACACCAACCTCATCAAGAACATGATCTTCGACCTGGACGTCCCCACCATCGGCGCCATCCCCGGCCCGGGCTTCCACTGGGACTCCGCCATGCTCTCCGACATCACCATCTGCTCCGACGACACCTGCATGGAGGTGCCGCACGCCCACGGCGGCCTCGTCCCGGGCGACGGCATGGGCCTCATGGCGCAGCACTACTTCGGCACCAAGCGCGGCAACTACTACATGATGACCACCCGCCAGTGGACCGCCCAGCAGATGCTCGACTGGGGCATGGTCTCTGAGGTCGTCGAGAAGGACAAGGTCATGGATCGTGCCTGGGAGCTCGCCCGCATGCTCAAGACCATGCCCTACGAGAACCGCACCATCATGTCCAACCTCGCCAAGCGCCCGCTCAAGAAGCTCCTGGTGGAGGACCTCAAGCTCCACACCGTCTCCGAGCAGTACGCGTCGCTTCTGCGCGTGGCCGCCGGCGACCTCGGCGATAACCGCTCGAGCCAGCAGGACGAGAAGTACATCTCGCTCACCAACGACTGGCGCTACTGCCACGACGACATGCAGCAGCCGCCCTCTCGTGAGGTCTGGGAGACCTTCCGCACCGAGCCCTTCAAGTGGTTTAAGAAGGTCGACGCCGGCGAGGAGGAGAACCCCTTCGCCGTCAAGCCGACCAAGCCCTACCGCCCCGGTCCGGCCGAGTAGAACGTAGGCATATGAGTTGATAAGAGCCGAGGCGAAGGTGCCTCGGCTCTTTTGTTATTCGGTAACCTCATGGCTGTGGTGGGATTCCGCTAGCTCGGCGGCCCTGATCTCCATCCAGGGGAGCATCGCCTCTTCCACCGCGCGGACTACCTCTGGCACCAGCGGGTTGGTGGTGCCTAGCTTGCAGGCGGCTAGGACGTAGAGCTTGGCCACCGGGGTGGGTAGCGTCAGGCTCTTGGTGTCGGGCGCGGCCACGCGCGAGAGGAGACCCCTCGGTATCACCACGGCTCGCTCGCCGCTGTTGAGCTCGAGCAGCATCGAGGCTCGGTCAGAGACGAAGTGGATCTCTGGCTCGAGCTTAAGCTCCTCAAAGATGCGCAGGGCCTGCAGCATGCCGCGGCCCTCGCCCTCCAGAAGCGTCACGCCGCGCTTGGCGAGGCACCGCTCGAGCCCCTCGCGGGAGTCCTCAAGCTCGTCGGGCGTGCGCACCGCCACCACGAGCTCGTCCTCGTAGAGGCAGCGGGATTCCAGCCCGGTGGGCGCCGAGCCGTCCCTCTTTGCTAGGTTGGGGAACTGGTGGAGGAAAAACGCCAGGTCTAGGTGACCGTCCGCGAGCGTATGGACGATGGCGTCGTACTCGGCGTTCATGAAGTCGGCGTGGAGCTGCGGCCGCTCGTGGCGAAGCTCCATGATGCGCTCCGTCACGGCGTCTTTTAGAAAGTCGCTGCCGAGCACGCGCGTGTCGAAGCCGATGTGGATCGAGTCCGCGCCTGTGGCGGCCTCGAGCCCGCCGCGGGCGACCTCCGGCAGCGCGTCGACCTCCTTCAAGACCTTGCGCGCATGCGCCAGCATCGCCTTGCCCTCGCTCGTGAGGGTGGTGGAGCGTCGGTTGCGCTCAAAGAGCTTGCAGCCAAGCTCGTCCTCAAGCGCAGAGATCTGCTGCGAGAGCGTCGACTGCGAGACGTAGAGCGTCTCTGCCGCGCGCGTGAAGCTGAGCGTGTCGGCGAGCGCCACGAAGTAGCGAAGGTGCCTGAGTTCCATAAGAATCTTCCTCCCACGCCCATTTTGAGGGGAGAGGGGAGGGGTGCGGCCGCCCGCCGGCGCCCGCATCTGCGAACGGGCGATATCGGCGGCGAAATTCCTGCATGCCCTGCTTTGTCGCGAGGCTGTGGAGACGGTGACGGATATTCGGACCCGCATGTTGCATAACCGTTACGTAACCTGCGCTACCTGCACATATATTAGGGTACCTAACAAAAAGTTTTGTTTGCGCGGCCACCCCCGCGCCTTATAATCCGTTCGACCTTTAAGCACGGTACGGGATACCTGCAAGGCAAACCGGCTCGTTTGGTGGGCGCAAATCACCAGGCTTGCCACAGGAGCGCGCGGCGCATGCTCGCTCCACATACCACGCGTGAATGAGGCGCGTGTTGTCTTGTAGGGACGTCCTCGGCAGATGGCTGGGCGCCCTATTTTTTTGGACGCCGGCCGAATGCGGATGGGCGTCTTTTTCATGCCGCGCGAACCCAACAGAAAGGGGAACGCGTGAACCCACTGCTCGCAACGGGTGCTCCCAAGGCGCTGCTCGCGCTTGAGGACGGCACCACCTTCGAGGGGCTTTCGGTGGGAGCCACCGGAGAGACCTTCGGTGAGCTCGTCTTCAACACCTCCATGTCTGGCTACCAGGAGGTGATCTCTGACCCCTCCTACGCGGGCCAGGTGGTCGCCTTCACCTACCCGCAGATCGGCAACTACGGCGTCTGCGCCGAGGACATGCAGTCCGACGGCGTCGACCTCGCGGGCGTCGTGGTCTGCGACATGTGCCACACGCCCAGCAACTGGCGTAGCGAAGGCACGCTTCCCGACTTCCTCGCCGAGCACGGCATCGTCGCCATCGAGTGCGTCGACACCCGTGAGCTCACCCTGCGCGTGCGCGACGCCGGCACCATGCGCTGCGCCATCTCCACCGAGGACCTCAACCCCGAGAGCCTCGTGGCCCGCGTGAAGGCCGCGCCCTCCATCTCAGAGACCAACTGGGTGGCCAAGGTCTCCACGCCCGAGGCCTACGACGTCGACGCCAAGGTCGACCTCGACAAGCCCAAGCGCCGCCTGCGCGTCACCGCGCTTGACTGCGGCGAGAAGTACGGCATTCTCCGCGGCCTCGTTGGCGCCGGCCTCGACGTCCACGTGGTGCCCTGGGACACCCCCGCCGAGAAGATCCTGGCGGGCAACCCCGACGGCGTCTTCCTCTCCAACGGCCCCGGCGACCCGCGCGAGCTCCCCGAGCCCGCCACCTGCGCCGCCGAGCTGCTCGGCAAGGTGCCCGTCTTCGGCATCTGCCTCGGCCACCAGATGATCTCCCAGGCCGCGGGCGCCCAGATCGAGAAGCTGCCCTACGGCCACCACGGCGGCAACCAGCCCGTCATGAACCTGCTCTCGGGCATGGTTGAGGTCACCGCGCAGAACCACAACTACGGCCTCGTCTTCCCGAGCCTGGGCGAGCTTGACGTCGAGCTCTCCGGTGGGGCGGAGGTCGTTGACGCCTGGAAGGCCGCCAACACCTCCGACCTGCGCTTCTGGAGCGAGCGTCGCATCGCGCCGGTCGCTAACACCGAGCGCTTCGGCCGCATCCGCCTCACCCACGTCAACCTCAACGACGGCACGCCCGAGGGCATCCAGTTCCTCGACATCCCCGCCTTCTCCGTCCAGTACCACCCCGAGGCGTCCCCCGGCCCGCACGATGCCGTCTATCTCTTTGAGGCGTTCCGTCGCCTCATGGAGGGTGACTCCAACTACCTGGCCATCGACGTCCGCGAGGGGAGGCGCTTCTAAGTGCCCAAGCGTACCGACATCAAGAAGATCCTCGTCATTGGCTCCGGCCCCATCGTCATCGGCCAGGCCTGCGAGTTCGACTACTCCGGCACCCAGGCCTGCGAGAGCCTGAAGGCCCTCGGCTACGAGGTCGTGCTGGTCAACTCCAACCCGGCCACCATCATGACCGACCCGGGCATCGCCGACCGCACCTATGTGGAGCCCATTACTGCCGACTCCGTGGCTAAGGTCATCGAGCGTGAGCGCCCGGACGCGCTGCTGCCCAACATGGGCGGCCAGACGGGCCTCAACTGCGCCATCGAGCTCGACGAGGCGGGCGTGCTCGCCAAGTACGGCGTCGAGGTCATCGGCTGCAACATCGACTCCATCCGTCTGGGCGAGGACCGCAAGCTCTTCGCCGAGGCCATGGAGGAGATCGGCCTGCACATCTGCCGCAGCGGCTTTGCCTACTCCGTTGCCGACGCCGAGAAGATCGTCGCCAACCTGGGCTTCCCTGTCATCATCCGCCCGAGCTTCACGCTCGGCGGCGCCGGCGGCGGCATCGCCTATGACATGGACGACCTGCGCCGCATCGTGGCCCAGGGCATCGACCTCTCGCCCGAGGGCGAGGTTCTGGTGGAGGAGTCCATCCAGGGCTGGAAAGAGATCGAGATGGAGGTCATGCGCGACTCCGCCGGCAACGGCATCGTGATCTGCTCCATCGAGAACCTCGACCCGATGGGCGTCCACACCGGCGACTCCATCACCGTGGCTCCGGCCCAGACGCTCGCCGACTGGGAGCTCCAGCGCCTGCGCGACTACTCGCTCGCCATCCTGGAGAAGGTCGGCGTCGCCACCGGCGGCTCCAACGTGCAGTTCGCCGTCAACCCCGAGGACGGCCGCGTCATCGTCATCGAGATGAACCCGCGCGTCTCCCGCTCCTCCGCGCTTGCCTCCAAGGCCACTGGCTTCCCCATCGCAAAGGTCGCCGCCCGCCTTGCCGTGGGCCTCACGCTCGACGAGGTCAAGAACGACATCACCCAGGCCACGCCTGCCTGCTTCGAGCCCTCCATCGACTACTGCGTGGTCAAGGTCCCGCGCTTCGCCTTCGAGAAGTTCAAGGGCACCGACACCACCCTCTCCACGCGCATGAAGGCCGTGGGCGAGGTCATGGCCATCGGCCGCACCTTTGAGGAGAGCTTCAACAAGGCCATGCGCTCGCTCGAGGCCGGCCAGAACATGCTCGGCGCCGACGACCCGGCTCTCTACGACGTGCCCGACTTCCGCCAGCGCGTCTCCGTGCCCACCGCCCAGCGCATCTACTACGTCATCGAGGCGCTGCGCCGCGACTGGGACATCGAGGACCTCTACGGCCTCACCGGCATCGACCCCTGGTACCTCGAGCACCTCAAGAACCTCGTGGACTGCGAGAAGTGGCTTGCCGAGCGCAAGCTCACCGACATCAACTCCCGCGACATGCGCAGCGTGAAGCAGCTCGGTTTCTCCGACGAGCAGATCGCCCACTTCACCGGCTCCACCGAGCTCGAGGTGCGCGCCTGGCGCAAGGCCAAGGGCGTCACGCCCGTCATCAAGACGGTTGACACCTGCGGCGGCGAGTTCCCGGCCCGCACGAGCTACCACTACAAGACCTACGAGTGGGGCGCCACGGAGCGCCGCGAGGCCGACAAGCCCCGCGCCATGATCCTCTCGGCCGGCCCCAACCGCATCGGCCAGGGCATCGAGTTCGACTACTGCTGCTGCCACGCCGCCTACGCGCTGGAGGACAAGGGCTACGAGACCGTCATGGTCAACTGCAACCCCGAGACCGTCTCCACCGACTACGACACCTCCGACCGCCTCTACTTCGAGCCGCTCACCTTCGAGGACGTCATGGACATCGTCGACGTGGAGCAGCCCGAGGGCGTCATCTGCACGCTCGGCGGCCAGACCCCGATCAACCTCGCCGCTCGCCTGAAGGCCGCGGGCGTGCCCATCATGGGTACCCAGCCCGACGCGCTGGACCTTGCCGAGGACCGCGAGCGCTTCAGTGCCCTTCTCGACGAGCTGGGCATCGCCTACCCGACCTCCGGCGTGGCTGAGACCTACGAGGATGCCGTCGAGGTCGCCAAGCGCATCGGCTTCCCGCTGCTCGTCCGCCCGAGCTACGTGCTCGGCGGCCGCGGCATGGTCATCGCCTACGACGAGCGCCACCTCAAGAGCTACATGGAGGCTGCCACGCGCGTCTCCAAGGACCACCCCATCTACCTGGACTCCTTTCTGGATTCCGCGGTGGAGCTCGACGTCGACGCCCTCTGCGACGGCGAGCAGTGCTACGTGGGCTCGGTGCTGGAGCAGATTGAGGAGGCCGGCATCCACTCCGGCGACTCCGCCTGCTGCATGCCGCCCTACTCGCTGGCCGACTCCATGGTGGCCCAGATCCGCGAGACCACGCACAAGCTGGCCCTTGCCAACCACGTCGTGGGCGCCCTCAACGTGCAGTACGCCGTCCACAACGGCCAGCTCTACTGCATCGAGCTGAACCCGCGCGCCAGCCGCACGGTTCCCTTCTCCTCCAAGAGCACCGGCGTGCCCCTGGCGCGCATGGCCGCCCTCATCATGGCGGGCGAGAAGATCGCCGATCTCAACCTCCCGCCCGAGGACCGCACCTTCGACTACTTCGCCTGCAAGGAGGCCGTGCTGCCCTTCGACCGCTTCCCCGGTGCCGACATGACGCTCGGCCCCGAGATGAAGTCCACGGGCGAGGTCATGGGCGTGGCCCCGACCTTCCCGGCCGCCTACGCCAAGACCCAGCTGGCCATCTCCTACGGCCTGCCCACCAAGGGCCGCGTGTTCGTCTCTGTGCGCGACCGCGACAAGCGCGCCATCGTGGGCGTCGCCCGCGACCTCAAGAGCATGGGCTTTGAGCTCGTCGGCACCATGGGCACCGCCAAGGCGCTGCGCGCGGCCGGCGTGGAGTGCGCCACCGTGCGCCGCACGAGCGAGATGCGCCCCAACATCGGCACCATGATTGCCGGCGGCGATATCCAGCTCATCATCAACACGCCCGGCGGCTCGGATACGCGCGGCGACTTCTACGAGCTGCGCCAGATCTCTGTGCACCACCACGTCACCAACGTCACGACGCTCCCGGGCGCCCAGGCAATGGTGGAGTCCATCCGCTGCGCCCTCGAGGGCAACCTCGAGCCGGTGGCCCTGCAGGACCTGTAGGGGAGGGCGGCTGGCGGCCGCCTAGTTGGCGCCGGCGTAGCTGGCGTCCGTACATAGCAAGGCCCAAGGGGCCGCTCGGCAACGCGCCGGGCGGCCCCTTTTGCGTGGCCTGCGGCCTGAGCCCGCCGGGTGGCCCTTTGTGTGGCCAATGGCCTGAGCTCGCCGGGTAGCCCCCTTGTGCGGCCAAGCTGCCATGCCCCGTCCTCGCCAAACTTGGTTGCGGCATTTGCGTGCCGCGCGGCCCTCTGACCCGCCGTGGCATGCAAATGCTGCAACCACGTGCGTCTCGGCACCCTCGGCTGCGCCCTTGGCGGCGTACCTGACATAAAACCTTTTCCAAAGTGTTTCGGCTGGTTAATTCTCGGGCACGGGCTCGTAAAAGGTCTATCCTTAGGAGCTACCTGCAGCGCGTTCGCAGGCGGGCGCAAGCCCGGTAACACCGCAATATCGTAAGGAGCGAAGACATGGCAGTTACCAAGAAGGACCTGGACTGGGGGAACCTCACCTTCTCCTACCAGCCCACGGACTACAGCTACGAGTGTAAGTACGTCGACGGCGTCTGGGGCAAGGGCGGCCTTACCACCGACCACTCCCTCAGCCTCTCCGAGTGCGCCGGCATCTTCCACTACTGCCAGGAGGTCTTCGAGGGCCTCAAGGCCTACACCACCAAGGACGGCGACATCGTCTGCTTCCGCCCGGACGCCAACGCCGAGCGCATGTATGACTCCGCCCACCGCCTGGTGATGCCTCCCTTCGACAAGGAGAAGTTCGTCGAGGCCGTTGACGAGGTCGTCAAGGCCAACGCCGCCTGGGTCCCGCCCTTCGGCTCCGGCGCCTCCCTCTACATCCGCCCGTTCATGATCGGTTCCGGCGAGGTCATCGGCGTCGCTCCCGCCCCTGAGTACCTCTTCCGCATCCTCGTGACCCCGGTGGGCCCCTACTTCAAGGGTGGCCTCAAGCCCATCAAGATCTGCATCTCTGAGTACGACCGCGCCGCGCCCCACGGCACCGGCAACACCAAGTGCGGCCTGAACTACGCCATGAGCCTCAAGGCCTGCATGAAGGCCCACGCCAACGGCTACGCCGAGAACCTCTACCTCGACCCGGGCACCCGCACCTACGTCGAGGAGACCGGCGGCGCCAACGTCCTGTTCGTCGCCAAGGACGGCAGCCTCGTCGTTCCCAAGTCCTTCACCGACTCCATCCTTCCCTCCATCACCCGCCGTTCGTTGGTGCAGGTGGCCAAGGACCTCGGCATGAAGGTCGACGAGCGCCCGGTCACCTGGCAGGAGGTCAAGGACGGCTCCTTCGTCGAGTGCGGCCTCTGCGGCACCGCCGCCGTCATCTCCCCGGTGGGCGAGATCCACGAGGGCGACCTCGTGGTCGAGTTCCCTGAGGGCCACGACGAGATGGGCCCCGTCATGACCAAGCTCCGCGAGACCCTCACCGGCATCCAGTCCTGCGAGCTCGAGGACAAGCACGGCTGGGTCCACAAGATCTGCTAGTGGCAGCTGCATAACGTAAGAGCGCGGGCCCCGAGGCGAAAGCTTCGGGGCCCGTTTTGCGTACGGGAGTCTCAACCTTGTGTAGACCACCCGTTTTCGCGCGTTTTCGTGCGGGCGTTCGAGTACTATTAATCGACTATATTCGCGCGCAGTCTGCGCGCATGGAGCGAACGCAGCCCGCGGCACTCGCCGCACTCACACCACGCCCCAAATCAGTTGGTTACTTGTCCTCCGCCGGGGGACTGTTGATGGGAGTACGCATGAAGAAGAGGCTCGCGGCCCTCACGCTCGTCCTGGGCGCCATGTTCGCCGCCCTGCTCGCCCTGCCGGGGGGAGCATATGCGGCTGATGGCACCGCCATTACGCAGGATGATTTTAAAAATGGCGAATTTCGCATCACCACGCCTAAGTCTAAGTACTACCTAAACGGTAATTGCACGGGTCAAATCATAATCGAGGCTCAGGGCGTAACGCTTGACCTCGACGGCAATACGCTTACGGGGCCCGATACAAGGTCAGCCCTCTCTTTGACTACTAGCGCAACCGTCACGAATGGCAAGGTTATCGCCGCTTCTTCAAATTACGCCATCGTGGTTACCGCCTCAGGCGGCTTTACCGAGCTGACCGACATCACCGCTTTCTCTGCCAATCAGAACTGCCTTATGATTTCGCCGGGTAACGTGGTCTGCACGAATTGCTCCTTCACGGCGACCAACGACCGGGACGACCCGATGGCCGCCGTCTATCTTTCCGAGGGCGTTTCCGGCAAGGCCTATCTCGATCTTGATAACACCTCCCTTACGCAGAGCGGCAAAGGCGCGGCCCTTCTCACGCCGGAGACCTCTACCACCATCGCCAGCGTCTACAAGGGCACGAGCTTCTCGAGCTTCCCCGGCTATGACGCCGACGGCAACTATCGCCAGATGGCGCAGCTCATGAGTGAGGGCACCGCTCTTCTATACAAGGACGGCGTCTATACGGTGGTTGACGAGAGCACGGCCAGCTCTTCCGCCCTCTACAAAGTCGACGACGTCAAGGGCTTTGGCACTGTCTACTTTGCTGGCATCAAGAGCAAGAGCATCGCGGACTCTATTGCTTCCACGTTTGACAAGACGGTTACCGCAAAGTGCCAGATTGCGTTCATCAACAAGTTCGGCACCGACGGCACCCAGTACACCTGGCCCGGCGACAAGGCCACCGACCCCGGCACCCCCGACTGCGACCGCGATCACTATGAGTTCGTGGGTTGGTACGACGAGGACGGCAACGTCTTCGACTTCGATAACACCACCATCAACTCCAACATCTGCATCTACGCCAAGTGGAAGGCCAACCCCGAGGTCGCCCAGATTGTGCGCGACGGCGAGGTTGTTGACACCTACGCCTCCATCCAGGACGCCGTTGACGAGGCCGAGGCCGGCGACACCGTGCAGCTCGTCGCCGACACCACTGAGAAGGTCACCATCGGCAACGACGACAAGGGCAACGGCAAGAACCTCACCCTCGACCTGAACGGCAAGACCCTCACCACGCCTGAGGAGATTGGCGAGGAGGCTGGCGCCATCAACATCGAGGGCAACGCTAAGGTGACTATCACCAACGGCATTATGACTGGCTCTAAGGGTGGCAAGAGCGCCTGCGTTTACGTTGGCGAGGGCACCACTGCCGAGCTCACTCTGAGCAAGCTCACGATGAGCAGCAGGTACGCCCCGCTCCACGCCGATTCCGGCAAGGTGACGGTTGCCGGCACCGAGAACAAGATCTCCGCGAGCGTCGGGTATGACTATTCCGTGATCCTCGAGGGCACCGCCGAGGCAACCATCGAGGGTGGAGAGTTCTCCGCTGGTGGCTATAACACCACTTCTACCGTTGCGGACGTCGCTTGCATAAGGGTGAAGGACACTGCGCACCTCACCATCAACGGCGGCGAGTTCGATGACCGCATCTACGTGCCCGACACCAGCGCCACGCTCACCATCAACGGCGGCTCCTTCGGCCGTCCGGACAACGCCGCGTGCATCACGAACGACAATGTCTTCTACAAGGGCAGGGGCAGCAGGCTCTATAACGTCGTTGACAAGACCACCGCTCGCGAGAATGCTCGCTGGGTCGTGACCGATGCCAACACGGAGAGCAAGGTCTACACCTACCACGAGGACGACGCGTCCGAGTACTTCAACAGGCTCACGCCCGGCTCCACCATCCACAAGATGCACAAGGTGCAGCTGAGCGATGACGGCAACGTCGTCAAGACGATGTACCTCGAGTCTGGCGAGGAGTACGGCGAGTTCCCGGCTGCCTCCGTGCACAAGGGCTACACCTTTGCCGGCTGGTTCGTTGGCGATGATGAGGTGTCCGGCACCGACGCCCCCACCGACGAGCTCGACTACGATGTCACCGTGGTTGCCATGTGGACCAAGGACGTCACCCCTGACGAGGGCGACGAGGACACGCCTGAGCCCACTCCCACGCCCGAGGACAAGGACGAGGACAAGGGTGATGACAAGAAGGTCATGCCTCAGACCGGCGACGTCGCCACTGCCTTCTCTGGCATCGCCGCCGCAGGTGCAGCCCTCACCGGCCTCGGCTTCCTCCGTCGCCGCAAGTAAGTAGGGGCGCGTCCTAACAGGCAACGCCAACCAAGCCGTAACCGGCTAAAGCAACACTCAAGCGGGCCCCAGAGCAAAAGCTCCGGGGCCCGCTTCTTTTGCACGGAGCTTCCCCAGGCCCAAATTGTTTGCGTGCGCGGGCGTCGTGGCCTAAGCAGTTTATTCGGGGGCGTGATCCGTTTCGCTTGCGTGGGGTGGCCCTGAAATCATCTCGTGTCATCCGCTAAAAGGGCTAGTGTCAAATAACCCGCCTATGTGAGTAACCTAATCCGGAAATTCGAAGTAGCCCGTCGATTTTCGCCATAAAACCCCAGTTGGCAGTGGATCAAAATGGCCCTCTACTCGCGAAATCCCAAATAGGTTACTCACATAGGCCACTTTTTGGCGCACGAGCGTGCTTGGCGCTCCAAAGACACAAAAGAAAGGCCGGCCCGCGGGTGGCGGGCCGGCCTTGGCGGGGCTATGTCACGGTCTTGCTAGGCCTTGAGGCTTGCTTTGCTAAGAAGCGGCAGGATACCTGGGGTGACGGTGAGGTTCTCCACGCTGTTGGAAGCGCAGCGGGCAAGCGCGCGGTAGTTGAGCGGCGCGTAGGGCATGAGCTCGGCCACGTAGGCGTCGCACTCCTGCATGGCCTTCACGCGCTCGTCGTGGTCGGCCACGGCGCGGGCCTCCTCGATCATCTTGTCGTAGGTCTCGTCGGAGAAGTGGCTCACGTTGTCGTCGCGGCCCGTGTAGAACATCGGGTAGAGGTAGTTGTCGGCGATGGGGTAGTCGGCGTACCAGGCGCGGGCGCCCACGGAGTAGGTGCCGTCGAGATAGCTCTGGTACATCGTGGCGTACTCGATCTTGTCAATCGTGACGTCGATGCCA
>CAVIES010000021.1:0-19939 GCA_963641675.1 Anaerovoracaceae bacterium
ACGACATCGAGGTTTGGCTGCCGAGCTACAAGGCCTACAAGGAGATCAGCTCCTGCTCCAACTGCGGCGACTTCCAGGCCCGTCGTGCCAACATCAAGTACCGCGACCCCGAGAACTTCAAGGGCACGCGCTTCCTGCACACCCTCAACGGCTCCGGCCTGCCCGCCGGCCGCACCATGGCCGCCATTCTGGAGAACTACCAGAACGCCGACGGTTCCGTCACGGTGCCCGAGGTCCTGCGCCCCTACATGGGCTGCGACAAGATCGAGCGCGCCTAAGCGCCACGTCGCATAGCGAATAGAGAAAGGCGGTCGCCCGGTGGGCGGTCGCCTTTTCGTTTGGCTTGGCTGCAGGGCTCGTGCTTACCAGATGGTCATGGGCTTGTCTTGGCCGGCGGCGCAGAGGGTGAGGGCGCTGCCGGGGACTCGGGCCTCGGTGAAGGTGGCGTTGGTGGGTTCGGCGCCGAGTGCAGCGGCAAGCGTGCGGATGGCCACGCTCGGGCGGTTGTTCTCCTGCGAGAGGTGCATGGCGATGACCGTCTCCGTGTCGGGCCCCACGAGCTTGGTGAGAGCCTCCGCCGCCTGGTCGTTGGAGAGATGACCGTGCTCGCCTGCCACGCGCTCCTTGAGGATGGCGGGGTAGGGGCCGGTGGCGAGCATGCGAGCGTCATGGTTGCTCTCCAGCGCGAGGATGCGCACGCCAGCGAGGAGCTCCATGGCGCGCTCGCCCAGCATGCCCGTGTCGGTGCAATAGCCAAGCGCGTCCGCCTGGCCGTCCGCCTCGCAGTCAAAGCGCAGGCCAAAGGGGTCGGCCACGTCGTGTGAGGTGGGGAAGGTCCGGATGCGCATGCCGCCGGCCTCAAACTCGTCGGCGTTGCTCACGAGTTCAAACGGCAACGCCGTGAGGTACTTGCGGCCGCCGGCGGTGCCGGCCGTGGCCACGAGGCGCCCCTCGTACTTGTTGCAGAAGACGGAAAGCCCACTCGTGTGGTCTGAGTGCTCGTGGGTAACCACTACGCACTCGATGCGCTCCATGTCCACGCCGAGCTCGTCGGCGCGGCGCATGAGCTCCTTGCGCGAGAGGCCGTCGTCGATGAGCACCGAGCCGGTGGGCCCCTCCACCACGGCGGCGTTGCCCTTGGAACCACTCGCCAGGATGTGCAGGTGCATGAGCGGCGAGAGCGGCGGCTGCTCCTCCGGCCAGGGGAGGTCGGCGTCGGTCTTGGCGTCGTGCGTGCCGTATTCGGTTTCCCAACCGTTCATGCGTGGCCTTTCTTCTGCGAGGGGCGCGGGACGTGGGGTGCCGGCGCTGGCGCCTGCGGCTCGTTGAGCCCGCGGGCAAGAGGCGCAGGGGCGGGCCTGCGGTCCGGTTCCGCATCCCGGTTCGTCGCCCCGCGCCGGCTGCCGTGGCGGCTGCCCTCGCTTGGTCGTAAACTAATCCAACCAAGAATAGCCCACGTACCGGACACAAAGGAGAGCCGCCCGCCATGACAAGCGTGAGCAGGAGATATGCCAGCGCGGCGCCCGCGTTCGAGCGCCCGAGCGGCCGCATGCCGGCCTCTGCCGCCGGCCCCGTCGTGCTCATGGTCTCCGGCGGCGCGGACTCCACGGCCTTGCTCCTTCTGGCCGCAACCTCCGAGCTCGATATCGACGACGGCCGCGGCCTTGCGCGCATCGCCCGCGAGCGCCTGCACGTGTTGCACGTAAACCACCAGCTTAGGGGCGAGGCGGCAGATGGCGACGAGGCATTCGTCGTGAGCCTCTGCGCCGAGCTTGGCGTGCCGGTGGAGGTGGAGCGCGTGGACGTGGCGGCGCTTGCGCAGGCGCCCGAGACGGGCGACACCAACGTGGAGAACGTCGCCAGAGAGGTGCGCTACGCTGCGGCGACGCGCCTCGCCAACCGCCTCTGCAAAGAGGCGGGCCTGCCGCGCGCGGCCGCGCGCATCGCCACGGCTCACACGGCAAACGACCGCACGGAGACGTTCTTCATGCACGCCATCACGGGCTCCGGAACGCAGGGGCTCTCTTCCATCCCGCGCCGCCGCAACCGCATCGTGCGCCCGCTGCTGGATCGCACGCACGAGGAGCTTTGCGCCTACCTGCGGCTTCATGGCATCGAGTGGCACGAGGACGCCACCAACGCCGACACGCACTATCTGCGCTCCTTCGTGCGCCACGAGGTGGTGCCGCTCGCCCGCGAGCGCAACCCGCGCCTGTTCGAGAGCATGGCCACCACCTGCGAGATCCTCTCCGACGAGGACTCCTACCTCACCCAGGTCGCCGCCCGCGCGCTGCGTGCGCTGGAGCGGAGGAGTGCCGAGGGCCTAGAGGTCTTGGACGCCGGCAAGCTCGCGGCAACCGACGTGGCAATCGCCCGCCGCGTCGTGCGCGCCGCCGCGCTAAAGGCCGAGCCCGAGTGCCGGCTGGAGGCCCGACACGTGGCCCGCATGCTCGAGCTTGTTGCCGCGGGCGAGGGCTCTGCCACGCTGCCGCTCGGCGTAGACGTTCGCGTGGCTTACGGCGCCCTCTTCATCCGCGCCCGTGCGGCGCAGGGCGGCGCCCCCACCTCGGGCTGGCTGGAGGTGCCGGGCCTTGCGGGGCAAGCCGGTGCGTCCGAGCTGCTGGCGGCCCCCGGCGCGGAGGGCACGCTCAGGCTTGCGGCTGGCACCCTCACCGCGCGCCTGCGCGAGGTAGCCCCCGGCAGCGACCCGGCGGCGCTCGCCCAGGCTCATGCCCGCGAGTGGGAGGGCGTGTCGGTGCTGCTAGACGCCACGGCTTGTGGCCTTGGCCCCCTGGGTGGCAGGCTCTGGGTCTCTGGCCCAGAGACGGGCGAGGTCATGTGTCCCATCGGCATGCACGGCCAGTCAAAGAAGCTATCCGATCTGCTGATTGACGCGAAGGTTCCGGCGGCCGAGCGCCACGCCGTGCCCGTGGTGCGTGCCACGGACGGCGGCCCCGTTCTCTGGGCGGCGCCCCTACGCGCCGACGACCGAGCCCGAGCCACGGATGCCTCTCGCATCCTGCTGGAGCTGTCGCTCAGGAGCTAACTCCCGCGGTCGAGGGGCCGTCGTGCCGCCCTTCTCCTCCCCTATATAAAAGGTCGTGCCCTGATGCCTTCTGCCCGCAGATAATGTCCCGTGGGGCTGTTAGAATGGCAGTTCCACTGAGAGCGCTCGGACGCGGGTGCCGGTGGGCCAAGGGGCGCAGGGCGCCTCAGAGAGGAGCGCTCCCATGGAGCAGATCCATCCGGACGTAGAGAGCATCGTGCTCTCCGAGCAGGACATCAAGGATATCGTCACGCGCATGGGCGCGGAGATTACTCGTGATTACGAGGGCAAGAACCCGCTGCTCATCGCGGTGCTTCGTGGCGCCGTGGTCTTTATGGGCGACGTCATGCGCGCCATCGACTGCGACCTCGGCATCGACTTCATGGCCGTCTCGAGCTATGGCGACGGCGCCAAGAGCTCCGGCGTCGTGCGCATCGTCAAGGACCTCGACACCAAGATCGAGGGCCGCGACGTCCTCATCATCGAGGACATCCTCGACTCGGGCCTCACGCTCTCCTACCTCATGAAGAACCTCCAGAGCCGCAAGCCCAACTCCCTCGAGATCGCCGCCTTCCTCGTGAAGGACGTCGAGGGCCAGAAGCCGGCCGTGAAGCCGCGCTACGTCGGTGCCCACGTGCCCGACTCCTTCATCGTGGGTTACGGCCTCGACTTTGCCGAGCGCTATCGCAACCTGCCCTACATCGGCGTACTCAAGCCGGAGGTTTACGGAAAGTAGCATGAGCAACAACGACAACCAGAAGAACAACGGGCCGCAGCGCCCCGGCGGCCCGGTTATGCCCGGCGGCCCCGAGGAGCCCAAGCGCACCGGCATCATCTACATCATCATCGGCATCATTCTGATTGCCTACGTGGCGTTTAGCTTTGGCCCGAGCTTCATGGGCTCCATGAGCAACTCCGACGAGCTGGCCACCAGCCAGGTGGTCTCGGCCATCAATGACGAGACCATCGCCACGCTCACCTACCACACCTCAACCGGTGAGCTCACCGGCACCTATTGGAAGAACTCCTCCGACAAGGGCGACGAGAGCAAGCTCTCGAGCTTTACCAGCTCCTACGCCGGCACCGACAGCCTGGCCGAGCTCATGGCCGAGCACCCCTCCATCACCTACGTGGTGGACACCTCCGACGACGAGCTGCTCCAGACGATCCTCTTCACCCTGCTGCCCACCCTGCTTATGCTCGGCGTGTTCATCTACTTTATGCGCGGCGTGCAGAACCAGAACGGCCAGGCCATGGGCTTTGGCAAGACCAAGGCCAAGACCAGCGAGGAGACTCGCCCCAAGGTGAAGTTTGCCGACGTGGCCGGCGAGGACGAGGCCGTGGAGGAGCTCAAGGAGATCCGCGACTTCCTCTCCGAGCCCGAGCGCTTCCACAAGATGGGCGCCAAGATCCCGCGCGGCGTGCTGCTTGTTGGCCCTCCGGGCACGGGCAAGACGCTGCTCGCCAAGGCCGTGGCCGGCGAGGCGGGCGTGCCGTTCTTCTCCATCTCTGGCTCTGACTTCGTTGAGATGTTCGTGGGCGTGGGCGCCTCCCGCGTGCGCGACCTCTTCAAGCAGGCCAAGGCCGCTAGCCCCTCCATCATCTTCATCGACGAGATCGACGCCGTCGGCCGCCAGCGCGGCGCCGGCGTGGGCGGCGGTCACGACGAGCGCGAGCAGACGCTCAACCAGCTGCTTGTTGAGATGGACGGCTTTGAGGCCAACGACGCCGTGATCCTCATTGCGGCTACCAACCGCCCCGACATTCTCGACCCGGCCCTGCTGCGTCCCGGCCGCTTCGACCGCCAGGTCACGGTGGACCGCCCCGACGTTGCCGGCCGCGAGAAGATCCTGCACGTGCACGCCGAGGGCAAGCCGCTTGCCGCTGGCATTGACTTCAAGCGCCTGGCGCAGCTCACGCCCGGCTTTACCGGCGCCGACCTCATGAACCTCATGAACGAGAGTGCCCTTCTCGCCGCGCGCCGCCACAAGTCAAAGATCACGATGGAAGAGATCGAGGAGGCCATGGAGCGCGTCATCGCCGGCCCCGAGCGCAAGAGCCGCGTGATGACCGACGAGGAGCGCAAGACCATCGCCTTCCACGAGAGCGGCCACGCCCTTGTGGGCCACATCCTCGACAACGCCGATCCGGTGCACAAGATCTCGATCATCGCTCGCGGCCAGGCGCTCGGCTACACGCTGTCGCTGCCGGAGGAGGACCACTTCCTCAAGACGCGCAACGGCATGCTCGACGAGCTTGCCGTGCTGCTCGGCGGCCGCACGGCCGAGGAGCTTTTCTGCAACGACATCACCACCGGCGCCAGCAACGACCTGGAGCGCGCCACCAAGCTCGCGCGCGAGATGGTCACCCGCTACGGCATGAGCGAGGAGCTGGGCACGCAGGTCTTTGGCGAGGCGCAGCACCAGGTGTTCCTGGGCCGCGACTACGCCGACAAGCAGGACTACTCCGCCGAGACCGCCAAGCGCATCGACGACGAGGTGGAGCGCATCATGCGTGAGGGCCACGCCCGCGCCCGCGAGGTGCTGGAGGCCCGCGCCGACCAGATGAAGCTCATGGCCGAGGTGCTTCTTGAGCGCGAGACCGTCGAGGGCGAGGCCGTGAAAGCCCTGCTCGACGGCGAGTGGGAGTCCTACGTGGCCGCTCACCCTGAGGAGGCCGCCAAGAAGACCGCCCCGGGCGAGGTTGACGAGGACGTTGCCGCCGAGGCCGCAGCCGCTGCTGCCGCCGCCGTGGCCGCCGAGGACGCCGCCTCCGCCGAAGCGCCTGCCGCATCTGCGGAGGCCGCTGCGCCGGAGGAGCCTGAGTGCAAGGCGGAAGAGCCCGAGCAGGAAGCCCCTGCCGGCCCTGACGAGAGCGCAGACAACGAGTAACCTTTAGACGGCCGCCGCCTTGGTGGCCGTCTTGCTAGAGATGGGGGAGACATGATCAACGAGAAGATGTACGAGTACGGCGCTTCCAAGAGCTCCATTCGTGAGATTGCCGCCTATGGTGCGCGTCGCAAGGCAGAGATTGGCGCCGAGAACGTCTTTGACTTCAGCCTGGGCAACCCCAGCGTGCCCGCCCCCGCCTCTGTGGCGGAGTCGCTCAAGCGCTCTGCCGAGCTGCCACCCGAGCAGGTGCACGGCTACACCGCCGCCAACGGCACGGTTGAGGCTCGCACCGCCGTGGCCGAGTCGCTCACCCGCCGCTTCGCGGCCGAGATGGGCGATGCCGCCGTGGCCGAGCCCGGCGACCTCTACCTCACCTGCGGCGCCGCGGCCTCGCTCTCCATTACCCTCCACGCCATCACCAACCCCGGCGACGAGGTCATCGTCATCGCCCCGTACTTCCCCGAGTACCGCGTGTGGATCAACTCCTGCGACTGCGAGTGCGTCGAGGTCATGGCCGACTCGGCGACCTTCCAGATCGATGCCGAGGCCGTTGCCGCCGCGGTGACCGAGCGCACCGCCGCCGTCATCATCGACTCGCCCAACAACCCCACCGGCGCCGTCTACACGCGCGAGACGCTGGAGAAGCTGGCCGCCACCCTCACCGAGCGCGGCGAGGCCACGGGCCACCCCATCTACCTCATCGCCGACGAGCCCTACCGCGAGATCACCTACGGCGCCGAGGTGCCCTGGGTGCCGAGCGTCTACGAGCGCACCATCGTCTGCTACAGCTATTCCAAGAGCCTCTCGCTGCCCGGCGAGCGCATCGGCTGGATCCTCGTGCCGCCCACCAATCCCGAGCACGACCGCCTCGTGCCGGCCGTCGCCGGCGCCGGCCGCTCCCTCGGCTTCGTCTGCGCGCCGGCCGTGTTCCAGCGCGTGCTTGCCGACTGCGTGAACGAGCCTGCCGACGTGGAGGCCTACGCCAAGAACCGCACCGCCCTCACCGAGGGCCTCACGGCCGCCGGCTACGAGTACATCGAGCCCGATGGTGCCTTCTACCTCTGGGTTAAGGCGCTCGAGCCCGACGCCCGTGCCTTCTTTGAGCGCGCCAAGGCGCACGAGATCCTGCCCGTCCCCTCCGACGACTTCGGTTGCCCCGGCTGGGTGCGCGTAGGCTACTGCGTGAGCTACGAGACCATCGTAGGCTCCATGCCGGCGTGGCAGGCACTGGCCGCCGAGTACAAGTAAGAGACCTCGGGGCTGCCTGCGGGCGGCCCCGTTCATTGCGCCGGCACGAGCCGCCGGACCTGGCCGCATGGGCTCCGCGCGCCACGGCCCCGGCTCCGCCCGCGCGCGGCACCATGGCGCAACAGCCAAAGTACGCTCGCGAGCAAGCGGGAGAAGAACGTCTTAACGGGAGAGACGATGCTCACAAACCTCTGCGACACCCACACGCACACCCTCTATTCGCGCCACGCCTACTCCACCATCCGCGAGAACGTGCTTGAGGCGGCCGCGTCTGGCCTCGAGCTTCTGGGCTCGGCCGACCACTACAGCTGCATGCTCTTTGGCGACCAGCACATGCGCAACTTCCAGTACTTCATCAACTACGGCGCCTGGCCCGAGGAGTGGGAGGGCGTGCGCCTGCTCCACGGCTGCGAGGCCGACATCGTCGACCTCGAGGGCCACCTCTTCGGCCACGACATCCCGGTGGATATCGAGATCAACGGCGCCCCACTCCAGTACCCCACCACGCTTAAGAAGCATGTCTTCAAGAACTGCGACTACGTCTACGCCAGCATCCATGACCGCTCCTTCTCCAAGGACGCGCCGATTGCCCAGACCACGCAGATGTACGTGAACGCCCTGCAAGACGCGAAGGTCCTCGGCCTCTGCCACCTTGGCCGCTCAGCCGTGCCGTTCGACATGCGCGAGGTCGTGGGCGAGGCCAAGCGCCTGAACAAGCTGATTGAGATTAACGTCCACAGCCTGGAGTTCTCGCGCCCGCAGGTGGATGCCGACTGCCAGAAGCTGGCCGAGATCTGCGCCGAGATGGGCTGCAAAATCTTCGTGAGCACCGATGCCCACATCTGCACCGCCATCGGCAAGTTTAGGCCGGCGCTGGCGATGCTGGAGAAGATCGACTTCCCGCAGGAGCTCATCGCCACCACGAACAAGGAGACCTTCCTGGCGGCAATCGAGGACGCGAAGATCCCGCCTGCGAGATAGAGGGGCGCTGTCCGCGCGGGATAAGTGGCGCTTACAGCCTGATGGTCAGCTCCACCGGGCAGTGGTCGCTGCCGTAGACCTCGTTGTGGATGGAGGCGCCGGTTACCTGCTCGGCCACGTCGTTAGAGACGAGGAAGTAGTCGATGCGCCAGCCCGCATTGTTCTTGCGCGCATTGAAGCGGTAGCTCCACCAGCTGTAGGCGCCCTCAAGGTCGGGGTAGAGCGTGCGGAAGGTGTCGGTGAAGCCCGCATTCAGCAGCTCGGTGAAGCTGCCGCGCTCCTCGTCTGAGAAGCCGGCGTTGCCACGGTTGCTGCTGGGGTTCTTGAGGTCGATTTCGTTGTGGGCCACGTTGAAGTCACCGCAGGTCACAACCGGCTTTTCGCTAGCCAGGCGACGCAGGAACTCGCGATAGCACGCGTCCCAGGCAAGGCGCACGTCAATGCGCGCGAGCTCGTTCTGGGCATTGGGCGTGTAGACGTCAACGAACCAGTAGCTGCCAAAGTCGAGCGCACAGACGCGGCCCTCGGTTGCGGCCACGGCCACGAGCTCTTCCTGGTCGGCCGGCAGAATCTCGTGCGCGATGGGCAGCAGGGCCTCCGCGTGGAGCACCTGCTTGGGCTCCTCGCGCGAGAAGACCGCCGTACCGGAGTAGCCCTTGCGCTCGGCATAGCTCCAGGTCTGGTAATAGCCGGGTAGCTCCAGCTCCACCTGGCCCTCCTGGAGCTTCGTCTCCTGGATGGCAAAGACGTCTGCGTCTAGCTCGCTGAATATCTCGGCAAAGCTCGGCTCCTTCTTAAGCACGGCGCGCAGGCCGTTCACGTTCCAAGAGATGAGCTTGAGCTCGCGGGTCTCTGCCATGGGGTCTCCTATCTGTCGGCTAGGTCAGTGTAGCCTGTTCGCCCGTGCCCGTTTTGCGGGGCGTCTGTGCACGGCCGCCATAGTGGCCGGCTCGCGGGCTATGCTTGGGGCAGCAAAACAACGAGGGACGGAGGCTCCATGCCCATTACCATCACCGACCCGTCCGAGGCGGCGGCCGAGCTCGCAAAGCGCGTGGAGAAGCACGAACGCATCGTCTTCTTTGGCGGCGCCGGCGTCTCCACCGCAAGCGGCATCCCTGATTTCCGCAGCGTGGACGGCCTCTACCACCAAAAGTTCGACTACCCGCCCGAGACCATGCTCAGCCATGACTTCTACGAGACCCACACGGCCGAGTTCTACGAGTTCTACCGCACCAAGATGATCGCGCTCGGCGCCAAGCCCAACCAGGCGCACCTCAAGCTCGCCGAGCTTGAGCGCGCCGGCAAGCTCACGGCCGTCATCACGCAGAACATCGACGGCCTCCACCAGGCAGCCGGCTCAAAGAACGTCTTCGAGCTCCACGGCTCGGTGCACAGAAACATCTGCCAGCGTTGCGGCGCCACCTACTCCGCCGAGTGGATCATGGGCCGCGAGCACGAGGACAAGCGCGGCGTGCCGGTGTGCCCCGAGTGCGGCGGTGCCATCAAGCCCGACGTGGTCCTCTACGGCGAGGGCCTCGACAACCAGGTGGTTTACGGCGCCGTGCGTGCCATCGAGGAGGCCGACATGCTCATCGTGGGTGGCACCAGCCTCGTGGTCTACCCAGCGGCAGGCCTCATCGACTACTTCCTCGGCCAAGAGCTGGTGGTAGTAAACCGCGACCCCATCCCCGTAAGTTCCAGGGCGAGCGTAATAGTCCAAGCCGACATAGCCAAGGCCTTCGCTTTCTAGCAGTTACAATCGAAGCAATCGACCTGGCATAGGAGACTTCAATGAGAACCGACCAAGCGACCTGGCACTGCGGCAAGCACGAGATTTCCCTCGCGCGGCCCCGCATCATGGGCGTCCTCAACGTCACGCCCGACTCCTTCTCCGACGGCGGTGCGCACGACACCGCCGAGGAGGCCATCGCCTGGGGCATGAAGCTCCTGGACGAGGGCGCCGACATCATCGACGTGGGCGGCGAGTCCACGCGCCCCGGCTTCAAGCCCGTCACGCCCGACGAGGAGGCCAAGCGCGTCATCCCCGTCATCCGCGCTCTGGCAGAGGCGGGCGCCGTCGTCTCCATCGACACGCGCCACCCCGAGGTTGCCCGCATCGCCGTGAAGCTCGGTGCCTCCATCATCAACGACGTCACCGGCTTCACCAACCCTGACATGGTGAAGGTCGCCTGCGAGAGCGACTGCGGCCTCATCGTCATGCACGCCGGCGAGGTCTCTGCCCGCGGCACCCGCCAGACCGTGACGCTGGATTCCTCTGCCGCAAGCCGTGCGGCCGCCATGACGGGCACCGCCGCTGGCGGCTCTGGTCTGCCGAACCTCCCGGGCGAGAAGGACGAGGACGAGCCCGAGCAGACGCCCGAGGAGAAGGCCGACGCGGCCGCGGCCGAGCGCCTGGACGCCGTGATGCGCAGGAGCGCCCGCGGCGTTGCCAGCGTGAGCGCCTCCATGGGCAGCGGCAACCGCCGCTTCACTCTGCCGGAGGAGTCTCCCATCATGCGTCGCATCATGGGATTTCTTGGCGACCAGGCCCGCGAGCTCATGCGCGCCGGCGTTGCCCGCGAGCGCATCTGCGTGGACCCCGGCCCCGGCTTTGGCAAGCTCGCCGACGAGGACGTCGTGATCCAGCGCGCCACGGCCAAGATGGTCTCCATGGGCTACCCCGTGCTCTGCGCCGTGAGCCGCAAGCGCTTCGTGGGTGCCGTCAGTGGCGTGGGGGAGGCCCCCGCCCGCGACGCCGCCACGGCTGGCGTCTGCATCGCCGCGGTGGAGCAGGGCGCCCGTATCCTGCGCGTTCATGACGTGGCGGGCGTCTCCCAGGCGCTCAACTCCTACTGGTCCGTCGCCCATCCCGACCCGCGCCGCGCCTACGTGGCGCTTGGCTCCAACGTGGGCGACCGCGTGGAGTACCTTGCCCGCGCCACCGCGTTCATCAACGCCATCCCGCTCACCTGCGTCACGGGCGTGAGCCGTGCCTACGAGACCGACCCCGCCTATGGCATCGCCACGCCGGTGGCCAATGCCGTGGTGGAGATAAAGACTGAGCTTGCGCCCCTGGTGCTCCTCGATTCGCTCATGGGCGTGGAGAAGCAGCTCGGTCGCAAGCGCCCCAAGGGCCAGGACGGGCACGGACCCCGCACCATCGACTGCGACCTCGTGTGGATGGAGGGCGAGACCCATGCCGGCTCTAAGCTCACGCTTCCGCACCCGGGCCTCGGCGAGCGCGACTTCGTCCTGCTGCCGATGGAGGACCTCATGCACGACCCCGCCCGCTTCCTCGCCCACTCCGGCGTTGACGTGAAGCCGCGCGAGGAGCGCGTGGGCCTTGTGCGCGCCGAGCTTGGCGAAGTCGTGTGGGAGTAGGGAGAGCATGACCAACTTTGACGCATCGCAGCTTCCCGAGCTGCAGGTAATTGCCAGCACTGGTTCAACTAATGATGACGTGATGGAGCTTGGCCGCGCGGCTGCGCCCCACGGCTCCTGCATCGCCTCCCACGAGCAGACTGCCGGCCGCGGCCGCCGCGGCCACGAGTGGGGTTCGCCCTCGAGTGGCCTCTACCTCTCCGTGCTGCTCCGCCCCAACGTGCCGATGGGCATGTACATGGGCATCTCCGCCGTTTGTGGCCTGGGCCTGCTGGATGCCCTGCGCTCGCTTGGCGCCACCAAGTGCGGCCTCAAGTGGCCAAACGACGTGGTCGTCATGGGCGAGGATGGAGAGCCCGATCGCAAGCTCTGCGGCATCTTGGTTGAGGCCGGCACCGGCGAGGCGGGCATGTTCGCCGTCTGCGGCATCGGAGTGAACCTCGAGCGTCCGGAGCTTGAGGGCGACATGGGCAGCGTGAACCCTCTGGCGCCCGCCGGCCTGGCGGATGCCATGGGCGCGGGCGAGAACGGCGAGCCGCTCTCGGTGCCTGGCTTTGACGAGCTTGCGGAGGCCATCCGCAACCACGTGGTCGCCCGAGTGGACGAGTGGGCTGCCGCCGTGAACGCCGGCCGTGCCGTAGCCGGCCCGCTGGCGCCCGTCCTCTCCGACTACTTCGATGCGCTGCCCCTCATGGGCCGCGAGGTGAACGTGGTCTACCCCAACGGCAACATCGCAGCTACGGGCACCTTCTGCGCCGTGGACGTCTGGGGCCGCGCCACCGTAAAGCTGGAGGGCGGCAAGGAGCTAACCATCTCCAGCGAACAAGCCAGCATCCGCGGCGTTTAGCAGCGGTTTATTTAAGCCTCCCGGTCAATAGCGCACGTAAAAACAAAGCGACCCGCCTCCAAGGAAGCGAGTCGCTTTTGCGTTGCACTATCCGGCCGGGCCTGCGGGCTACCCCTCCAGCGCGTCCTTGCGGGCGCTTTCCCAGAGGGTCCAGATTCCGCGCAGCGTCAGGTCCATGTCCAGCGTGTCAAAAACGTCGGTGGCGTGCTCCACAACGCGGGCGATGCCGCCCGTGGCGATGACGGGGCAGTCGAGGGCCTCCTTGCGGGCTGCCGCAACCGCGTGCTCCATGCGCTCGCCGGCGTTGGCCGGGTCTGCGATGGCCAGGCGCTCGCCCTCGGCCGCAAGCTGCTCTTTTATGCGGCGAACGAGTCCCTCTGCCTGAGCCGCTGCGCCCAGCACCAGACCGCTCTGCAGCGCGTGCTCGGTCGTGTCGCCAATAGCTGCGGGCGGCACCTCAATGGGGATGCTCGAGAGCTTGGCCGCCCTCTCGAACAGGGCCGAGGCGGAGATGTTCAGGCCGGGCGCGATGCAGCCACCGCGGTAACGACCCTGCGCGTCAACGACGTCGATGTTGGTGGCCGTGCCAAAGTCAACCACGATGGCGGGCGAGCCGTAGGTGTCGCGCGCGGCGACGGCGTTGGCGATGCGGTCTGCGCCCACCTGTTCGGGGTAGGGCATCGCTATCTCCATGCAGGTGTTGGTCTTGCCAGAGATCTCGTATGGCTTCTCGCCAAGCGCGTCCTCAATGGCGCGCTTCCATAGCTGGCCCAGCACGGGCACGACGCTTGCCACCGCGGCCGCCTCTATGCAGTCGAGGTCGAGCTCGGAGAGGTTGAGGAAGTTGCGCAGGTGGGCGTGCAGCTCGTCGGCCGTGTCGAGCTTGTCGGTCTTAAGGCGCCAGCATTCGCAGACTTTTCCCTGCTCAAGCAGGCCAATGGTGGTCTGGGAGTTTCCAACGTCAATTGCGAGGAACATGGCGGCCCCTTCGTCTGGCCAAGTTGTTCGGCATGTGCGTGCCGCGCGTTTGGCGGCGCCCGCGGCGCCTCTCAAAGTGGCGGCCTCGTGGAGACTTGCAGCTACAAGCCCCGGCCGGGCCAACTTTTTCGTGACACCGCACATCGCCCATGCTACCATTCAAAAGCTTGTTCGCTCTGGTCGGAAACCAGAGCATCTCCGGTCCATCGCCGGGGACAACCCCACACCCGGGCAAAATCCCGGGCGAAGCAAGAAGGAGTCCTGCAATGAAGAATGGTATCCACCCCGACTACGTCGAGTGCGTCGTTCGCTGCAGCTGCGGCAACACCTGGACCACTCGTTCCACCGTCGCTTCCCTGACGCTTGATCTCTGCGACAAGTGCCACCCGTTCTACACCGGCCAGCAGAAGCTCGTCGACACCGGTGGACGCGTCCAGCGCTTCGCCGACAAGTTCGGTGGCGCCGCTGCCGCCCAGCTCCAGAAGGCCGAGGCCGCCAAGGCCGCCAAGGCTGCCAAGGCCGCCGAGGCCGAGGCCGCTCGCAAGGCCGCTGCCGAGGCCAAGGCCGCCGAGAAGGCCAAGCGCGCCGCTGAGTACGAGAAGAAGGCCGCTGCCGAGGCTGAGAAGGCCGCCGCTGAGGCTCCCGCCGAGGAGGCAGTTGAGGCTCCCGCCGAGGCCGTCGAGACCGAGGCTGCCGCCGAGTAACCTCGCCCTCACATAGAGCGACTCGAACCCCGTCTGGCGTAAAGCCGGGCGGGGTTTTCTTTTGCCGCGCGAGGGTGGACGGCGTTGCCGGCAAGCTCAGTTGCTTGCGGGCGCGCAGCGCGGGCACAGCGACATGGCCCTCTGCGGCGCAGCTTGGGAGGAGCCCCGCCCCTCGGTTGTCGAGGCAAACAAAAAGCCCGAGGCAGATGCCCCGGGCTGAAAGTTCGCTATGTCGTTCGGGCCTACACGAGCTTGAGGTGCGGGTGCTCGTCGGCGCCATCGCTGGGCTGAGCCTCGTCGTGGCCGCCGCAGCAGCAGCCGTCGCCGTTGCCGCCGCAGCCGCACTCGCCGTCACCGTCGCAGTCGCAATCCCCGCCGCAGCCGCACTCGCCGTCGCCGCCTCCGCAGCAGCCACCGCCGCCGCATCCGCCTCCGCAGCAACCGCCCGGGGCGGTCCAGCTCGCGCGCTCAGCCATCATCTCGGCCACGCGCCTCTCGGCGGCCTCCTTGTCCTCGTGCTCGTAGGTCACCTCGGCCTCATCAAGCAGGATGTTCGCGGCCTTGCAGCGCACGGCGTGGCGCATGAGGCCGTCAAAGGCGCCGCTCTCGCGGGCATCGTCCACAATCGCCTTGGCCTCGGCGGGGGAGAGCCCCAGGATTCCCGGCAGCTCGGTCTCCTCGGCATAGAGGGCGTACTCGGCGGCCACGGCGTCGAGCGCGGCGTCCTCGGCGGCGATGGTCGCTGCTTGCGCGTCGAGCATGGCGTTGAAGTCGGCCTCGCTCATGCCCATGCTGGCGATGACGGCGGAAAGCTCAAAGCCGCTCTGGGCCACCTGGTCCTCGTAGCCCTGCTTCAGGCTCTCGCGGGCGCGCTCCACCAGCTCGGCGGGGATGCTCTGCTCAAGACGCTCGGAGATGGCCGCGGCGCAAAGCGTGCTCTTTGAGGCGTCGGCGTAGTGCTGGTTCATGCGCTCCTGCTCCTCGCGCACGGCGGCCGTGAGCTCGTCGAGGGTCTTGATCCCCTCAAAGTTCTCGGCAACCCAAGCGTCGGAGGGCGCCTCCGCGCTGGTGTAGCCGTGGCTCATGAGCACGCCGGAAAGGCCCATCGCGACCTCCTGGCCGGTGACGTAGGGAACCTTTACGGTGATCTGTACCGGCTCGTAGGAGCTCAGGGTGAAGACGTAGCGGCCGTCTATGAAGAGGGGCTCGGGCTTGGTGGGCATAGGGTCCTCCTGTGCGCGTTTGCATCGTCCGTAGTAGGGTACCTAACAAAAGCCCGGCGCGCCATGCGCGCACGCGTCCACCACAAGGAGAGTCCGTGGCCAAGAAGACTGAGGGAATCGCCGAGGAAGGCGAGCTGTTCCAGACCCATATCGGCGGCTCGGCGCTCACCGAGGGCGTGATGATGCGCGGCAAGCTCAGCTGGGCGGCCGCGGTTCGCGAGCCCAGCGGCCGCATCTATGTGGAGGAGCACCTGCTTACGGCAGCAGGCGATCGCCCCGCCTGGCAGCGCTGGCCCATCGTGCGTGGCTGCATCTCGTTCGTGGAGAGCATGGTCCTCTCCATCAAGGCCATGAACGTCGCGGCCGACCACGCCTACGACGCCGAGGGCGAGACCTACGCAACGCTGCTCGCCGCAGGCCGCGTTGTCCCTGCTACCGGGGAGAAGTTCACGGTCGTGGTGGGCAAGGATGGCGAGAGAGTCACCGCACCTGCCGTGGAGCCCGCTGCGCCCGGCGAGGGCACTGCTGCGCCCGAGCCCTCCGACGCCGGCGCCCCTGCGGCCGAGCCCGAGGGCCTGCCGCCCGCGGCCATGGCCGTCTCGCTCGTGCTTGGCCTTCTGCTTGGCATCGCCCTCTTCATGGCGCTGCCCGTCTTCGTTGCCAACCTCATTGCCGGCGAGTACTCCACGGCAAACGCCATCCAGTGGAACCTCGTGGAGGCGGCCCTGCGCATCGTCATCTTCGTGGCCTACATCTGGGCCATCGGCCTCATGCCCGACATGGCGCGCGTCTTTGGCTATCACGGCGCCGAGCACCTCTGCATCCATTGCTTTGAGCACGGCCTGCCCCTCACGCCCGCCAACGCCTCTAAGTTCAGCCGCCTGCACGTGAGGTGCGGCACGGCCTTCCTTATCATGACGATGCTCGTGGCCATCTTCGTGAACACGCTCGTGCCGGTTGCCGTCTGGGCGGAGGCGCTAGGTCTTTCCGGCCTCGCGCGCACGCTCTTCGTCTTCGCGAGCCGCCTCGTGCTCATCCCGCTCGTGGCGGGCCTCTCCTACGAAGTTACGGTCAAGTGGGCCGGCACCCACCCCGACCTGCCGCTCGTTCGCGTGGTGCTGTGGCCGGGCCTCCAGATGCAGCGCCTCACCACGCGCGTGCCGGAGGAGTCCATGCTCGAGTGCGCCATCGCGGCGCTCGAGTGCGTCCGCGACCGCGAGGAGGCAGCGAAGGCCAGCGCGGAGTAGGGCTGGCTACCGTCCGCGGTGGCAGTTGCTAGCCTGGCTGCGCGCTCTGGCTGCTCACGGCGGCCGCGCGCTTGGCATTGCCGACGCACCCGCGCATCCTTTCCGCCTGCCCGCTTTGGCCCATCGCCGCGCTAACGCGCCGCTCGTGCCCCGCTCTCGTTCGCAAGCCATACACAACCCGCACCCGCCGAGCCCAGCGCCGGCGCGCTCGGGGTATGATACGTGGGCTTATTCGAAAGGGAACCACATGTATCTGAGGAACGACAAGCTCTAGCTACCTTGCCAATCGCGGCGCCGGGCGAAGCCCCGCCGTCCCTCATTCCCGTCGAATTTTCCCGGCCGGCGCGGCATCGCCCCGGCCCTCATCCCAAGGAGTCATCATGCGCGACAAGCTCGAGAAGCTTATCTATGCCTACGAGGAGCTCGAGAAGAAGCTCTCCGACCCGGCCGTTGCCAGCGACATCAAGGAGTTCACGCGCCTCAACAAGGAGTACGCGCACCAGACCGACCTGGTGAAGGCATCCCGCGAGTACCTCGGCGCCCTCGACGACATCGACGCCGCCAAGGAGATGCTGCGCGAGGCCACCGACGCGGAGGAGAAGGAGATGCTCCAGATGGAGATCTCCGAGAACGAGGAGAAGCTCCCCCAGCTCGAGGAAGACATCAAGTTCATGCTCATCCCGGCCGACCCGGCTGACGAGAAGGACACCATCGTCGAGATTCGCGCCGGCGTGGGCGGCGACGAGGCCGGCATCTTCGCGGGCGACCTCTTCAAGATGTACGAGCACTTCATCGCCGGCAAGGGCTGGAAGTCCGAGGTCCTCTCCGCCAGCCCGTCCGATTCCGGTGGCTACAAGACCATCGAGTTCAAGGTCACCGGCGACCGCGTCTACTCCGTCATGAAGTACGAGAGCGGCGTCCACCGCGTACAGCGCATCCCCAAGACCGAGAGCCAGGGCCGCATCCAGACCTCCACGGCCACCGTCGCCGTGCTGCCCGAGGCCGACGAGATCGACATCCAGATCAACCAGGAAGACCTGCGCATCGACACCTACTGCGCTTCCGGCCCCGGTGGTCAGTGCGTTAACACCACCTACTCCGCCGTGCGCATCACCCACCTGCCCACCAACACCGTGGTGCAGTCCCAGGACCAGCGCTCGCAGATCCAGAACCGCGAGGTCTGCATGCAGATGCTCCGCGCCCGCCTGTATGAGGCCGAGCTGGAGCGCCAGCAGGCCGAGCTCGGCGCCGAGCGCCAGAGCCAGATCGGTCACGGCAACCGCTCTGAGAAGATCCGCACCTACAACCAGCCGCAGGACCGCGTGACCGACCACCGCATCGGCTTCAACAGCACCTACAACGCGGTGCTGCTCGGCGACGGCCTGCCCTCCGTCATCGACGCCCTCGCCGCGGCCGACCGTGCCGAGAAGCTCGCCCAGCAGGTGTAGCGCCCGCGGAAGCCCGCATATAGATGGAGCTTGCAGCCCCGCTTGGCCTCGCGCCTGGCGGGGCTTTTCACGCGGGGGAGGTGCGGGTACCGGTAAAGCAAGGTGCCTTGTTGTTGGGTTTCAGTGGGGTCGCCGCCGTTCGGGCGCCATTGCCTGCCGCCTGCGGCTCGTTTTGGGAGCAAACGGAACTCGTTGTCAGGTTTGCCCGCGCGCCCCTTCTGGCCTGCTCGCGCCCGCTAGTATGTAGTGCGAGAAAACGGCCGGCCGCACGGGGTGCCGGCAAACCGATGAGGTGCGGCCTGCGTGTGCTGCGCCAAAACCCGGCGGGCCCGCCCGCCGCGCACGGAGGAATCATGGCCGAAGAAGAGGCTTGGACCATTAAGCGCTGCCTTGAATGGACGCGCGGCTACCTGGGCAAGAAGGGTGACGACCACGCGCGCCTCTCGGCCGAGTGGCTGCTCTGCGCCGCCACGGACAAGAGCCGAACGGGCCTCTACATGGCCTTTGACGAGCCGCTTTCTTCAGACGAGCTTGCGCGCATGCACGGCTACGTTGCCCGCCGCGCCAAGGGCGAGCCGCTCCAGTACATCACGGGCAAGACGAGCTTCCGCTTCATCGACGTCGCCTGCCGCGAGGGCGTGCTCATCCCCAGGCCCGAGACCGAGCTTTTGGTAGATGCCGCGCTCGAGGGCATCGACGCCGCGAGCGCCATGAGCCCCGTCCGCGTGCTGGAGGTTGGTTGCGGCACGGGCTGCGTGAGCTGCGCCATCGCAAGCGAGCGCCCGGGCACGCTGGTCACGGCCACCGACATCTCGCCCATTGCCGCGGGCCTCGCGCGCGAGAACCGCGACGCCCTTGGGCTTGAGGGCGCTGTGGACATCGTCGAGTGCGACCTTGCCTCCGGCGTCTCGCCCGAGCTCATGGGCACTTTTGCCGTGCTCGTCTCCAACCCACCCTATATCCCCACGGCCGTCATGCAGAAGCTGCCGGCCGAGGTCGCCGACCATGAGCCTGAGCTCGCCCTTGCCGGTGGCGAGGACGGCCTCGACATCTATCGTCGCCTGCTTGAGCTGGCGCCCAAGGCGCTCGTGCCCGGCGGTCTCTTTGCGGTGGAGCTCCACGAGGAGTGCCTCGACGCCGCGGCCGAACTCGCCCGCGCCCAGGGCGGCTGGAAGCAGGTGGAGATCCGCTACGACCTCACGAACCGCCCGCGCTTCCTCGTCGCCGCGCGCGAGGGCGAGCTTCCCCAGGCCGCGCCCGTGGCAACGCCGGCAGGCCGAATCGTTGCCTGCGACCAGGTAGATCCCGCGCCCGAGGTTCTCGCAGCCGCCGCGCAGGTGCTTCGCGAGGGAGGCGTGGTCGTGATGCCCACCGATTCGGTCTACGGCATCGGCGCCGCCGCCGTGCCGGGAAACCCTGGCCACGCTCGCATCTTTGAGATTAAGCGCCGCGATCTTTCCCAGACGCTCCCCCTCCTCGTGGCAGACGCCGAGGACCTCTCCCGCTACGCGGCGGATGTCCCGGCCTGGGCCCAGGAGCTGGCGGAGAAGGCCTGGCCCGGCGCCCTCACGCTCGTGGTTCGCGCGAGCGAGGAGGTGCCGGCGGAGTTCCGCCGTGCCGATGGCACCGTTGCCCTTCGCGTGCCGGATTCCACGCTCGTGCGCGCCCTCGCTCGCGAGGTGGGCCCTCTTGCCGTGACGAGCGCCAACACCCACGGCATGCCCGCACCTGCCACCTCGGATGACATCGAGCGCCGCATCGCGGATGCGGCAGACCTCACGCTTGCCGCCGGCCCCACGCCCGCGGGCGAGGCCTCCACCATCGTGGATGCCACCGGCGCGGAGCCCAAGGTCATTCGCCAGGGAGCCATCCAGCTCTAGCCGCTCGCCCTAGGTTTCCGTCCACCCGTCGCGTGCTGCCCCCGCCTGCCGACTGGCACCGGCCA